>JBBCIP010000328.1:0-22326 GCA_037189785.1 Alphaproteobacteria bacterium
CAGGCCGGCATAATAGAAATCCCACAAAAACAGGAATGGCAAGATTATAGCAATCACAATGTTGCCGAACGAACTCGAATTTAAAGGTGTGCTACTCATTATTTAGTTTATGTGCATTATTAAATTTGCGAATTATTACGAAAATTATACCTGATAAAGTACCTAACAATACCCCAACTAAAATGTGGATGAATAATTTGGGTGTGGATTTCTTTTCTGGGACTAGAGCAGGGTCTATTACCTTAAAAACATAATCTTTTTGCCCCTTGGCCATCATTATCTTTTGGATCTCTTGTTTAATCATATCCGAGATCCGTGAGCGAATGTCCGCTTGGGGAGTGGTAAGTAATGTCTGTTGGAGGTACTCCAAGTTTGTTTCCGACTTTTTAAGCGCTTCTGTGCGGAAATAATCATTGGCGGTTTCAGCATATAGATTAGCCCAACTCGCGGCTTGAGCTGGATTTTTCCATCTGATCCTCATGTGAATAAGACCAGTTTCTACGTCATATGAAATGCTTCTAACTTTTTCGTTAAGTAAGCTATATGCTTTCCAATAAGTTGGAGTGTCCGCGGGAGCCGATATCCAGGCATTATTGTGCTCATCCCATAAGTTATCATATAGAATAGGAAGAAGGTTATACTTCTCCATAAATTTATGCGTAAGGCGGCGAGATTTCAGAATAGCAATCGCTTTCCTAGGATTATCTTCTCCAGCACCTATCGCTAGGCCGGAAAGCGATGCTAAGCTTGCAAATTGCCCACCTAGCGAACTCGAGCTTACTGATTGTTCAGGTGGTGAATATGATAAAATGACAGTCCCATCATACTGCGGGGTGATAAAAAAATAAAGTATTGTGGATAACAATGCAAAAGTCCCCACACTAGTAAAAATCACTATTTTTTCTTTATAAAATAGATCGTATAGTGTCTCGCTCATTTGAGAGCCCTTACTTTAATAGGTTGTTCTTAACGCAATGCAACGCATAGTATAAGCCTTTAATCGTCTGCTTAACAAAGCCCATTATTCCCAATTCTTTACTAAATTCTTTTGCGATCCTAAGGTGACCTTTTGCAAGATAACAGGCTCTTTTTCGTAAAGAAAGTGGAGTCGAAAGTCGTTCATGTCCATCTCTCGTGCAACATAAAACCAGAATTGGTGCAATGACAATCGTACCGCCTCGCTTAAGGGTGCGAAGATACGCAATACCCTCAAAACCTCGAAGATCTTGATCATAGGGAGAATGAAGAAAGTTTGTACGTTTTATAAAAGGTATGCAATCACCCCATGGCCAATTTTTCAGCATCGACCCCAATGTAACTGAAACCATAGCGTGACTTTGTTCTCCAATAAGCTGATTTTGAGATACATTCAAAGCCCGAAAAAAGATAATTGAGGAGTTGTTTTTTGATATCTCTATCAACACTTCTTCATAAACAGCGGTTCGCAACTCATCATCAGAATCCAGGAAAGTTATCCAATCTCCGTGAGCAATCCGTGCGCCAACATTTTTTGCGCCTGTGACGCCCAGATTTTTTTCTAACCTAATGATCCTCATTATTCCTGATGAGATTTCGGTGTGATAAGTTTTTTTGATTTCACTCACAGTGCTATCCGTAGAGCAATCGTCAACTACGACGATTTCAACGTCATCTCTATGATTTGCCCAAAATAAGGCACTGGAAATTGCAGATTGAACAAGTTTCCGTCGGTTATAAGTCGTAATAATAATGGTCAAGAACATTATCGTTGCCACCACGTCATTTGTTTTTTATATGAACTCGAATTCTCTTCATAAAACTATGAGCTACCTGAATATTGAGCGCCACCGCTATCGCATAGCTTATTAGCAGGAAAGAAGCTGATGCAATCAAACTATCTTTGAAATCAGGAAAAATGAGTAAAACTGTAGTCCCTAAACAAAGTATGAAGAATGGAAACACTAACATTTCTTTGAAGACAGATATTAAAATTTTCGCATCGAATATGATAGCACTCATGTACCCTACTAATAGCATAGAGAAGAGAAAGTAGCAGAAAGCCATAATAAAGGCGACTGTAGAAACTGTTCCCAAGATGCTAGTGGGCAGCAGAAACAAAGTCAAAAATAGTAAAAAAGCCATATTAAAATAGGATAGCTCTTTTACACGTCCCGTAGATTGGGCAAGTACAGTTACTAACGGGATAAATGTTGAGCATAATGCGAAGATTGATAACCAGGACAAAATTTTTGTGAGTAGCTCGCTTTGTTCTGGATTTTGAAAATAGACATAAACAATAGTATCTGAGAAAAAGAAAATTGTCATACAAATAGGTGTAAGTAGTAAAGAGACAAGTCTAAATAGCTGCAAATATGTAATTTTTAATTCTGATATATTATTGTTGGCAGATAGTTGAGTTAAACGTGGAAAAGCAGCAACCGCAATTGGATATGAGATGGATACAATACCGCCAGAAAGTGTTGCTGCTGCGCCATATATTCCAATGATATTTAGAGGAACAGAAAAACTTAATATTAAGCGATCGAGTTGAGTAGTGAATGTGGTGACTATGGTGTTTAATGCTACTAGGCTTATAAAGTGTAACTCCCTAGTTATAATTGAAAAATTATGTTTTGCTTGAAGAAAGGAAAAGCGAATTTTTTTCCACGCAAAAAAAGCAGAACATAACAAAACAAAAATACTATCGAAGATAGCAATGTAAAAGTATGTCTCAACACCACTATTATTATGTTTCATATAAAAGTAAGCGATCAGTGTACGAAAAATTACCGAAACCATCTGAATTATATTAGGATAAAGATGCAACTGTAAACCAAGTAAGGTCGATAAATAGACTAGTGATGGCAATCTAATGGCAATCGAGACAGTCATGAGGGTGACAGACAACGATATAATTTCTGGTGAAAGACTAACGCCTTCTAACCAATGCTTGCTGGATAGATTTCCAATTAGAGGGCTCAGCGATAAAAGAAAAATTGCTATTAATGCAATTATAAGTTCATACGTTCGTAGTATTGTTGCTTGTTCTTGAAAATTCTCGCCACTATTAGTAAGGGCTGCAATATTTTTATTGACTGTAGTAGAGATGCCTGACTCCAAAACAGATAACACAAGTTGTAACAAGGCATAGATGGTTAAAAGGCCGTATTCTTCTGGCCCTAATAAATTTAAAAAAAGAGGTAGAAAGAGTAGAAGCAAACCTATTGAAAGGAAGCGACCTATAAAGTTTATGGCTATATTTACAGCGAGTGTCACCAATAACCTCTGTGCATAATTTATGCCCCAGTGAACAAGGGTGACGAACTATGTGCGAAGATGATATTGTCACTGGTAACTAGACATTTCTTGTAATTATGGTTTTCAATTAACTGTACAGGATCGTTACTGCAAGAAAGCCTTGGCTTTTCCATCATGATATAAGAAGGTACTAATTTAGTAGAGGTTAAGCGGAAGAACTCCGATAATACTTTATACTCAAAACCTTCTATATCAATTTTTAGGAATGCTATCTTATTAATTTGATATTCTTGGAGTGTCTCGAGGAAAGTATAGCAATCTACACTAATCGAAATGTTCTCTTCGTGTATACCTTTTAAAAAGGTGTGTCCGCCATTATTTCCTTTTATATTCTTATATAAAAGTAAGGTCTCTTTTTTATCTGAAATTCCTCGTTCAGCGATACGAATATTCTCAAATTGATTAAGTTGTATATTCTCTCTCAGTTTCTGAGCATTATCGGCATCAGCTTCTATAGCTAATACTTGACCAGAATGACCAACTAACCTCGACGCATAGAGACTATAGAAGCCAATATTGGCTCCTAAGTCTATGAAGACATCGCCAAGTTTTAGCGTTTTTTTTATAAAAGCTGCCTCTCTTCTCTCATAGAGGTGTGGATAAAAGAATAACCCACCATCTACACATTCGGAAGGATCAAGCTTCATGCGAAAATCGAATACTTTTACGGTCTCCAGTGGTCGCTTTTTACGTAAATATATAGGCTTCAGTATTCTATTTATAATAGCTGTTGAGTGAGGAATTGGAGGTAGATGACCCCCAATAAATTTTATTATCTTTGCCTCAAGCTTCACGAAGCTGTCTCCCGCTGATAGTCATCCTAGAGTAAAGAATTGTCTCTTCATATAATTGCAGCTCTTTAAGAAATGGTGGTTCCCCCCGGGGCCGGAATCATACCAGCGAAACATGGATTTTCAATCCGTTGCTCTGCCAACTGAGCTGTCCAGCCCAAGGCTGTGAGACGGACCCCAGCATGGACGTGGGGGCCTTATAGAAGATCTCCCGGGGTCTGTCCAGACCTCTTGTGATCCCAATTTTTGCTGCTTAGTCTCAAGGGTATAGAAAAAGTGCGGGTGATGACAAAAGGCCATGACCAAATCATTCCTGAAATGGCGATTTCTGCTGCTATTAAGCCATTCTGAACCGCTTCAGCCGGACCTGCTGAGCACTTTCACGGTGGCGGTGGTGGTTTGGTATGTCATCAACGCCTTGATCCGCCGGATCGGCCAAATTCCGCTGCTAGGCGGCGGCCGAGTACCACGCTGTGGCCGGAAAGTGTTACAAAACATTTCCCGTCACAAATATGATTTGATGCGCGTTTGTGTTTTGGTGCCTAGGGAATTCTGGGCGAATATGAATTGGAATAAGCTATAGGGATCCTGCATCATGAAGATTTTTGTTATTTCTCCCATTATTGAGTCACAAACGATCAAGCTGGAAGATTCCCAGAAATTTGTAAGTAAAAGTATTAAAGAGCAAGATGTTGAGGTTATTTGCTCTTTTCTGGATGCTGGGCCGACGTCGGTGGAAAATGAGATCGATGATGCTTTGAGCGTCCCAGGTTTGTTGCTCAAAGCGTTCTGGGCGGTGGAGCAAGGTGCGGATGGGATCGTCATTGATTGCATGTGCGACCCTGGGCTAAAGGCCCTGCGCTGTGCGCTTGGCATCCCGGTCATCGGACCGGCGGAGACATCCTTTCATCTGGCGGCTTCGCTGGGTCACCGTTTCAGCGTGGTGGATATCGGCGATGACACCGGACCCACGGTGGAAGATTTGGTCAAGCGTTACGGTTTGATGAGCAAGTTTGCATCGATTCGCGGCACTGGCATTCCCGTGGAAGAAATTGGCGATAATAATGAGAAGACCACGACTGCGCTTTATAACGCGTCTTTGCAGGCTATCGCGCAGGATCATGCCGATGTGATTGTGCTTGGATGCACGGGCTTCTCCGGTACGGCCAAGGCAGTGAAAGAAAAGCTCAAATCTGAGAATGGATACGACATCCCCGTGATCGATCCATTGCCATTGACGATCCGCACGATAATCAATCTTTTGAAAGAAGGCCACGGCCACAGCAAAAAGGCATTCCCGACTCCTGGCAAAAAAGGATTGCGCGGATATCCTTTATCAGCCCTCTACGACATCCAGCAATAATTTAAGCACGCTGCGCAAAACATCGGGTCTGGCCATGTTGGCGCATGGACCAGGCCGTGTGTTTGTGTCGGGAGACTTGTTCCAAGCGTAGGCATGATCTTGCCTTCTCATCTTGGCCGTATATCGATTGCGCTATTCACAATCCTCGCTCTTCTTCCGTCTTACTGATGTAAAAACCAACCCATTATCCACCGGATATTTGGTCGGTGCATGAGATTTCATTTTCCAAAAGTAAGGAGATATAAAAATGATGAGCGATGATGAAGAGAAAAACCCAAATCCAAACCCGGTGTCAAAGCAACGTCAAAACCGAAACCCACAACAAAGATCCACACCCAAGTCACCAATGTGGCTTTTGCTCGATTTAATTGTGACGGATCTGCAGGGGAAAAAATCTTTTCGACTTCCTGAAAGCAGTAGTGATTTCAAGAGCTATCTTGTCGACCTTGCCAATAAGACTGAAAACGATGTCCAGCAAAAAATAGTGCAGATAATTTATGATGCGGAGACTAATAATAAATGCACTAAACTGCATAACGCTCTATTATTTGCTGCAAAAAAGAAAGAGGTGGATAAGCTTTACTATCTCCCACTTTTGCAGGCATTACAGTGCGAACTTCCTGGGGAATTCGATATAGATTATGCGTCATTTCTCGTCGATTTTATGTTATTGATGAAGCTTGAAAAGGTTAACGATCTACTATTCAAAGATTGTACTCAAACCTTTGACTTGAAAGAATTGAATTGTATGCAGATTTATAAACTCTGTGTGCAGGAAATTTTTGAACTTGAAAAAAGCGGGCAGCAACAACATTTCTGCACACTGATCTACTTCTGTTTACATTGTATAACTAGTAAAACGTACGAGTCTAAGGACAGAATCTGTAAAATTACAGAAGACCTTGCAAAAGAAGGTTGGTATGCTGAGTTTTTGATAATAGCAATTGAACTTGCTGTTGTCAGCAAAAAGGGTGCCAAAAGTAAAACTCTACAGTTTATTCAACAGGCTATAAAGCAGCAAGCAGATGGTATAAACAAGAAGTACAATAACCTTGTAAGAAAACGTGAGGTGATTGAAAAGGGTCAGGAAAGTGAAAAAAAGAAACAGGACCTTCAAGGTGTTGAAGAAGAGTTAGAAGAGTTAAAGAATCCAAGACCCTTCAACCGTGCTTTAGCTGTCTTTCTTGAGCTCCGCTACATGTGCGAAGCGATCAATCATTTGATTCTAGGTGACGTCCATTTTTTGGATCCCGTGATCGCAGATGCAAGTTGCGAACTGCGGCCACCCTTTGTCCTGACGGCTTATAAGATTGTTCAAGGCTGTCTTGGTGATTTTGAGGGGTTAGAAAACTGCAAAAAACTCATCCGCAGGTTTTATGATAACCACTCTAATGATGTCTGGGAAGAAGAAAATGTAAAAACGATTGCGGACGTCACTGGGAAAGCTTCGGAAGAATGGGACTATATCCGTATGGTGCTGCATATTTTTGATGTGCTGCGCAAGAACGGAGATTACTATCCCGATTATCTCTATCTTTGCAAGGTGATGAGCCGCTGCCGCTACGTTACACGGGATCAGTTTGGCATCGAGGTCGACGACGGTGAAAGATCCTGTATTTATTCTATCAGCACTGACCGGACGAAACGTCAAACACTGGCCGAATACACGGTAGAATTTATCACAAAAACCACACGCACTATTTCCGAAGATAACCGATTTTCTATATTTAAGTCTGTCGCTTCAGTGTTTGATAAATGCACAGTCATTGTGCCGCAGAGAAACGCTAGTGTACCGGTTCTTCCCATTTACAGCAGCGAAAAAATTGCGTTGTTTAAATGTTGTGTCGAGGGATGGCCTATTGTACTACGCCTCAGCCGTATTCAATATGCAGGAGAGGGCAAGTATAATTTGTTGGGTTCAGCCGCGCTGATTTATATACCAAATGATGATTTCACGACTTACAAGTTGGCTGGATGCATAGATATAGGTGGTGAGAGTAGTGATGTGCATGTCAAGAATATGGATGTTCTGCAATCGACGCCGGCCATGTGCGTCAATGCCTTCAGCATATGCAGTGGTGAAGGACAATTAGGTAATGATGAGAAATTGAGGAGTGAAGATTTCACGACTTATCTTGAGGCATTGAAGAAGTGTGACATCGTTCAGTTGATTTCCCTTTGTGCCGCCAACCATCCGCCGTTTGCGAGGGATGCTGAAAAAAGAGGTCTTGAGCAAAACGAGAAAGAAAAGTTATATTCAGACCAAACGCAATATCAGAAACAATGGGACTATCAGTGGAAGACACTCTATGGCATGACGGAAACGCCTGGTCATGACGCGACTGATACCACATTGAGCTTGCAGTCTCCCTATGATTTCCTGAAGATGGGTATTGCGGATGAACATCTTGAGCTTTTCAAGCTCGCCAATAAATATAGCCTGCACAATCGACTATACATGTCAGGTAATCAGCGGCTGGATATGGAAATGCATTTCTACAGCATTCATCTATATACCTCAACCCTGGCCGTGGAAAGGTCGCGGGCACAGAAGGTGTGGAATAGCTGTAAGGGTAAAACTTTCGCGCGGATTTTGGATGTAAAAGAAGCCAAAGATAAATTTGACGAGGAAGCCAACAAAGAACTCAAAAAAGCGCGGGAATTCCAGTGATGTGATCGACTACAAGGCCGCCGGGACAGCCTTCACGCTCTCCCGGCGTTTTTTATGGCGCATATTTGGCAACCCCCTACCCATTTTAAAATTTCCTCTACCCACTGGGGCGTACCCCCATACCCATTAAGGGTGGTGAATTATCCATTTCATCAATGGGTTGAAATGAGTTTTAGCCGTATTCTTATTGTTCGCAGGGATAAAAAAATAGGGCGAGCAATCAAATGCGCATCGGCATTGATGTGGGGGGGACCAACACGGACGCGGTCTTGATGAGCGATCGCACGGTGGTGGCTTGGGCCAAGCGTCCGACCACCCGCCCGGTCGAAGATGGCATCATCGCCGCGCTCACGGCGGTGTTGGCGGATAGCGGCGTGGCGGCCAAGTCGTTGGAAGCGGTGATGATCGGCACGACCCAGTTCACCAATGCCTTTGTCGAAGCCCGCGGCCTGTTGAAAGTGGGGGTAATTCGGCTGGCCAGCCCATCGGGGGAGGCCTTACCCCCCATGATCGGTTGGCCCCGACCGTTGCGGCAGGCTGCTGAAGGACAGACTTTTCTCCTGCCCGGCGGCTACGAATTCGATGGCCGGGACATTGCGCCTTTCGATGCGGCCAAAGTGCGGGCCGCGGCCCGCAAAATCCGCGCCGCGGGATTGGAAACCGTTGCCATCACATCGGTCTTCGCCCCGATCAATGCCAGTATGGAGGAGCAGGCGGCGGCCATTGTTCACGAAGAATGCCCCGGTATTTCCATCACCTTATCCAGCAGCATCGGTCGTATCGGGTTTCTGGAACGGGAAAACGCGACCATCATGAATGCATCCTTGAGCGCTTTGGCGCGGGAGGTTGTATGCTCTTTCCATGACGCCCTGCGGGAATTGAAGATCGAGGTGCCGTTTTACGTCAGCCAAAATGACGGCACGCTGATGTCGGCGGACTATGCGGCAAAACTCCCTATTCTGACCTTCGGCTCCGGCCCCACAAACAGCTTGCGCGGTGCCGCGTTCTTGACCGGATGCCACGACGCGATCGTCATCGATGTGGGTGGTACCACCAGCGATATTGGCGTGCTGATCAGCGGCTTTCCTCGGGAATCAAGTGTGGCGGTGGATATCGGCGGTGTCCGCACCAATTTTCGGATGCCGGATGTGTTGGCCATTGGTCTTGGCGGCGGCAGCCGCGTGCATCTTGATCCGACACGCTTCGGTGCGGACGTTCTAACGGATGACGATTTCTCCGTCGGCCCTGATTCCGTGGGTCATCGGCTCACGAGTGACGCCTATTTATTTGGCGGCGAGACCCTGACCATGAGCGACGTTGCGGTGTCCGCCGGTCTTGCGACCTTCGGTGATGCGGGCCGGGTGCCAGCGCTGAGCCCGACGGTGCTGAAAACTGTGATGGGTCGGGCCCATCGTCTCATCGAAGATGGGATTGACAGTATGAAAACGATGGCTGGTGACATACCGGTCATCGTGGTCGGTGGCGGCGGTGCGCTTATCAGTGAAAAGCCGCGCGGAGCTTCAACGCTATTGCGGCCGGACCATGCATCGGTCGCGAATGCGATCGGCGCAGCCTTCGGCCAGGTCAGTGGTGAGCTTGACCGTGTGGTGAGCTATAGCGGCGGTATGCGTGATCAAGCGCTTGCAGATATTCGAACACAGGTGACTGCAATGGCGATGGCGGCAGGTGCCTGTCCGGCCACGGTTGAAGTCGTGGATGTGGATGAAATGGCGCTTAATTATTTGCCCGGACAATCAGTACGTGTCCGCGCCCGAGCAGTAGGGGATTTGAAATTCTCGTGACCGTGAACAGAGATCAGTTTGATAAAGACCAGGGTTCTGGGGCTGCAGTCATGCGTTATTTGACGTTGGAAGATGTGCGCGACATGGCCGTGGGAACAGCGCTGCTTGGGTCTGGTGGCGGTGGCGCGGCGCACACGACGCTGTTGCAATTGGAAGCAGCCTTGGCAGCCGGCCAGGAAATATGTTTGATCGATCTTTCGGCAGTGCCGGATGATGCGTTGATCGCTCCTTGCGGTTGGATAGGAGCGCCGACAGTATCTGAAGAAAAGCTACCGAACGGTATTGAAGCCAGTCGGGGTCTGGCCAAGCTCGAACAGGTCAAGGGTCAGAAAGTGTTTGCTGTTTTTCCAATTGAGATCGGTGGTAGTAATGGTCTCTCGCCGTTGCTGATCGCTGCGGAACAGGGCATTCCCGTTGTCGACTGCGACGGCATGGGCCGGGCCTTTCCTGAATCGCAGATGGTCGTCTTTAACGTATACGGATGTTCTGCAAATCCTATCGTGATGACGGACGAGAAAGGCAATTCCATTGTCATTGAAGCGGCGACCAACGCCGAAGAAGAACGTCTGGCCCGCGTGTTGTCCATTGCCATGGGCGGGACTTGCCACGTCATTGATTACAGCGGCAGCGGCTATCAAATGAAACAACATGCCGTACGTGGCACTATATCCTTATCCATTACGATCGGTAGATCGGTCCGTCTGGCCCGTCAGGCGGGGGAAGATCCGTTTGCGGCGCTGATGGCCTGTCTGCGTCAGTCCAGCTACTATAGCCACGGCGGCGTGTTGTTCGATGGCAAGATCGTGGATCTCGATCGTACGACCGAGGATGGCTTTGCGGTGGGGCGGGTGACTTTAGAAGGCTTCGGTCCGACGGCTCGGTCTGCTGCTCATTCCGTAGACCGAATGGCCGCCGACAGAATAGCCCCCGACCGCATGGAAGTAGAGTTTCAAAACGAGAATCTAGTGGCGCGGCGTTCTGGCAGGATTGTGGCCGCGGTGCCGGACATATTGACATTCTTTGATCGCGAAACTGCGGAACCGATTACAACCGAACGCTTGCGATATGGCCAACGATTGAAGCTGGTCGGGGTCAGTGTGCCGCCGCTACTGCGCACACCTCAGGCCTTGGCGGTATTTGGCCCCCAGGCCTTCGGGATCGCGGAACAGTACCAACCGATCGAGATACTCAACGGCTGGCTGTAGAAAGTCTTTCACGACAGGACAACATCGCGGGGAAAAGACCCGTAACAAAAGGAGGATAAAGATGGCGGGAAAATTTACTTGTCTGGCGACCTCAAGCGCAATGGCGTTACTGCCGGTTATAGCTCTGGCTGCGGAAGGCGCCTTGCAATTGGAAGAAATTACGGTGACCGCCCGTAAGATCGAGGAAAGTTTGCAGCGGACGCCGGTATCGGTGACGGCGTTGACCAGTGCCGTGCTTGACAATATGTCGGTCAATAACCTGAGCCAGATCGACCATATCGTTCCGAATCTTCAATACAGCCCAGGGTTTTCGGGAAGTTCCAGCGGCGCCAATTTTTATATCCGCGGTATCGGGCAATCCGACTTCGTCGCCACCGCAGATCCCGGTGTGGCGCTTTATCTGGACGGTGTTTATGTGGGCCGCACCATGGGGTCATCGCTGGAAGCCGCGGACATTGAACGCGTCGAGGTGCTGAAGGGGCCGCAGGGCACTCTGTTCGGTAAAAACACTATTGGTGGTGCCATCAACGTCGTCTCAAAACGTCCTGCGAAAGAGGCTGGCGGTTATGTCGAAGGTACCATCGGTAATTATCAGCGCATGGATGCGCGGTTCAGCGCCAATGTGCCGTTGACCGACACGCTGTTTGCTAAAATATCGGGTGTCACCCGCAATAATGACGGTTTTGCAAAGCGAGTCCTGGATGGTGTTAAGGTTGGCGATGACAGCGATGTAGGCGGCCGATTCCAATTGCTGTGGGATCCAGGCGAAAACGTAGATGTACTTTTGACCGTGGACGGGACGCGTCGCCGCGCGCATGTTGCGGCTCATAGTGCTACACATGTTGTCGCCAGCGGCGGCGGTGATTACTTTACGTTGTTGACAGGGTTGAATGTCCTGGATGCCCTTCCTTCCAGCGACCCGCGCAAGATCAATACCACCAGCATACGACCGACCGATAATCTGGATGTGCTCGGCTTGTCGGCGGAAATCAATTGGGATCTTGGGTTTGCGCAGTTTAAATCCATCACGGCCTACCGGGAAATGGACAACCAATCGGCTGCAGATTTTGACGGGACTATACTTTTTTACAACGATCAGGAAGTAGACCAACGGCAAAATCAGTTCACGCAGGAATTCCAACTTTCCGGAACTTTCGACGCTCTGAAATGGATCATCGGCGCTTATTATCTTAAAGAGAACGTCGATCAAGACATGGTGAACTATTACTACGCTTATTATACCGACCTGCCATATGGTGCAGGCCGCACCACGTCGCTGGAACTCCACACAGAAAACATCGCGCTGTTTGGCCAGGCAACCTATAATGTGACCGAGCAGTTCAGCCTGACCGCAGGCGTGCGTTGGACCCATGAGAAAAAAAATGCAGCCATTCTCATGCCGTTCCAGATTACCGGTGACGACAGTTGGAGTAATGTTTCGCCACGGTTCGGCGCCGAATTTCAGGCGACCGAAGATCTTATGCTTTACGTCTCTGCTACCCGCGGCTTCAAGAGCGGCAGTTTTAACGGGCGGCCTGATAATGCGGGTCAGTTCAATTCCTATGATCCTGAACAAGTTTGGTCGTTCGAAGCTGGCGTCAAATCCCAGTGGTTCGATAACAGGTTGCGGATAAACGCGTCGGCGTTTCTAACGAAGTATAAAGATATTCAATTACTCACCGGTGCGGTGGACGGCGAAGGGAACTTTTATTTTCCTGTCAACAATGCCGGTGATGCCGATCTTAAAGGATTTGAGATCGAATTGCAGGCGCGGCCGGCAGAGTTTTTCCTACTGCACGGCAGCCTGGGATATACCGATGAAAAATGGACCGATATCGCTCCCATTGCTTTTGTGACCCCGGCCACGCGGCTGCCGACATTGTCGCATTGGAACGCACGCATCGGCGGTGAATTCACACTGCCATTATCTAGTTTCGGCTCACTCGTGCTTGGTGGCGATTATAGCTACCGCTCCGGTTATTATCAGACTGCGGTTAATTCGCCGTTTGAGTACGAAAATGGATATTCGATGGTCAACGCTTATCTGATCATTGAGCCGGAAAATCAGCAATGGCAGCTCAAATTCTGGGGTAAGAACTTGACCGACGCCAAGTATATCACATGGGCTCAGGACTTGATCGTTCTTGGTGACTCCCACGCTACGGCCTGGTTCGGTCGTCCGCGTGAATATGGTGTCACCGCCCGCGTCAATTTTTAACCACGTCAATTTTTAATCGTGTCAATTTTTAACCGCACGCGCAAACTGACAGGTAGGGTATGGTTAACTCCAACCCTACCTGATTTTTTCCTACCGAATTTTTCTGGTAGCGTGGTGGGCTAATAATAACCGGTTTTGACGACTGGGATTGTGGCGGGCGCAATAGCGACCAAACATTGTTCTTCTGACGCGGTCGACCAGCCAAAACTGAAGCGGAATTAAATACGGATCGAACTAGGGTGTAGGCAGAATGGAAAAAATAAAAGTCGATGCCTTGATGGAGGATTTTTCCACCGCGCCTGTGCCCGACAGTGCGACAGTAAGTGGCATGCGGGTGGCGTTGATTATCATCGGTATCGGTATTGCTCTGCCCGGTTTTCTGATGGGGGTGCAGATCGGCACGGCGCTTGGCTTAAAAGGCGCGGCTTTGGCGTTCATCGTCGGCGGTATTATTCTGGCGATTGTGGCTAGTTTCACGGCCCTTGTGGGTGCGCGTGCGCGCCTCAGCACCTATATGCTGGTTCAATTCGCGTTCGGCGTATCAGGCGCCAAATTGGTGAATACAGTGTTTGCCGCCACCATGTTCGGATGGTTCGGAGTCAACGCGGCCTTGTTCGGCGATGCCATGGTGGCGACGGTGGATCAACTCTATCATGCGTCGGGCGGGTGGTCCTATTATGTGATTGTTGGCAGTGCGCTGATGGTGCTGACGACGATTTTTGGCTTCAAGGCTTTGGACCGCTTGTCGCTGATGGCGGTGCCGTTGTTGATTATTATCCTGGTGACGATCATGGGCATGGCTTTGACGATGGCGACACCGGATATTTTCCAGTCGCCGGTCACACCCAGCATGAGTATCGGTCTTGCCATTTCCGCTGTGGTGGGCGGCAATATGGTGGGAGCTGCCACGGTTCCTGATCTAACGCGCTACATTTCCTCACGCAGAGGTGCCGTGGGCAGCATGGTTGCATCCTATGGCATCGGTGTACCGGTCATTTTGTTATCGGCGGCAATTCCCAGTCTGGTGACCGGGCAATCTGATCTGATGAAAATTTTTCTAAGCCTTGGTCTTGGCATTCCGGCGCTGTTTGTGCTGATCTTTTCCACTTGGACCTCCAACGCGGCAAATGTTTATGGGTCCGGATTGAGCTTGGCGGCCACATTCAAAACAACCAAGCCATGGAAATTGACAGTGGCGGCAGGCGTGTTGGGGACACTTGTGGCGTTGTCGGGCATTATTCATATATTCATCCCTTTTCTGGTGACGCTTGGGGTGTTCATTCCGCCGGTGGCGGCTATTTATGTCACTGACTACTACTTAATCGCGCGGCGGATCTACGACGTGAATGACTTAAAACATCGCCCGGCCATTCGATGGCCCGCGTTTGCTGCTTGGATTCTTGGGGGCTCTGTCGGCATGTCCACCGCCTATGACTTGTGGACACTCACGACCATTCCTGCCTGTGACTCGCTCCTGATTGCTGGCGGATGTTATATGCTTTTGGTGCGGTTGTCCGCATCAGCAAAACAAAAATCCGGACGGCAGGAGGTTTGATATGGTGAAGCTCTATGCCCTTGCTCCGATTATTGAATCCGAATCGCTGACGGAAGTCGGTTATCAAAAATTCTTGGATCAAGAATTTGCTGCCGTGGCAGATATTGACGTGATCGGACGGTTTCTAAAGATCGGGCCAAGCTCGGTTGAAAGCGAACTGGATGATGCCTTGGCGATCCCAGGTTTGGTGCAGGCGGGTTTGCAAGCGCTGAACGAAGGGGCCCAGGGTATTCTGATCGACTGTATGTTGGATCCAGGCTTAAAAGCCTTACGCACGGCACTGACGATCCCGGTCATGGGAACAGCAGAAATCAGTTATCGTCTGGCGTCTGCGCTTGGTGGCAAATTCGGTATCATAGACGTTTGTGATGATACTGGACCGATGGTCGAAGCGCAGGTGCGGGCGATGGGGTTGATCAGCAGCTTTGCTGGCTTGCGCAGTACGGATCTGCGGGTGGAGGAGATCGAACAGGATCATACTCTGACCATGGACCGACTTACGGCGGCCGCCTTGCAGGTCATCACCAAAGACGGGGCTGAGGTTATCGTTCTCGGCTGCACGGAATTTTCCCATTACGCTGCGGCGTTGCGACAACAGCTTCTGGCGCAGGGTGCGGATGTGCCGATCATCAATCCGACCACATTAAGCATCGGAGTCTTGGCGGCAGTGGTGCGGGCGGGCGCTACGCACAGCAAGCGCACATATCCGAGCCCCAAAAGCCGTAAGACGCTGCGCGGGTTCGCACTGCCGTCGCTATACGATGGTCAAGCAGATTAGACAGTTGTCGAAAGGGTAGAGCGGGTGAAGACGGTATATACGGATCAGCATCGGTTGCAGCATGGTCAGGCCGAGTTGTTCGGCAATAAGCTGGTGCCTTGCCATGAACGGCCGGCCCGGGCAGACGCCATTCATGCCGTTATCGAGGCCCGAGGCCTTGGCCCGATCATCGAACCGCAGGATTTCGGTGAAGATCCCATACTGGCAGTTCATGCGCCGGACTATGTGGCTTTTCTGAAGGAAGCGTGGGCGGCCTGGTGTGACGCGGGCGGGGACGGCGACGCGCTGCCCAGCTGCACACCGATGCCTGACATGAGGATGCATGACATGGGACGGCGGGTGCCATCGTCTATATTTGGCAAATTGTCGTATTATTCATTCGATACCACGGCGCCGATTACGGCGGGCACATGGGCGGCGGCCTATGCGTCGGCTCAGGTGGCACTTACAGGAGCAGATTTGCTCGTCCGCGGTGATAAAGCGGCGTTCGCTTTGTGTCGCCCGCCGGGTCATCATGCCTCGCGGTCATATTACGGCGGGTATTGTTTTTTGAATAATGCGGCCATTGCTGCGCAGCGACTGATCGATCAGGGTCTGAAAAAAGTTGCTGTGCTGGATGTGGATTATCATCACGGTAACGGCACGCAAGCCATTTTCTATGACCGTGCCGATGTGCTGTTTGTCTCTATCCATGGCGATCCGGACCAGGATTATCCATTCTTCTTAGGATATGCCGACGAACGCGGAACGGGCCCAGGCATGGGCTATACGCTCAACCTTCCTCTGCCGCACGGCACGACGGCTGATGGCTGGTTCGAAGCTCTCAACCAAGCGATAGCGGTCATTGCCGATTACGGCGCGGATGCCCTCGTGGTGTCACTCGGCGTCGACACATATGAAGGCGATCCCATTTCTTATTTTAAACTCGCGTCTGCGGATTACAGTCGATTGGGACAACGGCTGACAAGATTGCATCTCCCGACCTTGTTCGTGATGGAGGGCGGTTATAATGTGGACGCCATCGGCATCAATGTCACCAACACCTTGATGGGGTTTGAACAGCAAGAAAAATCGCTGCTCGCTTAGCCTCGGCTTTCTTCACACCTTCCGGCGCCGACCCGTCTTCCTTTCGTTTGATCAAAGGCCGCATTGGCCATTTTCAAGACGGAGGGATTATCCATGCACCTGCGCCATATCACTATCTTTGTAGGGTTCATAATTTGCTTTGTAATTGTTGCTGTTGCCGGTAGCGCGTTTGCTGGATACCGTATCTATCGGGATCAGCAAGGTGTGGTGCAAATATATGCCGACAACAATCAGGATCTCTTTTTTGCGTTCGGGTATTGGATCGGACAGGATCGGCTGTTCCAGGTGGAAATGCGCAAGCATCAAGCGCTCGGTCGCCGCGCCGAATTCTTGGGCCGCACGGATGACAATAGATGGGCCAATAAATTTGTCGAGAAAGATACCGAAACGCGCAGAAATTTAAATTTGACTGGTTTGAATCAGCAAATCGAAGCGCTCCGACCTGAAGATCGAGAATTGCTAGACGCTTATGCCAGAGGCTTGAACAAAGCCATCGAGGACGCATTGGCGAACAACGGTGCCAAGTTGCCCAAGGGCTTTGTAACTTACGGCTTCAAACCTCAACACTGGACACTAACGGATGTTGTGGCGACGGCTGCCGATGTTTTGGCATTTTATTCCAACTTCACAGTTTATGACGACAATCTCGCTCTTTACAAATTCCTAGCGAAGAAATATCCGCAACACTGCGATGATGTTTTCGATGCACTCATCTGGCAACATGATCCCTATGCCATCACCACGATGAACGATCAAAAACCGCTAGATGAAGCGACCGACGTCGGATCCGCTAAGGGGTGCAGAGCCGCGGCTCATATGCCCAATGGGCTGTTGGCGCTCGACAAAATGCAGACCTTTGTGTCGCCCGACGATCCGCATTTTGAACCCAGACGGGCCAGCATGGCCTGGGCGGTCGGCAAAAACCGTGCCGAGGATGCGAATGCCATATTCTTATCTGGCCCGCAAACCGGTTGGCATCGGCCGTCTTATTACTACACCGTGGGTCTTCATGGTGGTGATTTTGATTTTATCGGTATGTCGCCGGAAGGCATGCCGTTTTTCCAAGTTGGGTTCAACCGGCACTATGCTTGGGGCATGACGGCGGGCCTGGGCATGCAGGCCAACCAGTTGGAATTGCAGGTTAAAGAAAACGGTACGTCTTATGCACGTAACGGGCAAATTCGTCCGTTCGAAGAACGCCAGGAAATCATTAAGGTCAAAGGCGAGCAAGACGAAAGGCTGATCGTTAAAAACAGTGGTTATGGACCGGTAGCCAGTGAACAAAATGAAATCGCTTATGTGACGACCTTTCCGTGGCAAGGTTATGAGGCGAGATCGGTTGTGGCATGGTTACGCGGGGCGGCGGCTCACTCGGAACAAGCGTGGCAACACCAGGCGCAAAATCTTGCGTTCAATTACAATTGGTTCTATGCGGATCGATACGGCAAAGTCGGCTTTGCTTATACCGGGCGCTTCCCGCATCGTAAGCCCGACGCAGATATCCGATTGCCCATTGCAGGTGACGGCTCGCAGGATCCCGAAGGATATACTGATGGTCAAGACACGCTCGTTTATACTAACGAGGACGTTGTCTATAACTTCAACAATCGTCCTACGATCAGGCAACCCAATTCCGGACTCTATTGGGAACAGTGGGGTCGCGGCCACCAAGCGGAAATTCTAAAAAGCGCAATAGACCAATGGCCATCAAAAGTGACCTGGGCGGATGTGCAAACCTTGAACCGGACCATATCTTACACGGATGTGAACTGGCATGTCATGAAAGATATTTTTCGTCAGGCCACGCAAGGGATCAATTCCCAGTCCACTCTTGGATTGGCCGCTCAGGCGGTGATGGAATGGGATGGCCGTCGGATAGATCAGGACGGCGACGGTTATTTTGATTTCCCGGGCCTCACGATCTTTGACGCTTGGCTTAAGGACGTTGTCGGCCAGACACTGGGGCATATTTTTGAGGGCTCAAGCGATGGTGCTATGGGGGTTGGGCGCTATTTCATCGGAAATGTCCATCAACGTCTGCCGGCTCGTCTTGAGGAGCATCCGTCGGGCGGTACCTTTGCCACCTATCGGGCATTCCTAGGTGCGGCTCAGACACCGGGGATTCCCTATCATTTTGATATGTTCAATGGGGCCAAATCCATGGATGTGGCACGCCAAGCTCTGGTCAACGTAACCGAAAAATTGACATCGGATAAAGGGAGCGATCTGGCCCGTTGGCTCACAAAAGCAACGGCACAAACCTATTTTCCCTCGAATGCCGACCGCATGCCCACGTCTGTGGTCAAAGCGTCCATGAACCATGGACTATATGCCAATCGTGGCGGGGTCAATTTGATGGTTGAATATGGACGTGATGGCAATATTGCCCGGGCCGCTTTTGCCAATCCTCTGGGTGGGCCCGAAGATCAGGATCTCGACGCAGCGTCTGACTTTCATCTCGATCTTTATGCGACCCATAGCTTTGCGCCGCTCAACTTGGTGGGCGAGCAAGATTTGAATAACACGGATGATGTCCGATTGCTGGTCGACTCCAAGTAGATTAAGGGACAGGGCGTTTTTGGGTTGCGGCGGCCAGGAGGCCGCCTCTACTTGTTTAGAATATGGCGTTTAGTGTGATATAGTCTTTGACGCAGAGGTTGAAAGACTAAGTCAGAGCATATATTCGCTATGGGACACGCGCGAGACCAACGAGGATTTCACAGCGCACTGGATAAGCTGGCCACCACCAAGCTGTCGCCACAAACGCGCGATGAGGGCCATGTGGTGCGCCAGGATTTGGCGGGTGCTCTGGACAAGGTGTTGCAGTGTCGTCTCGCGGTCGTGCATGCCGGGGCCGGCTATGGCAAGACCAGCCTACTCATGCAGTGGTTGAAGACGTTACGCCACCAAGGTGTTGCCGCCGCCTGGCTGACGCTGGAAGAAGACGAAGGCGCGCCATCCGTTTGTCTCGCTCATATGTTCGCTGCCTTGGTGAGGTTGGGGTATATTGATCCCGATCCCTTGGCGGAATTAGGCAACTTAGACGAGAAAATGCCTGTCAAATCTCTGGCCGCCGCCTTTATCAATATTTTAAATGAAAAAACCGAGCCGTTGGTTGTTTTTTTGGACGAATTCAACCGGGCTCAAACAGAAGATTTATGTGCGCTTTTCCGGATCCTGATGCGCAACCTGCCGCGTCATGTTCATTTTGTTGTTGCGTCGCGCCACCGACCAGAAATTGACCTTGAGAATTTGCGGGCCCGTGATGAGCTGTTGGAAATATCCGCGTCAGAGTTACGCTTTTCAAAAGCAGAGGTAGCGGCTTTTTTGGCTAGCTCCGGCGCGCAGGTGAACAGCCAAGAATTACACCGGTTGACTGATCGTACCGAGGGGTGGCCCATTGCCCTCCAGATGGCTCGGCTGTGGCTCAGTGGTGATGGTGAAAAAGCGCGGCTGGTATCGGATTTTTCCGGTCGCACCACCGACCTTACCCGATATTTGACCGAGCAAGTTCTCTCTGCCCTACCGGATGATGTTCAGGACTTTTTGATGCAAACGTCCATTCTGGATCGCCTAAACGGCGATGCGGCCAATGCCGTCACGGAACGACGGGATGGTTGGCAGATGCTGGAACACCTTTACGAACATGACCTGTTTCTGATCCCAGAAACCGAAGATGGTCAATGGTATCGCTACCATACCCTGTTTCTAGATTTTCTGCGCGACAGACTACAACGGTATGACGCTGACGTGATCGTGAATTTGCATCGTCGGGCCGCCGATTGGATGGCTGGACAGGGCTTAACCAAGCAGGCGATTAATCACGCTCAAAAAACCGGAGACCATCATCTGGCGGCGCGGCTGCTGAGTGAAGCCGGCAACTGGCGGCTCATCATGGATGGTCATATCGGTTTGATCCGCACGGCCATTGCCGGACTGCCGGAAAATATCATTCGCGCCTACCTGCCACTATTCTTAGCCAAGACATTTTTGTTGGTGAAAGATGGCGATATATACGGCGCATCCATGTATTTCGCCAGCGTGGACAAGGACCCTAATTGGACCGTCCAGGAAGAAATCGACTACGATGTGGTTGAACATATTTTATTAGACTACGCCGATCAGCCCGCCACGATTGCGGACGTGGAACGATTAAAGTCGCTGCAGCTCAAAATTCAGAAAAACGATCACGTGATGCATGCCATCCTCGCGGATTCTTTGGCGGCGAAGTTTTATGAGTTCGGCCTATTCCAACAATCCTTGAAAGCATGTGAGGATGCCAGTGCCCGCTACCGCATCATGCGGTCTTTGTATGGTGAAGTTTTTATCCGTTTCATCATTGCCAAATCTCATCTGGCCCAAGGCAGGTTGGACGAGGCCGAACACATTCTCCTCGCCACCGAACAGGAGTTGGACGCGCGGTTCGGGGAAGGGATAGATTTGGGCGCGCAAACCTCTGTTTATCTGGCCGAGGTCTTTGTGGAACGCGGCCACATGGCGGACGGGGCTGCTCGTCTGCACGAGGCCTTGCCCATAGTCGAACAAAGCGACGGGTGGTATGAGCTATACGCCGCAGCGTATAGTGCGGCGGCGGCCATTGAATGGTCGACCCGTGGTGCGCAAGCTGCCCTAACGGTCTTGGATCAAGCGCGGGATGTGGCCCGTATACGTCGTTTGGACCGCTTGTCGCTGCTGGCGGATTGTCAGTCCGTCTATTATCTGTTCCTGGGCGGGCGCTTGTCGCAGCTTAGCGAGCCTGAGATCAAGGTTTATGGTGACCAGTTGGCGGCTTTTGTCGTCCAGGCTGCAGGCCCGCCACCGCATCGGTTGGTCGGCATGGCCGCCGCTTGTCTAGCGATGATCGACATCGCGCGCGGTGCGTACCATGACGCTTTAACGCTGCTGGAATCCCATGCGCGCACGGCTGAAGATAGCGGCGACATTCGGCAGCTGGTGTTGTTGACCTTATTGATCAGTGACGCCCACGCCACTGCCGGCCATATGGAAGCGGCGGTGCGGGCGCTGGACAAGGCCGTGCGGTATGGCCTTTTTAGTGGCATACGGCGGCCTTATCTGGACCTTGGGCGGCGATTGAAGCCGGTCATAGACGTCATGCTGGCGGGCCATGGCGCCGTATCGTCCGACCGATATCGGAATAACTTCCTGCGTGACTTACAGCGCGATGTTCGCCGCACCGAGAAACGCCAAGGAGACGATGGGCCGCTGTTGACCCTTGCTGCCGTAGAGGTATTGCGTGAGTTGAGCCGTGGCCTATCCAACAAGGAAATTGCCTTGGAGCTTGATATATCCCCGAATACGGTGAAGTTTCGCGTCAAAAGCCTATTTGCCAAATTGGGTGTTTCCAACCGCGCCGACGCAGCCCGGATTTATCGAGAACGAACATTTTCGTCCACGCCGTCTTCAGATTCCGCAATGAAATAGTCATCCCTGACCCAGTGATGGGGGTCGAGACATTATGGATTGAGGAGTTTTTTTTAAGTGGTGCCCGGGGCCGGAATCGAACCAGCGACACACGGATTTTCAATCCGTTGCTCTACCA
>JBBCIP010000329.1:0-5366 GCA_037189785.1 Alphaproteobacteria bacterium
GATGAGTTTAATAAGCTTGTGACCGATTACCAGGAATCACGGTGGGAAGGGTCAGAGATGAGTGGTGGTAAGCTATGCGAGATCATCTATACGATTATCCGTGGATATGTGGATGGAGCAATTCCCGACAGACACATCCGCGGACCTTCTAACATGGTTATGGCACTGACGGCTATGGAGCAGGCTCCTGCAACCTTCGGAAGACCGATCCGAATTCAGATTCCACGAATAATGATAGGTCTGTATGAACTTCGTAATAATCGTGGCGTAGGTCATGCTGGCGGCGACGTCACTCCGAACCATATGGATGCAACTTATATTATCGCTACTTCACGTTGGCTCATGGCAGAACTTATCAGAGTTTTCCATGCGGTAGACATCGATCAGGCCACCTCAGCGGTCGAATTACTTACAGCACGCGAGGTGCCTATGATCTGGTCAGTTAATGGCGTTCGCAGAGTGCTAGATACTAAGCTAAGCGTTAAGGAGATGACCTTATTGTTGCTACATGCGTCAGGTACATGCACCGTAAAGCAGCTTACTGAATGGATTGAGTATAGTACGTCTTCGATGTTCGTAACACGTATTGTCCGACCTGGCCACAAAGAGCGAATATGGGATTATAACGAAAACGATAAGACAGTTACCTTGTCTTCTGCTGGGGCCGCCCTGGCAGAATCTATTCTCCGACGGTAATGATTGTTCCAGCATAATTCAGTATGCCGTGTCAGACCCCATTACAGCAGCTCTAACTTAATCAGGTTCCGATTCGATTGTATATACTCAATCAAATCAAACTATTATCAAAAAACTTAAAGCGCTGGGCCGGTGGAAGCGGAGTTATTCGTCGTACCGTTCCATACCCAGTTCGGAGAGTTACCGTCAGCGAAAGAGTAGTGCTGGCTGCCTTCAACCGACATTATTCCCGTAATGTAAGCACGGTCACTCAAAGCAACACTACCAGATATCTTTTGTACTCTAAGAACTACGTGCTCATTACCAGGTACTGGCGCATCGGTCTGCACTCTCACCCATACGTTTGCAGCTAAGTCCTGTATCGGGAAATTGGTATCACTCCCAGATACCCTGTATCCGCTTGTGTTCACTCGCACCCATGCACTTATACTTCGGGTTATCCCACTACTGCCAGTCAGGCCATCGAGATTATACAGACTAAGAAGAGAGGCACCGGTATAATCATTACTTACTCTTTGTTCAATCGCTGTTGTGATACCGTCAGGGGTAGCTGGAACAGTTACGTTTCTTGTGAGCAAGTGGGTAACAGTGTTATTAGAGCTAGGTGGAACACCATTATAGATTCCTCTGGGATTTGTTGCCAGATTCGTAATCGCAGCCATGCCACCCTGCCCATGACCGGCGCAACCACCTTGAGTAGGGGTAGTAGCAGTATTACTAACATAAAAAGATTTATTGCCTGCGGAGGCGGTGACGCAATAGGTTTTAGGGTTAGAAGAGTTATTGAAAGCATATTGTAGGTTATTCATGTCATCAAGTCCTGCGGTGGTCAGTGACGCAGGATAATTATCATTTTCAGTAAAGAATAACTGGATCTTTCTAGAAGCTTGGCTGGCAGCGGAACTCGCCGCGCTTGCATTGGCACGATCTTGAATGCCTCGATACGCCACCACACTAATCGCCGCTAAAATCGCAATCACCACAATCACAATTAACAGTTCGACAATAGTAAGCCCAGATAATTTCGTTTGTTTGTGCATGTTCGTAGCCCCCTAGTTATGTGTTTAGTAACTAGCGCCGGAATACACAAAACCCGCCGCTAGGCGGGGCCGAGGCCCCCATGGAAGTTTCCAACCATGGCCAACACAGCATTCCTAACGACGGGGTCAGTATGCTGTGTTGGTCTTGACAACCATGCCTTTCGCTCGAAAGCTACTCAGGTTAGGTCGATACTAAATTGTCCGCGGATAATCCGCTTGCGGTTAGTATAGCACATGTTTTTCAAAAAGCAGAAACCCCTCAAGTTGCATATTTCGGTAAAAATTATATAATTGTACATAGTCTGGGCATTTGCTCGGATGTTCTTTTCTATCCCAAAACCTCCAAACAGAGGACGGGAAGGAGTGAGTCTCATGTCTGCAGCGGCAAATCGTCCTGTGGCATTTTACGGCTGGCACGGTATTGTTGAGGCCTGGAATTTTGCTAGCAAGTACGCTGGCAAATCCGGGCACCTCGCGACGCTGCCTGAAATCGTCGAACTTCGGCTTGGCGCTGAGCCAGGTACCAATGATTCCCCTTGGGAAAACTGGTACACCAGCACGAGTGCAGAGTACGTCGGTGTCGGAATGGATGGCCGGATCAAAATCATCGTTGCGCACGGCGTGGGCCCCATGTCCACGATTGACGGCATCAAAGCCGCCTACAAGTGGGAGTGGGGCGACAAGACACGTTGCAACAACGGAGGACGCATTAGCGCCCAAGAGTTCCTGAGCCTCGAAGCCGGCAAGTACGGTAGGGTGAGACACGTCATACCAAACGATCTGATCGGTCAACACGAGCGTGTAATACGCATGATCGATATCGCACCCGTCAACGTTCTCGACTTTCAGGATTACCTGGATGCAACTGGCTTGACCGACGGATTCAACGTGTTTTACCGATATCTGAGCACCCCCGACGCACTACGCGACCCGCTGATCCGAATGCGACTTGGCTCGAATGCCTATCGCTACTTGATGAAGCACGAGCGCATCGCCAAGGACTTCCACGCGAAGGAACGTCCAAACGATGAATATCGACAGTCGGAGGGCTTGGACGACCGCGACCATCCCTATATCACAAGGGTGGAATCTTCGCCAAACTGCACCTATACGGTGCGCAGTAACACGACCGATGGCCGAACAGAAGAGCCGCGCATTCCCGAAGAGGGGTATGCGCTGGCTCATTTGCTCAACATCGAGCAGTTTATGCGCATGCATACTGCCGAGCTTGGTGTAATGCTAGCAACATCACCAGGCGTCTATGAGTGGTTCAACGGTGCAAAGTTTGTTGCGGTGCCACCGGGTGCGACACTCAAGCAAGGTGTGCTGATGTCCCCCAGACCCGACAGGGCAATTCGAGCCAATTGGGAGCACTTCATGCAGGCAGCGGAAGACGACCACACGCCAGTTGTTCCGTTCCTACTTGAGCAATCACATGGCGAGTGGTTCACTCGCTACACCAGAGCGTCCCCGCACGAGCAGAGTGGAGACGACAGAGATGTCGAATTCCATGTACGTTCTGTGGAACAAGTTGGTGACGATGGGCACTTCACGACGGATGAGATGTTCGCCTTGCGCTACAATCTAACGCAGGTAAGAGCAATCATGCCGCGTGAAGCAAACGCCTATGAAATCGTCGACCATAGTCCCAAGGGGCGTGATGGGTTGACGACGGTTTGGGTACGTTTCTACATCGCAGACGTCGACACTTCACGTCGTCTTCCGCGCACCGCCGAAGTAGCTCGTAACTACGATCGGCTGATGGAAGTTTTCGTTCGATAGAAAGGAGCATATGCCCCGTGTCTTTCGCCTTAATGGCGCGAGACGCGGGGCGCTTCAATTTTAATTTATGAATATTGGTAATGACCTTACATTATTTAGATGATTTTCAAATGCAGAAACCCCACCTCTCGACTGCGAGATGGGGTTTCTATCGCAGGAGCGGTGGGGTAGGTGTGACGGGGTGAATTAGCCGAGACGAGGAAACTCCGCATCCTCGGCCCACTTGTCAATCTTCTCGCTCAAGGATTCTCCCGGTGGCGGTTCTGGGAGATCCCAAGTACCCAGAATCTTGCTGGCGACCGTATTCGGTGAATCCTCCTCCATCTTGCTTGCCAGCCACATGATGGTGGCGAATGGGTAGACGAGGATTGCAATCGCGAGCTTGATGAGAGCAATGAGCAACATTTTAACTTCCTGTCACGTAGACTCCACTCAGGTGGGAATCCATATTTTCATTATACTATAATGCTTATATTTTGTCAATACTAAGGATCTCTCTGCTAGAATTAAAGTAATGAATACACAGCGAATCATCGTCAATGGAATACTCGAACATGATAACCAAGTGCTAATTGCCAGGCGCTCGATGAGCAAGGAGATAGCGCCAGGGAAGTACCATCTACCCGGCGGACATGTTGAGTTTGGCGAGACGCTCGATGAAGCTATCGTCAGAGAGTTCTCGGAAGAGTTCAGGATTGCAGTAAAGGCGAGCGACATTTTTCAGACGTTCGCGTACGTCATTGGCGATATACATACGGTTGGTATTTGCTTTCTGTTATCGTTTGACGGCGACACCACGGCGGTTGCAGCTGATGGTGTCGAGAATGATGAAGTGAGGTGGATCGTTAAAAGCGAGCTTGCCGATTATTTTGACACGAATGACCATAACTACATGACGCTTGAGCAATATTTCGCTGATGGAGCGCAAAATAAGCTATCATTAAGGCATGAAAACTGAATTTAGCGACCGATCTGGTAAACCAATATACACAGGAGGCATCGTGCAATACAGACTTGGCGGATTTGCCAAGAAAACTGGCGGGCCCAACCTTTATCTGGTAATCAAGGTTAAAAAAGGCATCAGACTAACACCTGCACACGCTCCGTCCGACAATGGTCGTTCTATTCACAAGAAAGATGAAAAGTTCATTACAGTTTTTGATACTAAATATAGAGAAGTTGAATAAAGTGAGCAAAGAGATAGACAGAGTAGAGATATCGACAGAGTATGCGGCCGCCTGCCAGCAGGCTATTGATGAGTGTGGTGACGATTACAAGAAGGGCTGCGCGCTAATTGAGCATATCCAGGTTCCTGAGAATATCCATCCGATGCTCGTACCTATTAACTTATTCGCATATGATATCGTGGCTGATTTTCGCGGCGATGAAAACGACAAGCATTATTGGGAGCTTATAAAAACGAAAGTAGAACATTTCTTAACAGGCGATTGGGAGTCAACCACTTGGTGGGCGATGATTATGTACGGGCATGAGGAGAAGGGAGTTTTGAAACACTCGTATAGTCTCAGTATTCACAGGCAAGGCTCCGATACAACGTACGAATCTGGTAATGAACGGCTGATAGAGGTAATCAAAGAACTGGCGGGTTCTATTGATCAGCATCAGACAGACGAGTGGTTTATGTATGCACTTTTGAAAAAACTCCCTAAAGAGGTTGATGGGCTGCTTTTGCAATCGACTCAGATTAGTGAGGCAGTTGTTCCAGAATGGGACGAATCGTAAACCAGCAAAGTGCTATACTGGATACATGAGCGCACCATTAAGTCCATTCTACAAAGCAAATGATCTAATATTTATTTCCGGCCAAGTTGGTATGGGGAGCGATGG
>JBBCIP010000330.1:0-2874 GCA_037189785.1 Alphaproteobacteria bacterium
GACCGTGAGAATACCACCAAATCCGCGCACGGCATCAACGTCGAACCCAAGGTCTTTGTAGTATCCTTTTTCAATGGCGACGATGACACCAGCTTGGCTGCCTTGTGGCAGCCAAGACATGTTATATGTCACCTTTTCAACATTTTCTTCAGACTTCTTATCACACCCACCCAGGGTGACAGTTAGCATTCCGATAACCGCTAAAGAAAGAATCTTGAAAGATGACGACATGGTTCATTCCTTACTATCAGCGTCAGCTTATGCAACTTCAGCAACAACAGGATTACGCAACGTACCAATACCTTCCACCGCAGCAACCATAGTGTCGCCCGCGGCCAAGTAGATGCCCTTGCCCTGCCCCACACCGGCTGGCGTTCCAGTGGCCAGAACATCACGGGGATATAAGGTCATCAAGCGCGACAAATACTCGATCTGCTCAAACGTATTGAAAATCATGCCTTCGGTATTTCCGTCCTGACGAGCAATGTCATTGACATGCAAAGATAAGCGCAAATTATGCGGATCTTTGATGCAGCGTCGCGGCACAAACCATGGTCCCATCGGCAGGAATGTCTCAAAACTTTTGCACCGGAACCAATCATGAGAGAAGGGAAAATCCGTGCGGCGGATCATATCGCGGGCAGAGATATCATTCACCACCGTATAACCGGCGATATAGTCCAATGCTTTTTCCGCTGAAATCCGGCGACCAGGGCGAGCGATGACCGCAGCCAACTCAACTTCCCAATCCACACGCTGGCTTTCCAACGGCAAGACCACACTGTCCTCCGGTGCGATCGCACAGGTTGGTGACTTCATGAAAACGAACGGCATGCTATCGGCTTTCGCCGCCAGCTTTGTTTGCATTTCTGCGGCATGTTCAATGTAATTGGATGCGGTGCAAAGGACACGAAACGGCTTGAACGGCAAGGCCAGCCTACTGTCACCGCCCGCTATTGCTGATAGGCTAGCCGGATCTTTGGCCGCCATTTCAGCCAACGCAGATAGCGGATCTTCAAGCCGATCCCATTCATCAATAATCGTATCAAGCTTTTGCAACGCTATCGCGTCATCGGACAACATAGCGAACCGTTTCGCAACAGCCTCCAGATCAAATAACGTTTCACCCAACACCAAGGCTGTCCGAATGCGCGCCCCATCTTTATAGGAAGCGAAAGCATGCCACGTCATAGTCTATCTCCAACCGGGATTCAGTGGAGCCACCCCAAACGACGAGACCGGCCACGGGTAAGGCGTCCATATCCATTCATGTCAACCAGTCTATGATGGTAGAATTTATTATAACGGGCCTGGGGTCTAATAATATTTGGGAATATCGGTTTCTGATTTTGATATAGGGCTAATTCATAAAAAATGGCGCGATCGAAAACCGACGCGCCATTGATAACATATTGTTATTTTTGGTTTATTTTATGGAAACGCGCAACGGCTCCAGCCCATCAACGGTCCCTTCAAGCACATCCCCGGGACTTACTGCCGCAACACCGGCCGGCGTTCCTGTAAAAATCAGATCGCCCGGCATCAATAGAAAATAAGTCGACAGTTCAGCGATGATTTCCGGAATAGTCCAAATCATCTCGGCCGTTGTTCCTGACTGTCGGGCTTGCCCGTTGACCGTCAACTGTATGTGTGCGTGGCCCAAATCACCAGCATGTTGCTTTGGAACAATTGTCGATACCGGTGCAGCACCGTCAAATGCTTTTCCCACTTCCCACGGATGACCTTTCGACTTGGCGACCGACTGTAAATCACGCCGCGTCAGATCGATACCGACAGCATAGCCATATATGTATTGGTCCGCATCCGACACCGCGATATTGGCGCCCCCATGCCCTAGCGCAATCACCAATTCAACTTCATGATGCACATCCTGGCTGCGGGATGGATAAGGAATAGCCGTGCCGTTTTGGACGACTGCGGTCGTAGGCTTCATGAAAAAAAACGGTGGCTCGCGATCATCAGCGCCCATTTCCCGCGCATGCGCCGCGTAATTCCGGCCCACACAGAAAACACGCGCGACCGGTAATCGTGCATCGCTACCAAGCACCGGCAAGGTGATTGCCTCGATCGGAGAAAACACAAACGACATCATTGGCTCCTATCACTCAAGCTATGAACTGACAATCGTGCGGTAGACCATGCGGCAGGCCACAATCAACAAGAAAATGCCGAAGACAATCCCTAGATTCCGCTTGCTCAGTCCATGGGCAATTTTAGCTCCCCAAGGGGCCGCAAGATATGTCGTCGGCGCGATCAAGGCAAATCCGACCAGACTCACAAACCCCAAGCTTCCCACCGGCAATCGTGGATCGCCCCAACCGGACAGAATAAAGCCAATAGTACCAGGCACACTGATAATCAAACCGAATAATGATGCCGTACCGACAGCGCGATGGATCGGGTAATTGAACAATGTCAGCACCGGAACACTCAATGTCCCGCCTCCGATACCCATCATCGTCGATATACCGCCGATCAATGTCGGAATAGTTCGCCCCAAAATCCCTTTTGGAACTGCGCTCCCCAATGTTACATGATCCAAAGGCAATAGCATTTTCAAGGCGACGATCAAGGCAACGGCACCGAACACCGCCGTCAAAACCGAACTTTTCACATAAGCCGCGACCAACGATCCAAGAACAGCGCCCACAAAGATCATAACCGCCCACTGACGAATGAGATCAAGATCCACAGCCCCCCGACGATGATGGGCGCGGGCCGAAGAAATAGACGTTGGGATAATTGTCGCCAATGAGGTCGCAACGGCAACATGCATGCGGACCGCTGGATCAACACCATAAAGTCCCAAAGCAAACTCCAAAACCGGGACAACGACAATCCCGCCGCCAACCC
>JBBCIP010000331.1:0-2884 GCA_037189785.1 Alphaproteobacteria bacterium
CACCGCCCGGATTCGATCTCCTTCTCCGGACTGCAGATAGTGTCTTCATAAAACGCAATAGGATGCCGAAATGCAAGAAATGCAAGCCGCTGTCCTGTCAAGCTGGCTTCCCTAACGGCCACATTCATTTCTGCCTTGGCGCGCTTCATATCTTGCTTTTTATAAGCAAGTAGCGCCATTAATATATGGCATTCTATACTGTAACGCAGGGCATTGAGCTCTGTAATTTTTTGACGCAACATTAGCAAGCCGTTCTCGGCTTTATCCAGTTCGCCCGTCTCAATCCAAAGACGTATCAAAGTAATTTGCTTTGGGATACCCAACCGCCACCCTTCATGATCTGGATAACGATGGTTTAATTCCTCGGATTTTTCTAACGCACGTTGCGTTTCTCCTCCCATCAACATCAGACGTACCATATAAAATTCTAACATGGCCCGGAAACGCGGAATTGGCCGGTCAGAGAAAAGCGCCAAGCCATCCTCTATAAATGTCAGAGCAGATTCTAGCCCGTGCTTTTCCAGACGATACCAAGCGCCAACTTTATAGGCGACATAACCAAGCTCAACCCAAAGCTCTGCAGTATCGATAATTTCCAACATGGGAGCGACAAGTTCCCATGCCGCCGTGATGTTTCCACGTTCCAAAAGCGCTTCAGCTTTCAGGACGCCAACAGCAATGGTCCGGCTTCCTCCGGATCCAAACATTTTGTAGTCGAGTTGATAGGAAAGATTAAACGCTTCTTCAGCCTCATCAAGTCTAGCCATAGCCAACAAGGATGAGCCACGCGACAAATATGAATAAGATGCAATAAAAGGCGATCCAACGACTTCTGATCGATGGGCTGCAACCAAAGCAGTCGCAGCTCCTTGTTTGAAATCACCACTCCAATAATAGAGCCACGATAATAATTCATGCGCGAATGCGCTCAAGCGCATATCCATGTTAACATTACTCTCAAGCTTACGCTCGAATGCACGTACCTTCTCTGCTGGCCATGGTTTATCCTCAAGCGTCGAAATTAAAAGATCCAATATTGCGCAATCAATATCGACAAAATTTTGCAACTTTAATTGATCTTTGGAGTCAATACGGTCAATCATATCCAGCACGCTGTCATGAATGTAGCGCGCTTGTTCAATTTGTCCGTTGTGTAAAAGATAATAAACATATGCGAGCTGCAATGACGGCGGAACATCCAATGCGGATTTCAGCATTTCTTCCAAAGGTTTCCAGATAGAAACACCTTCTATGAGTGTAAGCCTCCATCCCCCCGCTTTATTAGCAATATCTTCAACTATTAATAAATCTTTCGTGGCATAGGCATGACGCATAGCCTCTCGGAAATCGCCCACACTTGCCAACCACTGCGCAGCTTCCGCGTTTAATGCCTTTTCCATACCGACAAAACTGCGGCGCAACTTTTCTATCAGGAATTCACGAAACATCTGATGATAACGGAACCAAGAATTGGTTGTATCTAAAGCAAAAATAAAGAGGTTGTGGGCCTGTAACCATTCGAGCATTTTCCAACCATCATCACGCCCCGTCATGGCATTTGCAAAATCACCCGAGATCCGATCGAGAACTGCTGTTTTTAATAAAAAATCTTGTTTTACGGGATCAAGGCTTTCAAACACTTGCTCGGCCAAATAATCGGCGATGTGGCTTAGGCGACCACTAATCCTGCTAAGATCTATGAGAGGTTTAGATATATCCAAACCAGAGTCATGGTTTTCAGCGTCAAACATGAAGCGACATAACTGTAATCCAGCTGGCCAGCCTTCTGTTCTCTTAAACAACATATCAGCCGAATCTTTGATTATCGTATCACCAAGAAAGATTTTGGCTTCATCTTCTGAAAAAGCAATATGACGCGACGTTATCTCTCTTAGCCGACCGGAGGCCGCAAGTCGTGCCAATTTCAGATTGGGCCGTACTCGGCTTGATATAACGATAAAAATATTTTTTGGTAGCATTTCAATCAATTCGTCTATCAGACGAATATTATCAGCGCTTTCAATACGGTTGAAGTCATCTAAATACAATATGAAAGCCTTCTCAAGGCGATTCATTTGTAACAATACGGCATTTGCTAGTTCTCGTATTGGTAGATTAGACTGCAAACCTGAAAAAGGTTGTGAAATATCCTTGTGATTCGATACTTTAGCCAATACATACATCAGGCAGGATACAAAATCATTTGCATCCCCCAAACTTTCGTCCAGGCTTATCCATGCCACAGCATAACCTGCCGATTTAAAAGCAGCATAGTGCTGCGCCAATAAGGTGGTTTTTCCGTAACCAGCAGGCGCGCAGACTAACATTACTTGTTCAGGCTCACGCGGCAGCTTCAAAAGCCTTGGCCGTAGCACACTTTTGCCGCTCACATGCGGCGGCTGTGTGTTGCTTACATAAGGCTCTGTTCGCCTAACCACGCAAATTTATACTCCGAATTGGGTAAACTCTGCTACCTCAACCGCTCAGTGTATCTCCTACCCACTCCTCCTTAGTATAGGCTATTAAACAAGATCTCCAAATGCAAAGAAATCCGACTGGACGCGCCAACCATCATCAGTCCGGCGCCATAGAATAGCATAACGCGCCAGAATTTCTTGCCCATCATTTCCGGTAATGATCGAACGCCCCAATTCTTGGGCCAGATTCCCCTGATTGTCCACGTCAACAATCACTTCAACTTGTTCCAACTGGCACGTTTTGAAGGTCTGTACAAGACTAGAAAAAACCTCCGTTATGGCGGCGCGCCCTCTCTGCAGAACCATATCTGGGGCCGACATGACAGGATACTGGTCATCCGCCACATAATAATCAGCCACCAGTTTTGCAGCCTCTTTGGCTTTAAAATGCGCCTCAAAGATATCGC
>JBBCIP010000332.1:0-26253 GCA_037189785.1 Alphaproteobacteria bacterium
AAAACCGAACACCGGCCATGCTCCCATGGACACAAACACAACACCCGCGGCAAAGCTGGCCACGCACAGGATCGTCATCACGATCAAGAAGCCGCGCTGACCTAACGATCGATTGGGATGCAAAACGGCATCAAACCAGACATCCGCGACCTTTTCAGGCTGTGCGGGGGTGTTAGGGGGTAATGCCCCGGGAAATGGATTGTTCGATATCGTCATGATCACAGACTACGCTCTCCCGAAGTCAACGTCCATGCTAGGTCGGGCCGGGTCATGTTCGGTCATGTCCCTCTTTTCCCGCCTTTCATTGCCCGCTACACTCCGTTCCGCCATTGACTGCCGCGCCACCATTGAAAGGTCATGATGAAACCAGCCGATCGCATCGAATTTTTCCGCCGTCTGGAAGAACGCAATCCGGAGCCCAAGGGCGAATTGGAATACACCAATCCCTACACCTTGTTAGTGGCGGTCGCCTTATCCGCGCAGGCCACCGATGTCGGCGTCAACAAAGCAACCCGGGCTTTATTCAAAAAAATCTCGACACCGCAACAAATGCTGAAGCTCGGCGAAGACGGACTGAAGGGCTATATCAAAACCATCGGGCTTTTTAACACCAAAGCCAAGAACATCATAAAAGCTGCCGAGATTTTGGTGCGCGATCACAACGGCGAAGTTCCCGCCGACCGCGAGATATTGGAAACACTGCCAGGCGTCGGCCGCAAGACCGCCAATGTGGTTTTAAACATCGCCTTCAAGCAACCCACCATGGCCGTCGATACCCATATCTTCCGAGTCGGCAATCGCACCAGCTTGGCCCCAGGCAAAACGCCGCTGGCGGTAGAATTGAAACTTCTGAAAGCTGTCCCACCGCAATATCGACTGCATGCTCATCATTGGCTGATTTTACACGGGCGGTATATATGCGTCGCCCGAACCCCGAAATGCCCGGTCTGTCCGGTCAATGATTTATGTTCCTTTAAGGAAAAAACGACGGCCGCGATCTGATTGCCGATCACCATATTCGGTCACAATTTTCGCGCCTTGGGCGTCCTCCTCGCTGGAGGACACCATGCTGCATTTCACCATTCGCCCCGTGACGGAAACCGATATCGAAGAACTCTGGGTGTGGCGCAACGACGCCTTGACCCGGCGCATGGAGCGCCATGATCAACCGGTCCCGTTCAATACCTATCACGCATGGATGATGACGCTGTTGAGCGACCCTGGACGCCGGGTATTGTTGGCGGAAAACAGCTTAAACGGTGACCCTGTGGCGGTCGGGATTTTTTCGCGGCGGACGTTCGCCCAGGCCGAAATCGGGCTGACGCTCAACCCGCGCTATCGGGGGCTCCGGCAGTCGACCCATTTGATCAACAGCTTCACCAAACTGGCCCGGGAAACATTGCCGTTCGATGTGCTCAGCGCCTCGATCCGCAGTGAAAACATCCGCTCACGCCGGGCATTCAGCCGCGCCGGGTTCAAGGACGCCGGACAAGAAAGTCACCAGATCCTCCGCATGGAATGGTCGGCTGTTGCCCACTAAACGCCAATTACTTCCCGCTAAACGCCGATTACTTCCCACTAAAAGCGAGCGCGCACACCCCTTCGGGTTTGAGATTATCGCCCCATGGTCCGGGCCGGGTTTCGATGGTGACATGTTCAACCTTCAAAACCCCCGACTTGGCCTCGACCCGTACCCCCGGCTTGGGCTGAGGCCCATAGAAATACAAATGCAGCACACAGGGGCCCGAGACATACTGCCAAACCTCGGCGTCGGCATTTTGGATGAAGTTTTCTTTACGCTTGAGCGATGGCTTGCCGAACCGTTTTTCCACCACACTGGGCTCCATACCGACAAATTGCCGGGAGTCAAAGGTCGGGCGTGGCCGCGGGCTGGCCTCGGGCACTTTGGGTTTCGGTTTTTGTGGCGCGGCCTTCGGTTGTTCCACCACCGGCGGCGGGGGTGTAGGTGTCGGTTGCACCACCGGTTTATCCTGAGTGCAGGCGGCAAGGCCGATACTGCCTGCAATGATCAACAAATATAGATTACGCCCGAGCATGGAAAATATGCACCATCATGGCCGCCCCGATCACCGGCGCCGCAATATTGATAATAGGAATAGTGAATAACGCCGCCACGATCAGGCCGACGAACAAGAGTTCGACCCTGAGACGACGGCGATGGGCCCGTGCGTCTACGGGGCTCATATGTCGCGGCGCAATCAGGTCATGTAAACCCCAGGCCAGAAGATAGGCGTTGACCACCCAAAAGACCGCCATCGGCACAAACGGCACCCAAAACGTCAGAACATATATGGGCAGCAACAGGATATTGACGACGATCACCACCGCCGCAAATTTTGCCCCCAACCACAACGAGGTCAGAAACCCGAGGTGAGGTCCGCCGCGGTTATCGGGATAATACCGTTCCTCGACCGCGTCGACGATATCGTCCAGAAAGAAACCGATAAACAACGCCGATACCGGTACAAACAAGAGGAAGCCGATCCACACCGCCAGCAAGCTGGCGAAGATCCGCAACATGATGGCGACCCAGTCGTACTGAATCCAGACCTGCTGACTACGATAAGCATAGTCCGTGATCCAGCCCGCCGCCCAAATGGCGGCAAACAGACTCCCAACAGCCAACAGAACGCCGATCAACAAAGTCTTGATGAAGCGGCGGTCGCCCATCTGGGCAAAGGTTCGATTAAGTGCTGTTCCAATCATCTCAATAGAATAAGGGAGAGCGGCGCAAGAATAAAGCGCTTGCCGTTGGACGCGCCTTTTCTATACTTGCCCGACCCCAAGCGGTCGCCGGTTGTAAAGGCTCCGCCTGTTCAATAAAGGGAGAAAATTCCATGGAAAACCGCCCCATAGACGTTCTGGGCATCGGCAATGCCATTGTCGACGTCATTGCCAAAGCCGATGACGCCTTGCTGGAGCGCCTGGGCCTCGCCAAGGGCGCCATGACCTTGATCGACGAACAAACGGCCGAGCGGTTCTACGCCAGCATGGGCCATGCAATCGAATGTTCCGGAGGGTCGGTCGCCAATTCCATTGCCGGGATTTCATCCTTTGGCGGGCGCGGCGCCTATATCGGTAAAATCCGTAACGACCAATTGGGGGCCGTGTTCGACCACGATATTCGCGCGCTCGGCGTCACCTTCAGCTCGAGCAAAGCCACCGAAGGGGCCGCCACCGCCCGCTGTCTGGTGTTCGTGACCCCGGATGCCCAGCGCACCATGGCGACGTTCCTTGGGGCTTGTGTCGGCCTCGCTCCCTCCGATATCGACCGCGATTTGGTCAAATCCTCCAAAATAACCTATCTCGAAGGCTATTTATGGGATCCGCCGCAAGCCAAGGAAGCGTTCCTGGTGGCCATGGACATCGCTCATGCCGCCGGCAACAAAACAGCCCTATCGTTGTCCGATCCGTTCTGTGTCGGGCGCTATCGCCATGAATTCCGGGAATTGACCGACAAGCATGTCGATATCCTGTTCGCCAATGAACAAGAAATTCTCTCGCTTTATGAAACCGAGGATTTTCAGACCGCCATCGACAGCGTGCGCGGAACGGTGGACATCGCCGTCGTCACCCGTAGCGCCAAAGGGTCGGTCGTGGTGACCACAGACGCCGTCCATGAGGTCCCGGCCGCCCCGGTCAGCCGCGTGATCGACACCACCGGGGCTGGAGACTTGTTTGCGTCAGGGTTTCTCTATGGCCTGACCCATGACTACAGTTTGCCGGATTGCGCCCGCTTGGGTGGCTTGGCCGCGGCCGAGATCATCAGCCATTACGGCGCCCGCCCGGAAGTGGCGTTGAGCGTGTTTCTGGAGACGTTGAACGCTTCGGTATAAGGTGTCATTGCCGGACTTGATCCGGCAATCCATAGGCGGCATCGCGCCTGCGAATGGCATCATGGACCATCGGGTCAAGCCCGGTGGTGACGAACAATGCAGCTGGATTATCTGACCAGCATCGGGCCCAATGGTTTCCCGCCCAGGATATGAAAATGAAGGTGCGGAACTTCCTGATGTGAATGGGGGCCGGCATTGGCGATCACACGATAGCCATCGGTTTCCAAATCCAACACCCGGGCGGTTTCGCCGACGGCGCGTAAGAACCCGGTTTGCAAATCTGCCGGGGCATGCGCAGTGAAATCCATCATCGACACATACTCGCCTTTGGGGATGACCAGCACATGGGTCGGCGCTTGCGGATTGATGTCGTGGAACGATAAAGCGTGATCGTCTTCATAAACTTTTTTGCAGGGTATTTCGCCGCGCAAAATTTTGGCAAAGATATTGTTCGGATCATACGTCATCGATCATATCTCCTTGGTCGCACATATTTACCAATTACGGCTTTTCTTCTCGACAATGCCCGACACACCTTCGCGTGCCGCCAGTTCAGCAACAATGTCTTCGGGCTTCAAGCCCATCGCCGACCACAACACCATCAAGTGAAACAAAACGTCAGCGCTTTCCCCGATCACGGTCTCGGGCGTGCCGCTGACCGCTTCAAGCGCCACTTCGACCGCTTCTTCACCAACTTTTTGGGCGATTTTTTTGGGGCCGCGCGCCATCAATTTGGCAACATAGCTTTGTTCCGGATCGGCCGCCTTCCGGCTTTCGATCACGGCAAACACACGATTGAGAATTTCACCGACATCTGCTTGTTCGGTCATCGTCCACTCCTTGAGGGCCGCATCGATGAAACAATGCGCAAAACCCCATCACCTTAAAGCCTAACCGGCACACCGGCGTTCTGCATGTGATCTTTGGCTTGGCGGATGGTGTAGTCGCCGAAGTGAAAGATCGAGGCCGCCAGCACCGCCGTCGCATGGCCATCGCGCACACCAGCCACCAAATGATCCAACGTGCCGACACCACCGGAGGCAATGACCGGAATACTGACAGCATCGGCGATTGCGCGGGTTAAAGCAATATCGAACCCTTCGCGTGTGCCGTCGCGATCCATCGAGGTCAGTAAAATTTCACCGGCGCCACGGCGCGCCACATCTTTTGCATAGTCGACCGCATCGATGCCCGTCGCATTGCGGCCGCCATGGGTATAGACTTCCCAGCCACCACCGGGCTTGGCTTTAGCGTCAATCGCCACCACAATGCATTGCGAGCCGAACTTTTCTGCGAGCTCCCCAACCAACGCGGGACGTTTGACCGCCGCTGTCATAATCGACACCTTGTCGGCCCCCGCCAGCAACAACTTGCGCACGTCGTCTTCGCTGCGCACCCCGCCACCGACCGTCAACGGCATGAAGCAGGCTTCGGCGGTGCGGCGCACCACATCCAATAAAATCGCCCGTTCATCTGACGACGCGGTGATATCCAGAAAACACAGTTCGTCAGCGCCCGCCGCATCATAGACCTTGGCTTGTTCCACAGGATCGCCGGCATCCCGCAATTCGACAAAATTGACGCCTTTGACAACGCGGCCATCTTTCACATCAAGACAGGGAATGATGCGGGCTTTCAACATCAGGCGACATCCTTCAACAACCTGAGCGCCGCACCGAGATCCATACGACCATCATACAAGGCCCGGCCCGAAATCGCGCCTTCGATGGTGCCGGTGGCCAAGCGTGCGGCATTGCGAAGTTTTTCCAAATCTTCCAACGACGACACCCCGCCCGAAGCGATCACCGGAATGGAAATGGCGTTGGCCAAGGCAATGGTGGCCTCCACATTGACGCCGGTCAGTGCGCCGTCGCGATCAATGTCGGTGTAGATAATGGCGGCCACACCGGCATCTTCGAATTTGCGGGCGAGATCGAGCACCGTCATCTCGCTGGTTTCGGCCCAGCCTTCGACCGCGACATACCCGCCCTTGGCATCGATGCCGACCGCGATTTGTCCGGGAAACAGCTTGGCCGCCTCGCGCACGATTTCGGGCTGACGCAACGCCACCGTGCCCAAAATCACCCGCCGCACACCACGCTCAAGCCAGTGCTGAATTGTATCGACCGAGCGGATACCGCCACCGAGTTGCACCGGCACATCACCCGCAGCATCCAAAATACGGTCGACCGCATCGGCATTGACCGGACGCCCGGCAAAAGCGCCGTTCAAATCGACAATATGCAAATATTCAGCCCCGGCATCGACAAAACTTGCGGCTTGTGCGCCGGGGTTATCATTGAACACCGTGGCCTGATCCATTTCGCCTTTGTAAAGGCGAACACACTGGCCATCTTTCAAATCGATTGCAGGAAATAAAATCATTGGTCGAGGTATTTCACATAATAATGGCCGGACAAATACTGACCGTCGATCCGCGCGTAGCGTTCTTTGGTCGCCCAGCGTTTAAAGCCCGAAGCCTCCGCCAAAGCAATCGCCGCCTGGCGATCGCTGCGGACATGCACTTCCAATGTGGTGAAGCCATCACGCCGCGCCCGCGTTTCAACATCGTTCAGAAGCGAGCGCGCCAAACCATGACCACGAGCCCAAGGTGCGATAAAAAACGTTGCCATTTCTGCGGAAAACGCCCCGGTTTCGTTGTTGGACGGCGGCGCAATCAATTGCACCGTGCCGACCACCGATCCCTGCAAACGGGCGATAAACACCGACCGCCCCGGGATCAACAAAACGCCGCGCCAATAAGCTTCGAGCGTCGACCGTGCCGGTGGTTTGATCCAGTTGAACCCTTGACCATCGACGATGGCATCCACCGTCGCTTGGCACAGCTCCTCAAGATCCTTGCTATCGAGCGAAGTCAATTCTTCGGTGGCGGTCATACCGATTTTACGTTGGGCGTTGGTCATAGTTCAGGGGCACCACGTCAAAAAATTCGCGATCAACTGCAAGCCGATCGCTTGGCTTTTTTCCGGATGGAACTGGGTCCCGATCATATTGGCGCGACCAACCGCCGCGACAATAGATCCGCCATAGTCCACATCCGCCACCACATCCTCAGGCGATGTCACCGTCATCGCATAGCTATGCACGAAATAAGCATGCGCGTGATCCGGCAACCCTTGAAACACAGGATGATCGCGACGCATGCGCAATTCGTTCCAGCCCATGTGTGGGATTTTCAATGATGCGTCGTTCGGCGCGAGCGCCTTCACTTCACCACGGATCCAACCAAGACCTTGGTGCACACCATATTCAAGTCCACGTTCAGCCATCAATTGCATGCCGACACAAATGCCGAAAAACGGACGGCCTTTGGTGATGACGACGTCGTTCAACGTGTCGATCATATCGGGCAAGGATTCAAGGCCACGACGACAGTCACCAAACGCACCAACACCCGGCAGCACAATTCGATCCGCCTGAGCAACAATTTTTGCGTCGGCCGTCACAACAACGGATTGAGTGCTGCCGCACTCCAACGCCGCCCTTTCAAATGCTTTCGCCGCCGAGCGGAGATTGCCCGACCCATAATCAATGATCGCGACGGTCATACCACGGCGGCTCCATGGTAGTAGCGGAGCTCGGCTTCTTCGAGCGTGTCGCCGCTCACCACGGCTTTTTGCACATAGCCGCGCCGCGCCAAGGTCCAGCGCCGCATGTCATTGGCTTCGGCGCCGATGACGAACGCCACCAGAATATCAATCAAGAAAATTTGCGTCGGTGACAGACCGAGAAACGTATAAAGCAGCGATAGGCTGATCAGCACCAAAGCCATCACAGCCGCCACCAACCACAAACGGTGGTAAAGCGCCCACAGCGGACGGAAGATAAACGCCCACAGCGTAAACCCTTCGGGCACGAACACGGCGTCCGCCTCAGCATCCGGGGACGTGGTCCCATCCTTGGCCGCTTTCACATGGACCGTATAGAGCCGCATGATCTACACCACCTCGGTTTGAGAGCCGAGCGCACCCTTGGTCGATGGAATGGCGTCGGCCTTGCGCGGATCGATTTCGATGGCTTGGCGCAAGGCCCGGGCCAGGGCCTTGAAGCAAGACTCGATGATATGGTGGTTGTTGGTGCCATAAAGGTTTTCAACATGGAGCGTGATCCCGGCGGCCTGAGCAAAGGCCCGGAACCATTCCAAGAACAGCTCGGTATCCATGTCACCAAGCTTGTCGCGGCTAAAATCCACCTTCCACACCACAAATGGCCGCCCGGATACATCGAGCGACACCCGGGTGCAGGTTTCATCCATCGGAATAATAGCCGAGCCATAGCGGGTGATGCCGCGCAGGTCGCCCAACGCCTTGGCCACGGCTTCGCCAATGACGATGCCGGAATCTTCGGTGGTGTGGTGATAATCGATATGGAGGTCGCCATCGGCCCGGAGTGTGATGTCGATCAGGCTATGGCGCGACAATTGTTCGAGCATATGGTCGAGAAAGCCGATGCCCGTATGCACGTCATAGACGCCGGACCCGTCCAAATTCACGGTGGCGGAAATCTTGGTTTCCTTGGTTTTACGCTCGACTGTCGCTTGCCGCATGGCCGGCCTTCCGTCCTTAGAGGTCCATAGTGAGGTCCATAATCGGCACCGGTATAGCAGCCAAAGACCAAAAGCGCCAGCTTTTGGGACCCCGATCGTCCGAACCGTTTTTCGGCCTCATCGTTCCTCTTGATCCTGAGCCGGAAATCGCCATGTTACTGGGTGAGATCTATGGTTTTTAAGGAGTTTCCCTTGGCGGACGATAATTTACCGGTGTGGCACGGCACGACGATTTTGAGCGTGCGAAAAGGCAATAAAGTCGTTGTGGCGGGTGATGGGCAGGTGTCGATCGGCCAAACGGTCATCAAAGGCACCGCCCGCAAAGTGCGGACCTTGAGCGGCGGCAAGGTTTTAACCGGGTTTGCCGGGGCTACGGCCGATGCTTTTACCCTGTTTGAGCGACTCGAGGGCAAGCTTGAGAAGCATTCCGGGCAGCTGATGCGCGCCGCCGTGGAATTGGCCAAGGATTGGCGCACCGACCGCTAGTTGCGGCGGCTTGAGGCCATGCTGGCGGTGGCCGACCGGTCCACCAGCCTGATCATCACCGGCAACGGCGACGTGTTGGAGCCGGACGACGGCATCATCGCCATCGGATCGGGCGGGAATTACGCCCTGGCGGCCGCCCGCGCCCTCTATGATCAGGATCTGGACGCCGAGACCATCGCCCGCAAGGCGTTGAAGATCGCCGGGGATATCTGCGTCTATACCAATCACTCGGTCACCCTCGAATCCCTTGATATTTGATAGAGTTTCACCATTCATGAGCAATTTTTCCCCCCGCGAGATCGTCTCTGAACTCGACCGTTTCATCGTCGGCCAGAAAGCCGCCAAACGCGCCGTCGCCATCGCGCTCCGCAACCGCTGGCGGCGTCAGCAATTGCCTCCGGAATTGCGCGACGAAGTGCTGCCCAAAAACATTTTGATGATCGGCCCTACGGGGGTCGGCAAAACCGAAATCTCGCGCCGTCTGGCCAAACTGGCGGATGCGCCATTTATTAAAGTTGAAGCCACGAAATTCACCGAAGTCGGCTATGTCGGCCGCGATGTCGAACAGATTATTCGCGACCTGACTGAAACAGCCATCGCCATGGTGCGCGACCGCAAACGCCGTGAAGTGACGGCCAAGGCTGAGTTGCACGCCGAAGAACGCATTCTCGACGCGCTGGTCGGTGAAAACGCCAGCGCCGACACCCGGCAAAAATTCCGTAAGATGTTTCGCGAAGGCACGTTGGACGACCGCGAAGTCGAGATCAACGTCAATGAAACCCCGGCGGGGATGCCGAATTTTGAAATCCCTGGCATGCCGGGCGCGAGCGTCGGTATGGTCAACTTGGGCGATATGTTCGGCAAGGCGTTCGGCCAACGGCAAACCAAAAAACGCATGACCGTCAAGGACGCCACCAAGATCCTGACCACCGAGGAAGGCGACAAGCTGGTCGACGACGAAGCGGTAACGCGGGAAGCCATTCACAGCGCCGAGCAGAACGGGATCGTGTTTCTCGACGAGATCGACAAAATCGCCGGCAGCGAACGTCGCGGCGGCGCTGACGTTAGTCGCGAAGGCGTGCAGCGCGATTTGCTGCCGCTGATCGAAGGATCAACAGTATCGACCAAATATGGTCCGGTCAAAAGCGATCATATTCTGTTTATTGCCAGCGGCGCGTTCAGCATGGCCAAGCCGTCGGATCTGTTACCGGAACTTCAGGGCCGGTTGCCGATCCGGGTTGAATTGGATGCGCTGACCGAAGCCGATTTCAATCGTATTCTGACCGAGCCTGACAACAGTTTGATCAAGCAGTATGTGGCATTGATGAAAACCGAAGATGTGGACTTGAGCTTCACGCCCGATGGTATTCAAGCCATCGCCGCGATCTCGGCCGAAATCAACACGGCGATCGAGAATATCGGGGCGCGACGGTTGCACACGGTGTTGGAACGTATTCTGGATGAGATCAGCTTTACCGCCACCGATCATCCGGGCCAAGCTGTGGTGATCGATCACGATTATGTTGAAAAGCATGTCGGCGATTTGGCGCGCAATACAGACTTGTCGCGTTTTATCTTATAACCAGCATGACGTAAGAGAAAGGGGATTTCATGACCAAACGACCAACCGGTATCGTTCCGATCGACGTTTTGAAATCCTACGACGGACTTGACGTGCTCAAACAAATCGTGGATGGGCGTCTGCCCATCCCGCCCATTGCCGAGCTGGTCGGATTCACATTAGGCGAGGTCGAGGAAGGTCGCGTGGTGTTCAGCGCGGTCCCGGAATTTCGCCACTATAATCCGATCGGGTCGGTGCATGGCGGATTTGCCGCAACACTTCTGGATTCCTGCATGGGGTGTGCCGTTCATTCGACATTAAAAGCTGGAACGGGCTACACCACACTTGAATTCAAAGTGAATTTGGTGCGCGGCTTAACCGACAAAACCGGCGAAGTCTTTGCCGAGGGTCGCGTCGTTCATGTCGGCCGTCAAACCGCCACCGCGGAAGGCACCATCAAAGACAAAAACGGGCGCGTTTACGCCCATGCGTCGACCACCTGCTTGCTGTTTCCGCTTTAGCGTCCGCATCCGTCGCAGTCGGTGTCGACCGTGATCAGGTAATCCATCGTGTGGTGCCATTATGCTGCTTCCACCATGGACCACCGGGTCAAGCCCGGTGGTGACGGTTTAGAAGGACTGTGCTGTATGGTCATGGCCGGGGTCATTAACGCGGAGTCATTACTCGGGTCATTGCCGGGCCTGACCCGGCAATCCACCTTAAGCATTGCCAAGTGGACATTAGGACTCGACCGGGTCATCGACAAAGCGCGTGATATCATCGTTTTCAACCTCGACCAACCACAGATCGCTATCGTATCTGAGCTGGCGATCGACATAAGCGTCGGCGTCTTGATCGCTTAAAAGGTTTGGGCCGCTGGCGCGGCGCCAGCCCCATTCACCGCTCGTCAAAAGGCCGCGCGCATAAACACACACATTGTCAGCACCACCGTTCATTTTGAGCATGATGGTCCCGGAATCGGTTTCACCCCGACGCATCAACAGAGCCGGCACATCCGCCGACCAACAGCGCCGGATAAAGGCCTTGACCCATAATTCTGTTTTAAGACGCGGCTCCGCACTCATCAGATCAACACATCAAGCTTGCAGCAACGGCGGCAAATGATTTTTCACCCAGCCGGTGGCTTGTTCATACGCATAGGCCAATTGCAACACGGCGCGTTCAGCATGATTACGGCCGACAATCTGCACACCCATCGGCAGGCCTTGTTTGTTGAAGCCGACCGGCACGCTTGCAGCAGGGCATCCCGACATGGTGACCGGGATCACAACTTCCATCCAGCGATGATACGTATCCATGTCTTTGCCGCCGACCTCATTGGGCCAATGGGTGGTGGCATCGAACGGGAACACTTGCGCCGTCGGCAACAATAAATAATCGTAACGGTCAAACAACGCGGCCACAGCGCGATACCAATTGGATCGTTCGGCCGCAGCTGCGGCCACATCCGCCGCCGTCAATTTCAAACCATTTTCCACTTCCCACTGCACTTCCGGTTTCATCAAGGCGCGTTTGTCCGGATCGGCATAAAGTTTGCCCAGCCAACTGACCGCCGCCCACTGCCGGAGCACCAACCAGCTGCTCCACACTTTTTCTGCGCCATAGGTCGGCGTTGCCGGCTCAACCACGCAACCGATATCCGCGAATGTTTTGAACGAGCTTTTGCACAAATCAAGAACCGCGGACTCCATCGGCAAATATCCGCCGAAGTCTCCGAGCCAGCCGATCCGGGTGTTGCGGAAATCACGCTTCAAGGGTTCCGTATAAAGGATCGGATCTTGTTCGATCGACAGCGGCGCGCGACTGTCGGGCCCGGCTTGCGTCGACAGTAACATGGCAAGATCGGTGGTCGTCCGCGCCATCGGTCCCGCCACGCCCAATTGAGCATAAAATTGATCGCCGCCGATATCCGGGACACGGCCAAACGCCGGGCGCAGACCAAGCACATTGTTGAACGCTGCAGGATTGCGCAATGATCCGGCCATATCGCTGCCGTCCGCCACCGGTAACATCCGCAGCGCCAAGGCTACGGCTGCGCCGCCGCTGCTGCCACCCGCCGTTTTGGTTTGATCGTAAGCATTGAAGGTCGTGCCGAACACCGTGTTATAGGTTTGCGACCCAAAACCAAATTCCGGCGTATTGGTTTTACCGATGATGATGCTACCGGCGGCTTTCATGCGGGCCACAAACAGCGCGTCGTAATCGGGCACGTTTTCGGCAAACAACGGCGAACCCATGGTGGTGCGGATGCCTTTGGTCGGTGACAGATCCTTGATCGCTTGCGGAAAGCCATGCATCCAGCCGCGATAGGCACCACGCGCCAATTCATTGTCACGCGCTTCGGCTTGGCGCAACAAATCACCGCGATCTTGCAACGACACAATGGCATTGACCTTGGGATTGAGGCGCTCGATATGATCGAGATAAGCCGTCATCACCTCGACACAAGAAATCCGCCGTAGGCGAATGGCTTGCGACAGCTCCAACCCGTCCATCATGGCGATCGGCGACACAGCAGACGAGACAGAGGCGGGCGTTTCGGCAACAGCCGCAAAACTTTTTGGTGATAAAGCATAGGAACCAAGCACCGCAGCCGCCACCGCAGACCCCACAAATTGGCGGCGATCCATCAGTCCCAAACCAGCGCCTTCGGCGCTTCCCGACACGGTCGCGACCGCAGTCGTCTGCGCGGATGAATAGGATGTTGGTTTATCGGACTGTGTCATTTCCTGCCTCTCTCTCAAGATTACGTCCAAGATTATGTCTCGTCTTATCCGCCACTTAACCGTGCTCAAGCATCACATTGACGACCGTACTATGGCCGATCGGGATCGACCGGAACAATGGAAATCTGCATCTTTTGCGATCCTGTTCACCCTGGTCCTGTTTCATTTCACCTGCCCCAGAATGGGGCGTGCTGTCTCAAATTGAGACAAAGCCGCCGCTAAAATTTACACAGCATATTAATAATTTCTCTGCAAATTCAACGCCGATTAGCCGGAACACGCATGGCACAGGCTTTGCTTAGTATTCGTCTGAGGGGGATGAACACCGAATGCGGTCAACCTTATTCAACCGCAATCGGGTTGGGGAAGCTGAACACGGTTCAGAGTTTCCAAGGGGAGTTAGGGATGATGACAAACATGGTTGCCTTTTGTACCGCGTTCGTAATGGCGGTTGGAATGATCGGGCTTCTGTTCCTCGTGTAGCCACTATCGTGCCTATACGTTTTTGTTGCGGTGTCCAAGCCCCTAAGTCGTGTCGTAACTGTTGTAATGCTCAACGCGTATAAAAACTCGGCGGGAAACAAACCGTCGAGTTTTTTATATGGCAAGACATTGCGATAAAATCCGCAGTGACATGACGCCGCAACCAACCGCCGTGTTTTGAGGCAATCGATAAAACCGAAAGTATAGTTGAATAGACCTAGTACGGAAAAAGATGTGAGGAATTCATCAGGGTTGGACCATGGGAGCTTGTATTTTAGCCACCCCGCCTAAACAACCAAAAATTGCCTATCCGAACAAACAAAAAAGGCTCAAGCGAACCGCTCAAGCCTCTCATTCATCGGACACGTCACTCTGGTGCGAGTGAATTTGCCTATCTAGTAAATTTGGTGGAGCCAGGCGGAATCGAACCGCCGACCTCTTGAATGCCATTCAAGCGCTCTCCCAACTGAGCTATGGCCCCACGCGGGCGTTCGACCATGTCGTCGAACGCGACGAGAACTTAGGCAGGTTGATCCGGAAGATCAAGAGGCGATTTGCGTCCCCTGCATTTTTAGGGGAGCATGGACAACCTGCTGAAAATATTAGACGTCGTCGTCCGAACCGCGCTTCTCGAGCACGTCGTCGACATCATCGTCACCAAGATCGTCTTCGAGGAAGGCGTCGTCGTCGGCAGGCGCATCGTCATCATCGAAGCCCTCAAAGCCTTCGTCCTCGACGACCACATCATCCTCGTCGTCTTCCTTAACCGGCTTGCGCACGACTTTTGGTTCAGGAATATGATGAGTTTGCTTGCTTTTCAGCAGGCTTTCCGGCTCGAATTCAAAACTGCATTCGATGCAGGTCAGGGGAAACGCCTTTTTAAGGTCGTAAAATTTTTCCCCACATTTTGGGCACTGACGTTTTGTACCCCACTCTGGCTTCGCCACCTGCGTTCTCCCTTAGAAGATCTCTGGAATTTGCTCCGTTTGCCACGTTCGGGGGGCGCTGTCAAAGCTTAATCTCGGCTTGGTGGCCCCATAATAGCCCTCGGACCCAAGCCCACAAAGCTACCGCCGAAACCAAGATCAAGAAACTTAGAGATTTGGCCTTAACACCGAATATGCTAGAGAGCGATCAAATTTAAAATCTCATGGCTATGGTATTGTTCATGTCGCATGGCGCTTCCTCCAACCAAACTCCGTCCCCGCTATCGTCGGAGTCCGTCCCCGGATTACAAGGCGAAGCCCGGTTGCCCGGCGATAAATCGATTTCGCATCGCGCCTTGATCCTGGGCGGCTTAGCCATTGGCGAGACACGCGTCAGCGGCCTCTTGGAAGGTGAGGATGTCTTGAACACTGGACATGCCATGCAGGCTTTTGGGGCCGATCTGGCCCGCCACAGCGACGGCACCTGGACTGTTCAAGGCGTTGGTGTTGGCGGCTTGCGCGAACCGGACGCGGTTTTGGATATGGGCAATTCCGGGACCGGGGTGCGGTTATTGATGGGGCTTGTCGCAACCCATCCGATGACCACATTTTTCACTGGGGACGCCTCGTTACGCGGCCGTCCGATGGCCCGGGTGTCGACCCCGTTGAGTGAAATGGGTGCGCGCTTTGTCAGCCGCGACCGTGGCCGCCTGCCCTTGGCCGTGATCGGCACCGCGTCGCCCGTGCCGATCAGCTATACCTTGCCGGTGCCGTCGGCCCAGGTGAAGTCGGCGATCTTATTGGCCGGGCTCAACACCCCAGGCGACACCACGGTCATTGAACCCGAAGCGACCCGCGATCACAGCGAACGCATGTTGCGGGCGTTTGGTGCTAAACTCTCGGTCAGCGCCGATGGCGACCGCCGAATCATCACCCTGTCCGGGCAGCCTGAATTACGCGGCCAGACCATCGCGGTGCCTGCCGACCCGTCATCTGCGGCATTTTTGGTGGTCGCCGCCCTGATTACCCCACAGTCGGAATTGACGCTTTTGAATGTCGGGCTCAATCCGCTGCGCACCGGTCTGTTCGACACCTTGCGCGAGATGGGCGGCGATATCGAAATCCGCAACCAACGCGACGAAGGCGGCGAGCCGGTCGGTGATCTGGTGGTGAAATCCAGTCAGCTTCGGGGCGTTGATGTGCCGCCCGAACGGGCCCCATCGATGATCGATGAATACCCGATTCTAGCCGTCGCCGCGGCTTGTGCCGAGGGCGTGACCCGGATGTCGGGCCTGGCCGAGCTTCGGGTGAAAGAAAGCGACCGTTTGGCCGTGATGGCCAAAGGACTGGCCGCCTGCGGCGTGACCGTGACGGAAAAGCCGGACGGCATGACTGTCAGCGGCGCCACGATCATCAACGGCGGCGCCACCATCGCCACCCATCTCGATCACCGGATCGCCATGTCGTTCCTCGTGCTCGGCTTGCGGGCCAAGCAGGCGATCACCATCGATGACGGCGCGCCGATCAACACCAGCTTTCCTGGATTCACAAATTTAATGAATAGCTTAGGCGCCAAAATCGCATGACCGACGCGGCCGAGACGAAGCCTTTTGTGATCGCCATCGACGGCCCTGCGGCGGCCGGAAAAGGTACCTTAGCCCGGAAGCTGGCCCAGCATTTCGGCTTTGCCTATTTGGATACCGGGCTCATCTACCGCGCCGTCGGGCTGAGTATGCTGCGTCAAGGGCTAAGCTTTGAAGCCCATGATGCCGCCGCACACATTGCCCAAGCCCTTGACCTGACCATGCTGGATGATCCTGAAATCCGCAGCGAAGCGGCCGGATCCGCGGCTTCCAAAGTTGCCGTTATTGGCCAAGTTCGGGACGCGCTGTTGCAGCTCCAACAGCGCTTCGCCGCAGCACCGCCCGAAGGCGCGCCGGGTGCCGTCATCGATGGTCGCGATATCGGCACGGTCATTTGCCCGACCGCCGACATTAAACTTTATGTCACCGCCTCGCCATCAGCCCGGGCCGAACGGCGCCATGCCGAATTGAGCCAAAAAGGACAAGACGTGTCCTTGCATACCATCCGCGCTGAAATCGAGGATCGTGATCGCCGCGACGCCGGCCGCGCCACCGCCCCCCTGGTTCGGGCCGACGACGCCCACTTGCTCGATACGACGAATTCCGATATAGAGACGGTGTTCAAATCGGCGCTGCGCCTGGTGGATACGGCGTTATCACACCGGCCCAGACGGTAAGACAAACGGGTAAAGGGGACGCAAGCTTGGCTTGCCGCGCCCTTTTTTGTTTTTCTTTTCCTGTAACATGTTGATTTGACTGCGGATATCCCATGATGCCGCTGTGGGAGAGACCGCCGGAGACAACCGGCTGGCCTGAAAAAAGATGATATTTAGGAGAATACTTACGTGACTACAGCAAATTCTGCCTTTTCGGCAAACCCTTCTCGCGATGATTTCGCCGCCCTCTTGGATGAGAGCCTCGGCGAAGGATCACGCTTTGAAGGCCGGGTTGTAACCGGGACCGTGATCGGTCTTGAAAACGACGTGGCCATCATCGACATCGGCTTGAAAGCCGAAGGTCGTATCAATGTTAAAGAATTCGGCGAACCGGGCCAAAGCCCAGAAGTTCGCCTCGGCGACACCGTTGAAGTGTTCGTTGAGCGCATCGAAAACGCCATGGGCGAAGCTATTCTGTCCCGTGACAAAGCCCGCCGCGAAGAAGCCTGGGGCAAGCTCGAGAAAGCGCATGAAGCTGGCGAGCGTGTGGACGGCATCATCTTTGGTCGCGTCAAAGGCGGCTTCACTGTTGATCTGTCGGGCGCTGTGGCGTTCTTGCCGGGCAGCCAAGTGGACATCCGTCCGGTTCGCGACATCACCCCGTTGATGAACATTCCGCAGCCGTTCCAAATCCTGAAAATGGACCGTCGCCGTGGCAATATCGTTGTATCGCGCCGGACCATCTTGGAAGAGACCCGCGCTGAACAACGCGCCGACCTGATCTCGACCTTGAAAGAAGCTCAAGTTGTCGACGGTATCGTCAAGAACATCACCGATTACGGTGCGTTCGTTGATCTCGGCGGCATCGACGGTCTGTTGCACGTCACCGATATCGCATGGCGTCGTATCAGCCACCCATCCGAGGCTTTGACCATCGGTCAATCGGTAAAGGTGCAGATCATCCGCTTGAACCCGGATACGCAATGCATCAGCCTTGGCATGAAGCAGCTTGAAAGCGATCCATGGGAAGGTGTCGGCGCGAAATATCCGATCGGCGCTAAGCTCAGCGGTCGTGTTACCAACATCACCGACTACGGCGCGTTCGTTGAACTCGAGCCCGGCGTAGAAGGTCTGGTCCACGTATCAGAAATGAGCTGGACCAAAAAGAACGTCCACCCTGGCAAAATCGTCTCGACCAGCCAAGAAGTGGAAGTGTCTGTGCTTGAAGTTGATCCGGACAAGCGCCGCATCAGCCTCGGGCTGAAGCAGTGCATGGCCAATCCATGGGAAAGCTTCGCTGAAAATCATCCGGTCGGCAGCATTGTCGAAGGCGAGATCAAGAACATCACCGAATTCGGTCTGTTCATCGGTCTTGATAACGACGTCGACGGTATGGTGCATATGTCCGATCTCGATTGGCAGCGCACCGGCGAAGAAGCCATTCAAGACTTCAAGAAAGGCCAAATCGTTAAGGCTCAAGTTCTCGATGTCGACACCAAGAAAGAGCGTATCAGCCTTGGCGTGAAACAACTCGAGAAAGATCCGTTCACCAATGCCGCCACCAAGAAGAAGGGCGACATCGTGACCTGCACGGTTATCGCTGTTCAGGAAAACGGCATCGAAGTGTCGATCGGCGACGACGTGAAAGCGTTTGTCCGTCGCAGCGACTTGGCCCGTGACCGTGGCGACCAACGTCCAGAGCGTTTCGCTGCTGGCGATAAGGTCGACGCCATGATCACCGCCATCGACCGCACCACGCGCAAGCTGACGCTGTCGATCAAGCAACTCGAAATCACCGAAGAGAAAGCGGCGGTCGCTGAATACGGTTCGTCCGACAGCGGCGCAAGCTTGGGTGACATCCTGGGTGCGGCCATGAACCGCGCTAAGGAAGACGACGACGGCAAAGCCAAAAAAGGCAAGAAAAAAGCCGACGCCGAAGCAGAAGACGCTTAATCTCTTCTGATCGTTATACGAAGAAGTCCTGTCCCTGTTTCCAGAGGGACAGGACTTTTTTTTTCGGCTACACTGCCGCCCAATTTTAAGATGCCGAACCGAGGACGCCCCATGAGTTCTGATGTGGATGCAATGATCGACCGCCGCCGTTTGAAACAGCGTGTGCGGTTTTGGCGCATCGTCGCCGTGATCGCCGTTATTGCGCTGGTATTCTTCTTCTTTGGTCGCTCCAGCATGGAACTGAAGCCCTATGTGGCCCGGGTTACGGTCGAAGGGGTGATTCTGGAAGACACCCGGCTTGAAAGCATTCTCGATACGGTGGCGCGGGACAGCAATGCCAAGGCGCTCGTGGTTCGCATCAACAGCCCGGGCGGTACCACGGCCGGGAGCGAGGCGCTGTATCACGCGCTCCGCGAGGTCGCCAAAGAAAAACCGGTGGTCGCAACCATGGGCACCCTGGCCGCGTCCGGCGGCTATATCACCGCGATCGCCGCCGACCACATCGTCGCACGCGAAACCACCTTGACCGGCTCGATCGGTGTCATTTTCGAATACGCCCAGGTCGGCGAGCTCTTGAAAAAGATCGGGATCGAGATGGAAACCGTCAAAAGCGCGCCGCTTAAGGGCGAGCCGTCCATGACCAAACCATTGACCCCAGAAGGAAAAGCCGCCCTTGAGGCGATCATCAACGACAGCTACGACTGGTTCGTCGATTTGGTCACCGAACGCCGCGGCCTACCCCGGGATACGGTGGTCGGTTTGGCCGATGGCCGGGTCTATACCGGGCGCCAAGCCGTTCAAAATAAATTGGTCGACTCACTCGGTGGCGAGCGCGAAGCGCGCCAATGGTTGCTGGCGGAACGGGATGTTGCCCTCGATTTGACCACCGTTGATGTGGATTTATCGCCCCGCGATCGCCTTTTACAAGAAATTGTCGGGGGTGCGATCCAGAAAGTTCTGTCATCTGAACGCCTTACCCTTGACGGGTTGGTATCCGTTTGGCACCCTACTGATTAAGTGAAGGTAGAAGGCGCGCGCTCGCGTCTTTCAGGCTTGGGAGGTTTGGCTTCATGATTAAATCTGAACTGATTACCCGTCTTGCTGAAAAGAACCCGCATCTCTATCAACGGGATGTCGAGCGCATCGTCGGCACCATCTTCGACGAAGTCACCAATGCCTTGTCGCGGGGCGACCGGGTCGAGTTACGCGGCTTCGGGGCTTTTTCGGTCAAGCATCGCCAATCGCGGTCGGGCCGCAATCCACGCACCGGTCAAACGGTGAGTGTGGAAGAAAAATTCGTTCCTTTCTTTAAAACCGGAAAAGAGCTGCGGGAACGCCTGAACAAGGGCTGATCCTGGCTTACCCAGATTTCTTTCCAGGACATAAACGGTGCTGATATTTCGCCTTCTGTTCTGGCTTATGGCCATTATCGTCATAGCCTTTACTGTCGTGGTCGCGGTTGCCAACCGCGGCGTGGTGGAGTTCAGCTTGGCTCCATTGCCCGTCGTGGTCAGCATGCCGCTTTATGCAGTGATCTTCCTCAGTCTGTTGCTGGGCGTGCTGTTGGGGTGGCTGGTGGCTCTGGCCTCGGGCTTTAGACGGCGGCGGCGAGCCGCAGAAAACGCCACACTACCTTCTAATCGTTAGGCCAATCATTAGGCCAAATCACGAGCTCACTCTTGCGTCCCGGCGGACGGACAGGCATATAGCTATCGCATGTCCAAACTATTACCTCATTCACGCATTTACTGCGCTGTCGACACCCCAGATCTGGCCCAGGCCCGCGCCTTGGGCCAGGCTTTGCGTGGTTCGATCGGCGGCCTCAAACTCGGGCTTGAGTTTTTCGGCGCCCAGGGCCGTGCCGGGGTCGAAGCCATGGCGACGCTTGGCTTACCGATTTTCCTGGATCTCAAGCTCCATGATATTCCGAACACCGTCGCCAGTGCGGTCAAAGCCCTGGTGCCGTTGGGCTTGCGGCTGATGACCATTCATGCCGGTGGTGGATCGGTCATGATGAAAGCCGCCGTCGAAGCCGCCGCTGAGGCCGCCGCCAAGACCGGGGTCGAGCGTCCCCGTATTTTGGGGGTCACCGTCTTGACCAGCATGGACACTGGGGATCTGGCTGAAGTCGGCGTTCACACTCAGCCGCGTGATCAAGTGCTGCGGCTTGCAGCCCTGGCCGAAGCGTCGGGTTTGGATGGGGTCATTTGTTCGCCCCACGAGATCACCGCGCTCAGACAAGCCCGCGACCCCGGATTTTTGTTGGTCGTGCCGGGCATCCGGCCAGCTGGCGCGGCCGTCGGCGACCAAAAACGGGTCATGACACCGCGTGAAGCGGTTGATCTCGGGGCCGATTATCTGGTCATCGGCCGCCCCATCACGGCAAGCCCGGACCCGGCTGGTGCAGCCCGATCCATTGCCCAGGAGCTAGACGAGCAGCTAGACCAGGAGCTAGAGGTGTAACCATGGCTGTGGCGGTAAAAATATGCGGCTTATCGAGCCGAGACGCCGTCGAAGAAGCCGTCCGCGGCAACGCCGATTATATCGGCTTTATTTTCTACCCACCGTCACCCCGCTATGTCACACCGTTGATGGCCGCCGCTTTGGCCGCGTTGGTGCCGACCCGGATCAAAACCGTGGCGGTGTTCGTCGACCCCAGTGACGAAACCATTGCCGAAGTGCTGCGCGCCCATGATTTCGCCATGCTCCAGCTTCATGGTCAGGAAACGCCGGATCGCGTCGCCGAGATCAAGCGGCGCTTCAAGAAGCCGGTGATCAAGGCCGTGCCCATTGCCTTGCCGCAGGATCTGGACAGCGCCGCCACCTATGATGCCGTGGCCGATGTGTTGCTGTTCGATGCCAAGCCGCCGAAATCCCTCCCCAATGCGTTGCCCGGCGGAAACGGCTTGAAATTCGATTGGACCTTGCTCGCAACCCGCTGGCGCGGCAGCAAACCATGGATCTTGTCGGGTGGTCTTGATGCCGCCGTATTAGCGGAAGCGGTCGCCATCAGCGGCACCTTGGCGGTCGATGTATCCTCCGGCGTCGAAGATAAACCCGGGGTCAAGTCATTGCCAAAAATCCGCGATTTTTTGAAGGCCGCCCGCGCCACAAAAGCCAGTTTTAAAGGCCAGCCTTAACGGAGAGTCAAAAGCGTGTCTAATCGCCCCCAACCGGCGTCGCCCAATTCCCTACGCGCCCAACCCGACGACAACGGCCATTTCGGTATTTTCGGCGGTCGTTACGTATCCGAAACACTAATGCCGCTGATGTTGGAGCTGCAACAAGCCTATGCCGCAGCCAAGGCCGACGATGGGTTTTGGGCCGAGTTCGACAACCTGATGACCCATTATGTCGGCCGGCCCAATCCGCTTTATTACGCCGAGCGGCTGACCCAACACCTGGGCGGCGCCAAAATCTATTTGAAGCGGGAGGAGCTCAATCACACCGGCTCCCACAAGGTCAACAATTGTATCGGCCAGATCCTGTTGGCCCGACGCATGGGCAAACCACGCATCATCGCCGAAACCGGGGCCGGGCAGCATGGCGTCGCCACCGCCACGGTTTGCGCCCGCTTTAACCTGCCGTGCACGATCTATATGGGCGCCAAGGATATCGAGCGGCAGCAACCCAATGTGTTCCGCATGAAGCTCCTGGGTGCCGAGGTGAAGGCGGTCGAGAACGGCTCCCGTAGCCTCAAGGACGCCATGAACGAGGCTTTGCGGGATTGGGTCGCTAATGTCGACAATACCTTCTATTTGATCGGCACCGTGGCTGGACCGCATCCCTATCCGGCCATGGTGCGGGATTTTCAATCGATCATCGGCCGCGAAGCCAAAGCCCAGGTTTTGGCCGCCGAAGGGCGTCTGCCCGATAGCCTGGTCGCCTGTGTCGGCGGTGGGTCGAACGCCATGGGGCTGTTCCATCCATTCCTAGATGACGCCGACGTCGCCATTTATGCGGTCGAGGCCGCCGGTCATGGGCTTGATACCAATCATCATGCCGCCGCTATCTGTGGCGGTCGCCCCGGCGTTCTGCATGGCAACCGCACCTATTTGATCCAGACCGAGGACGGCCAGATCACCGAAGCCGATAGCATTTCAGCCGGGCTCGACTATCCGGGGATCGGCCCGGAACACGCCTGGCTTCACGAGCAAAAGCGCGTCAATTACGTGGCCGCGACCGATGCCGAGGCGCTCGATGCGTTCCAAGTCTGTTCAAAGCTTGAAGGAATTATTCCGGCGCTTGAATCCGCCCATGCCCTTGCTTATGTCCTGCGTGAAGCGCCGCGCCTGCCCAAAGACCACATCATGGTGGTCAATTTGTCGGGCCGGGGCGACAAGGACATCTTCACGGTCGCCCGTGCGCTTGGAGAGACCCTATGAGCCAGTTACCTACGGATGGTCGGATCGAACGGCGCTTCAAGGCCCTGCAAAACGAAGGCCGCGCTGGCCTCATCACCTTTATCACCGGCGGTGACCCGGACCCCGACACATCTCTAAACATTCTCAAAGGCTTACCAGGCGCCGGGGCGGATCTGATTGAAATCGGCATGCCGTTTTCGGACCCCATGGCCGACGGGCCGACCATCGAAGCCGCCGGGCACCGGGCGCTTCGGGCGGGGATGACGTTGACCAAGGTTTTGGCGATGGTGGGAGCGTTTCGCACCACCGATGACGACACGCCGATCATCCTGATGGGCTATTACAATCCGATCTACAGCTATGGTGTGGATCGTTTTCTGGCCGACGCCGTTAAAGCTGGTGTGGACGGCTTGATCATCGTCGATCTGCCGCCTGAAGAGGACGCCGAACTGTGTATTCCTGCGGTCCGGGCTGGTTTGCGGTTCATTCGTCTGGCCACCCCGACCACCGATGATAAAAGATTGCCACAAGTTTTAGCCAACAGCGGTGGTTTCCTGTATTATGTTTCGATCGCGGGCATTACCGGCACCGCAAGCTCGTCGTCCTCGACTGTGGAAGAAGCTGTTAAACGATTGAAGCAGAAAACGAATTTGCCCATTGCCGTAGGCTTTGGCATTAGAACCCCGGCCGATGTGGCCGCCATCGCCCAAGTGGCGGATGGCGTCGTGGTCGGGTCCAGCATCGTCGCCCAGATAGCGGCCAACCTCGACCCCGAGGGACGTCCGCTGCCGGGATTGGCGGAAAAAGTGACCGCTTTTGTCGCCACCCTTGGCGCGGCCACCCGCACGACGACCGCCCCTCATTCGGTTTGATTTGGAGAATAATAAGTCCATGAACTGGTTGACGAATTTCGTCCGTCCCAAGGTTCGCGACGCTCTCAAGAAACGCGATACACCGGAAAATCTTTGGCATAAGTGCAAAAATTGCGGCCAGATGATTTTCCATAAGGAATTTAAGGAAGCACTGAGTGTCTGCGCTTCCTGTAACCATCACGAACGGATCGGCTCGCTGGAGCGGTTCGCTCAATTGTTCGATGAAGGCGTCTACACCCGGGTCAAAGTCCCGAAAGCGGTCGAAGACCCCCTGAAGTTCAAAGATCAGAAAAAATACGCCGACCGCCTGAAACAAGCCCGGACCGAAACCGGTGCCGATGACGCTATGGACGTGGCGTTCGGTAAAATGGGTGGCCATAACGTGGTGGTCGCAGTCCAGAACTTTTTCTTCATGGCCGGATCGATGGGTCTGGGCGTGGGCGAAGCGCTGATCGCTGCCGCCCGCAAGGCCGTCAAAGCCAAAGCCCCATTGATCGTGTTCACCGCCGCCGGCGGCGCCCGCATGCAGGAAGGCATCCTGTCCTTGATGCAAATGCCGCGTTCGACCGTGGCCGTTGAAATGGTGCGGGCTGCCGGGCTCCCGTATATCGTTGTTCTGACCGATCCGACCACCGGTGGCGTCACGGCGTCATATGCCATGCTTGGCGATATCCAAATCGCCGAACCCGGCGCGCTCATCGGCTTTGCCGGGCCACGGGTGATCGAAAACACCATTCGGGAAAAATTGCCCGAAGGATTCCAGCGCGCCGAATACCTGCTGGAACACGGCATGCTCGATATGGTGACCGAACGGAAGGATATGCGGCTGACCTTGATCCGGATTATCGATCTTTTGATCCGGAAGCTGTCGAACGCCCCGCGCCTGACCGCCGCCGCCCGCTAAGCCTCCAAAGCGATCCGTCTCTCATGACCCAACCGGCCCCGAGCGACCGCGTTTTGGCGCGGCTTATGGACTTGCACCCGAAAAAGATCGATCTGTCGCTTGGGCGGATGGAGCGACTGCTGGCGCGGCTCGGCCACCCAGAACAAGCCATTCCGCCGGTGATCCATGTGGCCGGCACCAATGGTAAGGGCTCGACCGTAGCCTATATGCGGGCCATCTTGGAAGCATCCGGGTTGCGGGTTCACGTCTATACCTCGCCCCATCTGGTGCGCTTTGCCGAACGTATCCGGTTGGCCGGGACGCTCGTCAGCGATGACGCCTTGACCGCCTTGCTCGAGGACTGCGAACACGCCAACGGCCCCGACCCGATCACCTTTTTCGAGGTGACGACAGCTGCCGCGTTGCTCGGCTTTGCCCGGACGCCCGCCGATGTGGTGCTGTTGGAAGTCGGCCTGGGTGGGCGATTGGATGCCACCAATGTCATCAACGAGCCGTTGGTCACAGCGATCACGCCCGTATCCCTGGACCATCAAGAATTTTTGGGCGCAACCCTGCCGCTGATCGCCACCGAAAAAGCCGGGATTGCCAAAGCCGGGCGCCCACTCGTGATCGGGGCCCAAGATCCGGACGCCCTGACCGCCATTTTAGACCAAGCCGGGGCGGTCGACGCCATCCCCCTGGTTTATGGCTACGACTGGCAGCTTGATGGCCAAGATTATCGCGATTGGCGCGGGACCCAGACCCTACCGACCCCGGCTTTGAACGGCCCCCATCAGATTGAAAACGCCGCCTTGGCAGTCGCCTGCTTGCGCGCCCAGGATCGCTTTGCAATATCCGAGGAGGCCATTCACCAGGGGTTGACCAAAGTAGTGTGGCCGGCCCGGCTACAGGACATATCGGCCGCAGCAGGTCGCCCATCGGTTTGGCTGGACGGCGGCCACAACCCGGCCGGCGCGGCCACCATCGCCGCCGCTTTGAGTGTCGACCCGAAACCGACCACTCTGATACTGGGCATGCTTGCCAATAAAGACCTTGATCGTTATCTGGCGTTAGTTGCGCCGCATATTCACAAGCTATGGGCGGTGCCAATTCCGGGGGAGACAGCCCATGATCCCGCCACCATTCGTGATTGCGCCGCATCCCATAACATGTCCGCCGATATGGCGCCGTCCTGGCAACACGCCTTGGCCAACACTGACGGCAGCGACCGAGTTGTCATCTGCGGCTCGCTTTATCTGGCAGGGCAGGTTTTGGATGACTTGAAACTTTACCCTCAATAAAAAAGGGACGACAT
>JBBCIP010000333.1:0-6058 GCA_037189785.1 Alphaproteobacteria bacterium
GGCCATGGCGGCATCGAAAGATTTGATCTTTGCTGTGCAAAACCGCGACGTCGATCAAGCACTGATGACGGAAACCGCGCGCCGCATTGCTGACCGTCGTGTGTCAAGCGAAGGTCAAGAAGGGCTCGCAGCCTTTTTGGAAAAACGTAAACCCAACTGGATAAAGGCGTAACCATGTTCGATTGTATTCTGATTGCCAATCGCGGTGAAATCGCCTGTCGGGTTATCAAAACCGCGCGCCGTTTGGGTATTCGCACGGTTGCTGTCTATTCCGACGCCGATAAAAACGCGCGCCATGTGCGGCTTGCTGACGAAGCCGTGCATATCGGTCCGGCTCCGGCGCGGGAAAGCTATTTGATTATTGACCGTATTCTGGGCGCGGCCAAACGCAGCGGCGCTCAAGCGATCCATCCGGGGTATGGGTTCCTGTCGGAGAATGTCGAATTTGCCGAAGCGTGCAAGGCTGCCGGTGTGGTGTTCATCGGCCCCCCACCTGCGGCGATCAGCGCCATGGGCTTGAAGGATGCGGCTAAAAAATTGATGGTCGACGCTGGCGTGCCGGTGGTGCCGGGCTATCACGGCGCCAGCCAAGATGATGCGTTGCTGGCTGTGGAAGCCGATAAAATCGGCTATCCGGTGTTGATCAAAGCCGTGGCTGGCGGCGGCGGCAAAGGCATGCGCCGTGTTGATCGCCCAGAAGACTTCGCCGATGCTTTGGCCGGTGCGCGGCGTGAAGGCAAGGCCGCGTTTTCAAACGATGCGGTGTTGATTGAGAAATATATTCTAAAGCCGCGCCATATCGAAATCCAAGTGTTCGCCGATTCCCATGGCAATGTGGTGCATTTGTTCGAACGCGATTGTTCCCTGCAACGGCGTCACCAAAAAGTTGTCGAAGAAGCGCCGGGCCCGGATATGCCGGTGGCGTTGCGCGACGCGATGGGGGCGGCTGCGGTCAAAGCGGCTGCGGCGATCGGGTATCATGGCGCCGGGACCATCGAGTTTATTGTCGATGTGTCGACCGGGATTGCAACCGCACCGTTTTATTTCATGGAAATGAATACGCGGCTCCAAGTCGAACATCCGGTGACGGAATGTGTCACGGGACAAGATTTGGTGGAATGGCAATTGCGTGTCGCCGCCGGTGAAGTTTTGCCGCGCCAGCAAAATGAATTGACTATTTCCGGTCATGCTTTGGAAGTGCGGATTTATGCGGAAGATCCGGCGCGCGGGTTTTTGCCGTCGATCGGCAAGCTCACCTATTTGAAATTCCCCGCGGAAGATGCTCATGTCCGTGTCGATACCGGTGTCGAACAGGGCGATGAAGTGTCGATGCATTACGATCCGATGATCGCTAAATTGATTGTCTGGGATCGTGATCGCTCGTCGGCGCTGCGACGCATGAAAGGCGCATTGAGTGATTGCGTGATCGCCGGGCCGACAACCAATATCGGGTTCTTGAAATCTGTGGTCGGGCATCCGACATTCTTGAGTGGAGATGTCGATACCGGTTTCATTGATCGCTATCTCGACGATTTGTTGCCGCCGGTCGGCGAAATCGACGAAACGGTTTTGGCGTTGGCGGCGCTTGATCATTTGCTGCGTCTTAAGGAAAGTTATAAGGCCACGGCAGCGCTTACGGAAGATCGCTGGAACCCATGGTCAGCCGCTGATGGTTGGCGTTTGAACGGCGAAACCGTGTTGCCGTTGCGCTTCAATCAAGGCGATCAGGTGCACGAGATCTCGGTTCGTTTTGATGACGACGGTTATCTTTTAACCTTGCCGTCGGGTGAGGTCAGCGCGACGACACGGCGTGGCAATGATGGTCAACTGCGGGTCGATCTTGGTGGCGAAACGGTGCGGGCCACAGTGGTGCGCACCGGGGACGATATCTCGGTCATTCGTGCCGGTATCACCACGCGCCTGTCATACTATGATCCGGGTGTTGCGGCTGATGACGCGGGCGGTAAAGGCGGTGGTATCGTTGCGCCGATGCCGGGTAAGGTGACGCGCGTCATGACAACCGCAGGGGCAACGGTCACCCGCGGCACACCGTTGCTGATTTTGGAAGCGATGAAAATGGAACACACCCTGACCGCACCACTGGACGGTGTGGTCGAAAGCTTGGCTGTGGCCGAAGGCGACCAAGTCAGCGAAGGCAGTGTGCTTGCGGTTGTTGCTGCGGCGGAGGGATAACATGACATTACCCAAAAAAGTCACGCTTTATGAAGTCGGCCCCCGCGACGGATTGCAGAATGAACTATCGGTTGTGTCGGCTGCGACAAAAATTGCCTTGATCGATAAATTGGCGGCGGCGGGGCTCACGCAAATCGAAGCCACCAGTTTCGTATCCCCGAAGTGGGTCCCACAAATGGGGGATAATGCGGAAGTGATGGCGGGCATCACGCGTGTGCCGGGCGTTGCTTACCCTGTGCTCACACCCAATCTAAAAGGAGCTGAAGCGGCGCTTGCGGCCAAGGCCGATGTGTGGGCGATTTTTGCTGCGGCATCGGAAAGCTTCAGTCAACGCAATATCAATTGCTCCATCGCCGAAAGCATAGAACGGTTCAAGCCGATCATGGAGTTGGCACGAGCCAATAACGTTGCAGTGCGTGGTTATATTTCCTGTGTTGTTGGCTGTCCTTATGAAGGATATGTTGCGCCTCAGAAAACTGCCGATATCACAAGCGCATTGTTTGATCTTGGTGTTTATGAAGTGAGTTTGGGCGACACCATCGGTGTCGGCACACCGAACACAACGGCCAAGATGTTGGAGGCGGCACTCGGCGTCGCCCCCGCCGATAAACTCGCCATTCATTGCCACGATACCTATGGTCAAGCCGTGGCCAATATTTATGAATCGCTGCGCATGGGGATCTCCATCGTCGATAGCTCGGTCGCCGGTCTTGGTGGTTGTCCGTATGCCAAAGGGGCGTCGGGCAACGTTGCGACCGAAGATGTTTTATACATGTTGAATGGTCTCGGCATCGAAACCGGCGTCGATATCAACGACCTTGTGCGGGCAGCTTGGTTTATTGCCACGGCCATCGGTCGCACCCCGGCGTCGAAAGTCGCTCATGCTCTTAAAGAAAAAATCTTGAACTGAAGGACATCACACCATGCATAGCTTCCCTTCATTGAATTTCGATCTGGGCGAAGATATCGACGCTCTGCGCGATGCTGTTGCTAAATTCTCGGCCGCTGAAATTGCTCCACGCGCCGAGGAAATTGATCGGAAAAACGAATTCCCGATGGATCTATGGCGCAAGTTTGGCGACCTCGGTGTGCTCGGCATGACCGCCGATGAAGAATACGGCGGCGTCAACATGGGCTATCTGGCCCATTGCGTGGTGATGGAAGAAATTTCCCGGGCCTCGGGCAGTGTCGGATTGTCTTATGGCGCGCACTCCAATCTTTGCGTCAATCAAATCAAACGCAACGGCACGGCCGCACAGAAAACAAAATATTTGCCGAAATTGATTTCGGGCGAGCATGTCGGTGCGCTTGCCATGTCTGAGCCGGGATCGGGCTCGGATGTGGTGTCGATGAAATTGCGCGCTGATAAAAAAGGCGATCGCTATGTCCTCAATGGCAATAAAATGTGGATCACCAATGGGCCCGATGCCGACACCTTGGTGGTCTATGCCAAAACCGATCTCAATGCCGGACCGCGCGGCATCACCGCGTTTTTGATCGAGAAGGGCTTCAAAGGATTTTCCACCGCGCAAAAACTCGACAAACTCGGGATGCGTGGGTCAAACACCTGTGAATTGGTGTTCCAAGATTGCGACGTGCCGGAAGAAAACGTGCTTGGGAAATTGAACGAAGGCGTGCGGGTTTTGATGTCCGGCCTTGATTACGAACGCGTGGTGCTGGCCGCTGGTCCGATCGGCTTGATGCAAGCGGCGATGGATGTGGTTGTGCCTTATGTGCATGAACGTAAGCAGTTCGGCCAAGCCATCGGTGAGTTCCAATTGATGCAAGGCAAGCTTGCCGACATGTATACGACTTTGGCGGCGACCCGGGCTTATGTCTATGCCGTGGCGCGGTCGTGCGACCGTGGCGAGACGACCCGTAAAGATGCTGCGGGCTGCATTTTGTATGCTGCGGAAAAAGCAACATGGCTGGCGCTAGAAGCGATCCAGACGCTGGGCGGTAACGGTTATATCAACGATTACCCGACCGGACGCATCATGCGCGATGCCAAGCTTTACGAAATCGGTGCGGGCACCAGTGAAATCCGCCGCATGTTGATCGGCCGTGAATTATTTGCGGAAACGCTCTAGCTTTAAGGTTTCGCTTGGAATGCCGTATTTCTAGGCATATGCAACATTCTATGGCGGGCGCCTGACGTCCGACCTCTGACTGGCGCCGTTTCATGACAAAACCGTGAAGCGGCGCCCTTTTGTTGCCATTAAGACGCCATCGTGGCAGGCTATGGGTTCCGGACCTTAGGATATCCAGAAGGACAGACTTTCATGACGCCACGTTTGAAATATTTCTCACCACTCCTATTCGGAGCGGTCGTAGCATTTGCGGCACCGGCCCAGGCCGATCCTGACGATACGATCAAATACCGCAAGCAAGTGATGGAAAGCATCGGCTCCAATATGGGGGCTTTGGCTCTTATTACCCAAGGCAAGGTGCCGCACCAAGGCGCTTTTGCGAAACACGCGGAGATCTTGGCGTCGTCTGCGACCTTGACCGCGGATGCCTTCCGTGAAAACACGGCCGGTAAGGGCAAAACCAAAACGACGGCGACCGCCGACGTTTGGAGCAAGTGGCCGACCTTCGAAAAAGATATAAAAGCTATGGAAGCTGAAACAGCGGAGCTTGCGAAATTGGCATCCGCCGGCGATATCAAAGCAGCATCGGCAAAACTTCCGGCGGTGATGAAGACCTGCAAAACATGCCACGACGCATTTCGTAGCAAGTAATTCTTTCGTTGATCTCATGTGAACAAGGGACGCCCAAAAGGCGTCCCTTTAATTTTAGACAAGAACGACATAATAAACGGCCGCCGCCGTAACCGCGAGCGCGACGATGGCCCAAAGCGGCGACGTGAACCGTAACCCGGCGCTCAGGTCGGTCGGGAGTGTGCGTTTGCCGGTAATCATCGGTGTGATCAGATCGTCTTTCAACACCAGGCGATAGAGAACAACCGCCACGATATGAACGATCACCAATATCATCACAATGTCGAAGCCGAGCTTGTGATAGCTTGTCAACAGATCCGACATATCTTTGTCGACCAAGTAGAACAAAGGGCCTTCAAAAAAGATATCGTCATTGGCAAATAGCCCCAGAATGGGCAAGGTCAATAAGCCCAAGATCAGCACCAACACCATCCACCCGCCAGGCGGGGTATGGCCGGGGCTGACTTTATGCTGCCCTGTGGCAATATCCTTGATGTAGCGGATGATCCGGCCCGGCCCTTTCAGGAAATTATTGAAACGCGCTGTGGTGCTGCCGAAAAATCCCCATAAAATCCGGGTTATGACCAATGTCAAAATGGCGATGCCGGACCATTGATGCCAATCCATCAAGCCCTGGTCGCCGGTATACCATGATACGCCGAACAATATGACGATTAGCCAGTGAAACAATCTAACAGGGGCGTCCCATAGTTTTTGTTTGGAGTCCGATGAGGATGTCATGTGGCGATGACCTTTCGTGTGGCGAGCCAAGTCCGGAGTGGCGCATCATCCAACACTCGCAACCCAAGTTTCGTGCGACGCCATAAAATATCGTCGGCGTCGCGCGCCCATTCTTGATCGATCAGATAGTGCAATTCGCGTTCATATAAATTCGGCAGAATTTCTGCGCCGAGATCGCCGACAGCGTTACAGTCTGCCAATATTTGCGCCATCCGCGATCCGTATGACGCAAGCAACCGCCGCCGCAACGGCTGCGGCACCCAAGCATAGCGTTTATCGACATGGGTTTGCGCCAAGGAAAAATGGTCGCCACCGGTCAAGGGCGCTGTTGCGGTCCAGGCGCTATTCATATGCGGGAAGATCTGTTGCAATTTTTGCATCGCCGCTTCGGCCAGCATGCGATA
>JBBCIP010000334.1:0-8023 GCA_037189785.1 Alphaproteobacteria bacterium
ATATTGCCGATATTCGAGCACGCACTGAGACCGAGCGCGGCTGTAAGGATGGCAATGACGGTTGCAGAGGCGGTAGAGCGACGAGACATGACGACTCCCAAAAACTGTTCTGACCCTTCCTAACGGATCACGCGGCTTGACGCAAGATCAGCTGCTTGCCATGGTGTGCCCGTCAGACGGCTAGGCGGCCGCGCTCTTCGGAGCGAGGAAAGTCCGGGCTCCACGGAAACACGGTGCCGGATAACGTCCGGCGGAGGCGACTCTAGGGAAAGTGCCACAGAAAGTAAACCGCCGATCCATGCCAAGGCCTATGCTAAAGTATTGATGGGTAAGGGTGAAAGGGTGCGGTAAGAGCGCACCGCGTCTGCGGTAACGTAGATGGCAGGGTAAACCCCACCGGGAGCAAGACCGAATAGGGACGGTGGCTGCGCAAGCAGCAAGCCTGTTTCCGGGCTATCGTCCGGGTTGGTTGCTAGAGGCGTTCGGCAACGAACGTCCCAGAGGAATGGTCGCCCATCGGATCCCATAAGGATCTGGGGACAGAACCCGGCTTACAGGCCGTCTGACATTTTCTTTTCAACATGAACAAACCATGAAAAGGCGCAGTTTTCTGCGCCTTTTGGGCATTTGGACAGTTTTATTAAGTTGTCATTAATACCCATGAATTACCATCCATTCCCATTGACGCCCATACACCCCCATGTTACTCCATAATTGACCCATTTTATGGGCGACTGGGATTCTCAAAAGGGACCGATCGAGACATCCAATGCCGTTGTTTTTGTCCACATTCGTCAACAAGATCGATCGCAAGGGGCGGGTATCCGTTCCGGCGACCTTTCGGTCTGCGTTGTCGGCATTGGATTGGGCCGGTGTGGTGTTGTATCGGTCGCCGCTGCTCCCGGCCATTGTCGGGGCCGATCTGAGCTACATGGAACGCCATTCTGCCGAGGTCGACGAGCTGGCTGTGCTCAAGGATCCGAAGATGGCGTTGTCGGCCAATATTCTGGCCGATAGCCGTCAACTGGCGTTCGACCCCGAAGGCCGGATCACAATTCCGGCCGATCTTTTGATCCACGCCGGTATCGATGAGCGGGCGGCCTTTGTCGGTCGCGGTAAAACGTTCCAAATTTGGGAGCCTGACGCGCTTGAAGCCTATAACGCCAAAAGCTTGGCGATGGTCCGCGAGTCTCTCGAAAAGGGAGGGGCGTGATGACCGTGGCACCACATTTCCCGGTTCTCTTGAACGAAGTCATTGCCCATCTTGCCCCACAGGACGGTGATGTGTTTGTTGACGGCACCTTTGGCGCCGGTGGCTATAGCCGGGCTATTTTGGCGGCCGCCGATTGTCAGGTCATCGCCATCGATCGTGACCCGAGTGTGTTGCCGCGGGCGGCGGCGCTGTCGGCAGAATTTCCTGGCCGGTTCCGGCTGGTATCGGGATGTTTCGGCGATATGGAAGGCTTGTTGGAGCAAATCGATGTTTCGACAGTCGATGGTGTCGTGTTGGATATCGGTGTGTCATCGATGCAAATCGATCAGGCGGATCGTGGCTTTTCGTTTCAAGCCGATGGCCCCTTAGACATGCGGATGAGCAAGGACGGCGCCAGTGCGGCGGATCTTGTCAACACGTTGCCGCAAGATGACTTGGCGGATTTGATCTTCACCTATGGCGAAGAACGACATTCGCGCAAAATTGCCCGGGCCATTGTCGCGGTGCGGGCCGATCGTCCGATCACCGGCACCAAACAATTGGCCGACATTGTCGAGCGCGCCGTGCCGGGCGGTATTCACGCACAGAAAAAGGGCGGGGTTCATGCTGCCACGCGCACGTTCCAAGCGTTGCGGATTTCCGTCAATGACGAGTTGGGCGAATTGGAACGCGGTCTGTACGCTGCCGAGCGGTTGTTGAAATCCGGTGGTCGGTTGGTGGTGGTGTCGTTCCATTCCTTAGAAGACCGCATTGTGAAAACATTTTTGCGCAGCAGGTCGGGCGGCGATGCCGGTGGGTCGCGTCATCTGCCGGCAAAGCAAGCGATTGCGACGCCAAGTTTTGAATTGATCACGCGCAAGGCCGTTGATGCGAGTGCGGATGAATTGGCGCAAAACACCCGGTCCCGGTCGGCCAAGCTTCGCGCCGCGCGTCGCACCGATGCCGCGCCATGGCCAAGTATAGGAGCAGCAGCATGAAACGACTTTTTAACGCAGTCGCCATGTTGGTCATCATTGCCGCGGGCATTGCTCTGTATCAGGTTAAATACCGGACCCAGCATGTGCAGGATGAAGTGCGTCTGTTGAAGCAACAAATCGCCGCCGATTCCGAAGCGATCAAAGTGTTGCGGGCTGAGTGGACGTATTTGTCGCGTCCGGATCGTTTGGAAGCGTTGGGCAGTCGGTATTTGGCATTGGCACCGGCAGCATCTGTGCAGGTGGTGTCATCCCTTGACGATATTCCGTTCCGTGAAGATCCGACAGTCGTTGTTGCTCAAGTCGATGATTTCCGCGCGGTGGCGCCGCAGCTTGTGCGTGGTCCGGCAGAACGTCCGCAACCGCCAGCTGCTGCACCGAAACGTCAACCGGCGCCGGATTTTGTCATTCCACCGCAGCCGCATCGTGATGAAAACCGCCCACTGCTTCATGTCCGGAATGATATCGATACCGATAGTAAACAGGGGGATGATCCGTTGGCGTTCATCCAGCGTTTGAAGTTTGTCTCAGATGGGGGGCAGCATGACTGATCGGCCGCCGCCGACGTACCCCCATATAGACCCTGGCACGCCTTCCCGCTCCGCCCCGCAGGCCCCTTCTCAAGGCCGCTTGCGGGGCGCGCGCCGTTTTCGGATTGATGGTGCGGGCAAAGAACATATGGAACTAGCCCGCAGCCGGACACTGGTCGCGGTCGGTCTGTTCAGTGTCGGTTTGGTGGTGTTGGGGCTGCGCTTGTTTGATCTTGGTTTCATCGAACATGTGGTGGAAACCAGTCCATCCCGGGATGCGCGCGGTGCTGTGTTGGCGGCACGGGCCGATATTGTCGATCGCAACGGCATCGTGTTGGCGACCAATTTGTCGACGGCGTCGCTTTATGCCGACCAAAAACGCGTGCTCGACCCGGTCGAGGCTGCCGACAAGTTGTTATTGGCGTTACCCGAATTAAACCGGACCGAGTTGATCAGCCGCTTGACGGGGCAGGGCCGCTTTGTCTGGATCAAGCGCAATCTGACACCCGAAGAACAGCACCGCGTGAATACGTTGGGGATTCCCGGGTTAAGCTTTGAAATGGAAGACCGCCGGGTTTATCCGCACGGTCGCTTGGCGTCGCATGTGTTGGGCTTTGTCGATATCGACGGCAATGGTCTGGCGGGTACGGAACGGTTTTTCAACAGCCGCCTGAGTGATCCGGGTGAAACCACGAAGCCATTGAAACTGGCGCTTGATCTTCGCGTTCAGCATGTCATGCGCGAAGAACTGGTCAACGCGGTCGAGACTTTTTCGGCGGTCGGCGGCGCCGGAATCGTGCTTGATGTCAATACCGGTGAAGTGGTCAGTTTGGTGTCGCTGCCGGATTTTGATCCGAACGATCCGGGCTCGGCCAATCCGGAAACTTTGTTCAATCGTGTGGTTCAGGGCGTTTACGAACTGGGGTCGGGCTTGAAGACGTTTACGGTGGCCATGGGTTTGGACATCGGTACGGCCAAGGTGACATCCAGTTACGATGCAACCAGGCCCATGAAAGTTGCCCGGTTCACGATCAACGACGATCACCCGAAAGCGCGCTGGTTGTCGTTGCCCGAAGTGTTCATCTATTCGTCCAATATCGGCACGGTCCGGATGGCGATGGAATTCGGTATTGAAAAGCAAAAAAAATATTTGGGCGAATTGGGGCTGTTGTCGAAACCATCGATAGAACTGCGCGAGGTCGCATCTCCCCTCATTCCGAATCCATGGCGGGAAATCAATATGATGACCGTGGCATTCGGCCATGGTTTGGCGATTTCACCGCTGCAATTGTCGACCGGACTTGGGGCCGTGGTCAATGGCGGACGCCTTATTCCCGCCACCTTGGTGAAAGACGATGACAACATCCGCGAGGATGCGAAACAGGTTATTTCCCCAGAAACCAGCGAAATTATGCGCCGCTTGTTGCGTCTTGTTGTTATGTCCGGGACCGGCTCGAAAGCCGATGTCGCCGGTTTTGAAGTTGGCGGTAAAACCGGTACGGCCGAAAAGGCGACCGCTGGCGGCTACAATCGCAAGGCCTTGATTTCATCGTTCATCGGCGCCTTTCCGATGGATAATCCGCGCTATGTGGTGATGGCGATCATCGACGAACCGCGCGGCACCAAAGAAACGTTTGGATTTGCGTCGGGCGGTTGGACAGCAGCGCCGGTGGTCGGCAAAGTGGTGACGCGCATTGCCCCGATGATGGGCGTGGCGCCGCGCCCGAAGGCAACACCGAATGGCTTGCGTCATGCATTGCTGATGCCGGTCACGGATACCGAGGGGGCGGAATAGTCATGCGTCTTTCGGATCTGATCGCAAGCGTTGATGCTAAATCGCAAGATCCCGCAGCAAATGTGGAAATCGCCGGCTTGAGTTCGGATAGCCGGTCGGTGCGGTCGGGCTATTTGTTTGCGGCTTTGGCCGGATCGAAATTGGACGGATCGCGTTTTATCAATGATGCGATTGCCAAGGGGGCTGTTGCGGTTTTATCGGCCCCTGATGTGGCGGTCCCGAATGATGCGGTTTATAAGCTGACGGCATCTAATCCGCGCCGCCAATTTGCGTCGCTCGTGGCGCGATTTTATGGTCCGCAACCGGACACGATTGTTGCGGTCACCGGCACCAATGGCAAAACATCGGTTGCGAGTTTCACGCGGCAGATTTGGCAACAGGCCGGATTTCCCGCGGCCAGCATCGGCACGCTTGGGGTGTTCGCCCCGGGGTATGAGAAGCCGTTGGGGTTGACCTCGCCTGATCCGGTGATGCTGCATCAATCGCTCCAGGCGTTAAAGGCGCGTGGTGTTGAGCACGTGGCTTGTGAAGCGTCGAGCCATGGGCTTGACCAGCATCGTGTCGATGGGTTGCAGATTAAAGCGGCGGCATTTACCAATCTGACCCGTGACCATATGGATTATCACGCCAGCGAGGAAGATTACTTTTTCGCCAAAGCGCGGTTGTTCGGCGAATTGCTGAAACCGGGTGGTGTCGCCGTTCTCAATATGGATGATCCGTATGCGGCGGAACTGGAAAGTTTGTCGTGGGCGCGCGGCCATCGTATTTTGCGCATCGGTACGGTCGACGGCGATATGCGTTTGTTAAAACGGCACCCCGTCGATGGCGGCCAAGATTTGACCATCGCCTATGATGGTGTTGTGTACGACATCACGTTGCCGTTGGTCGGCACATTCCAGGCTCAGAACGCCATGGTGTCGGCGGGGCTTGCCATTGCTTGCGGGATGGATGCGGCGACAGCGATCCGCGCGCTTGAACATTTGCAAGCGGTCCCGGGGCGGCTTGAATTGGCGGCACGTCATCCGAGCGGGGCGCGCATTTATGTGGATTATGCCCATACACCCGATGCCTTGCAGTCGGTGTTGTCGGCGTTGCGGCCGCACACGAATGCAAAATTGGCCGTTGTTTTCGGCTGCGGTGGTGATCGGGATCGCGGCAAGCGGCCGTTGATGGGCGCGGTCGCCGGGCAATATGCTGATCGTGTCTATGTGACCGATGACAACCCACGCTCCGAAGATCCGGCCACGATCCGCGCTGCGATCATGGCAAGCGTGCCGACGGCACGAGAAATTGGTGACCGGCGTGCGGCTATCGCGGCCGCTGTTCGTGATCTTGAGGCTGGCGATATTTTGATCGTTGCCGGTAAAGGCCATGAACAAGGCCAGATCATCGGCAGCGAAGTGCGTCCTTTCAATGATGCTGCCGAAGTGCGCAATGCCGTTGCAGAGATTGAGCTTGACCCAAAGACAGGAGACCGGTCGTGACTGATAGCGCATTGTGGCTTGGTCGGGATGTGATTGCCGCCACCGGCGGGCAAGCGATCGGCGGCAGTGAATGGGCCGGTCATGGTATTTCCATCGACACGCGGTCGCTGGAACCGGGTGATATTTTCTTTGCGCTGGTCGGCGAAAATGCCGATGGTCATGGTTATGTGAAGACGGCGTTTGAAAAAGGGGCTGCGGCGGCCATTGTCAGTCGCGATTTGGACGATGCACAGGGACCGTTGGTGCGTGTTGCTGATGTACGTCAGGCTTTGACGGATTTGGGCTTGGCGGCCCGCGCCCGTAGTCACGCCAAAATCATTGCAGTGACCGGCAGCGTCGGCAAAACCAGCACCAAAGAAGCGTTGAAATTGGCGCTGGGTCGCGGTCAGGCGACCCATGCCAGCGCCGCCAGTTTCAACAATGATCTTGGTGTTCCGGTCAGTCTGGCGCGGATGCCGGCCGATAGCGAGTTCGGCGTGTTCGAAGTCGGCATGAACCATGCCGGTGAATTGACGGCGTTGAGCAAGATGGTGCGGCCCGATGTGGCGTTGATCACCAATGTTGAACAAGCGCACAGTGCGTTCTTTCCATCGGTCGAAGCGATTGCCGATGCCAAGGCTGAAGTGTTCATCGGCCTTGAAGGCGATGCGGTGGCGATCCTCAATCGTGACAATGCGCATTTTGATCGCTTGCAAGCGGCGGCACAAGCCGCGGGCGCCAAGCGGATTGTGACGTTTGGACTTGAGCGCGGCGATGCCTACACCTTGCGCCAGGCCTTGCATGAAGAATGCAGCTGTGTGACCGCCGATATTTTGGGCGAACGGATCACCTATAAGGTTGGTGCGCCGGGCAAGCATTGGGTGTTGAACAGCTTGGCGGTGTTGCTCGCGACCAAAATCATGGGCGGTGATCTCGGCCTTGCCGGTTTGGCTTTGGCCGACATGATGCCGGTCAAGGGGCGTGGGCTCAGGCACAAAGTTGCGTTGGGCAATCACGCGTTTTGGGTGGTGGATGAAAGTTATAACGCCAACCCGGCATCGATGCGCGCGGCCATCGATACGTTGGGTGCGATCAATCTTGATCCGGTGGCCGGTCAACGCCGCCGTGGGCGTCGTGTTGCGGTGTTGGGGGATATGCGCGAATTGGGCGACGCCGGGCCAAAGCTCCATGCCGGATTGGCGAAGGTGATCGCCGACGCCGATATCACCAAAGTGCTGACGGTCGGCGAGTTGATGCAAAATTTGGCCGACGCTTTGCCGAAAGATGTGCATTTGGCCCATGCCGATACCGCCGAAGCTGCTGCTGACATCATGCGCACCGCGGTCGAGCCGAATGACGTCATCATGGTCAAGGGCTCGCTCAGCATGGGCATGGTCAAGGTCGTCAATGCACTGTTGAATTTAGGGACCGCGAAAGCGTCGCAAGTGGTGAACGGATAAGGGCTGATCTGATGTTGTATAATTTACTTGCTCCGCTTGGTGATCAGTACCCGATCTTCAATGTGTTTCGCTATATTACGTTCCGGACCGGTGGCGCGGTGATGACGGCGTTGTTGGTCAGTTTTATTTTCGGCCCGGGATTGATCCGCTGGTTGAAAAGCAAGCAAGGCAAGGGCCAGCCGATCCGCGACGACGGCCCACAAAGCCACATCATCACCAAACAAGGCACACCGACCATGGGCGGGGTGTTGATTTTGTTGTCCTTGGCGGTGGCGACGTTGTTATGGGCCGATTTGAAAAGCCCTTATGTGTGGGCGGCGCTGTTGGTGACGCTTGGGTTCGGGGCGATCGGCTTTGCTGATGACTATTTGAAAGTATCGAAGCTCAACCCGAAAGGTCTGTCCGGTAAGATCAAGCTGGTGTTGGAAAGTGTGATCGCACTTGCGGCCGTTTACTGGGTCATGCAGGCGTCGGGGCCGGAGCTTGCGGGCAAGCTGACCATTCCGCTGATCAAACAGGCGGTGTTCGATCTTGGTATTTTCTATTTGTTGTTTGGTCTGGTGGTTGTCGTCGGTGCGTCGAACGCGG
>JBBCIP010000335.1:0-10934 GCA_037189785.1 Alphaproteobacteria bacterium
GAGAATAGGCCCCATTTTGCCGCCGGCAATGATATAGCCGCCGAACACCATGGCGAACACAATGACCATGCCGATGATGGAAAACATAAATAATACCGCCCACTGTGGCTTAAAAAACGACAATCCAGGCTCTTTTATACCCCACAGTCGTTAAGCCAAGCTTAATGGCGCCCCCGACTATCTTGTTGAAATTTCAGGGTGTCCGACAAAAACATCCTTAAAATAAAATCTATTTTTAAGATTGATCACAGCCATAGCCGCTGGTCCTGATCAGACAGTCAATTTCTCAGCGTTTGCAACCCGGGGGGCTTAGGTGTAAGAACTGAGAAAATAGAATTTGGAGTGGAACGCAATGGCTTATTCGCCAGATCAGGCACAAGACCGCACTTCGGGCTCGGCTGTCACCTTGGCTGATGTCAAGGCAGCCGCCAAAGCCCTGGATGGGTCGATCATTCGCACCCCCTTCAGCAAATCCTTCACCCTGTCGAAACTGACCGGGGCCGAGATTTATATCAAATTTGAAAACCTGCAATTCACCGCGTCCTTCAAAGAACGGGGCGCGTTAAACAAGCTCCTGAGCCTGACTGACGCGCAACGGCAAGCCGGTGTCATCGCTGCATCCGCCGGTAATCATGCCCAAGGTGTTGCCTATCACGCTCAAAAGCTTGGTATTCCGGCAACCATCGCTATGCCGTCCACGACCCCGTTCGTCAAAGTAAAGCAAACCGAGGAGTTCGGCGCGACTGTGGTGCTTGAAGGCGAGCGCTTTGATGAAACGGCTCTCTATGCCGCCAAATTGGCGGTTGAAAAAAACCTCACCATCATTCACCCCTTTGACGATCCCCAGGTGATTGCCGGTCAAGGCACCATTGCCTTGGAAATTCTCGAAGACTATGCGGACCTTGGGATTGACGATCTGGACGCCTTGGTGATCCCTGTCGGCGGTGGTGGATTGATATCCGGCATTGCCACGGCGATCAAGGAACTGGCGCCCAAAACCAAAGTGATCGGTGTTCAGACCGAACGCTTCCCGTCCCTATATCGCGCACTGCGTGAAGAAGATTATATCGCCCGGGGCAACAGCCTGGCGGAAGGGATCGCGGTTAAAACTATTGGTGAAACCACGCTCGGTATCTGCCGTAACCTGGTCGATGATGTGCTGTTGGTCAGCGAAGATAGCCTGGAACACGCTGTAACGCTTTACCTCAACATTGAAAAAACTGTGGCCGAAGGCGCGGGCGCTGCCGGTTTGGCCGCTGTTCTCTCCTATCCGGAAAAATTCCGGGGCCGCAAAATCGGTTTGATTTTATCGGGTGGAAACATCGATAGCCGCCTGCTCGCATCCTTGTTGATGCGGGCCCTTGTCCGCGATGGACGTATTACGCGGTTGCGCATTCAATTGTCGGATATACCGGGTGCCTTGGGCAAAGTTTCCACCATCTTGGGCACGCTCGGCGGCAACATCATCGATGTCAGCCATCACCGCTTGTTCTCGCAACTACCGGCCAAGGAAACGTTCTCGGACATCACCGTCGAAACACGCGACCGTCTCCATCTGGAAGCCATCATAAAAGCATTACAAAACGCCGGTTTTGTGGTCCATGTGAAGAATACGGACACCCATGGCGACTAACAACAGCCGCGGCTGATTTTACCCGAACAGGCGCTGTAGGAAATTGGGTAAAAAGCTTTTGCCTGGAATCAAATCGCTGACGGCGGCCAGGAATATGCAATCTTCGCCGTCGATCACCCGGGGACGATGCATGACAGCATCGTCGGCTTCATCCATATCGCCCACGCGAAAATGGCGATCGTTGGAGACATAGCTTCCTGTTAAAATCAGCGATAATTGGTCACCGTGATAATCGTATCCGGCACAACGACTGCCCTTACACTTCAGCAACCATAATCCGCTATCGCCATGGGCTGCAGACAATTCGATCCCCTGCAGACCCGTCGATATAAATTGCCATGGCATCGCATCGAACGACCGCCCCAACTTGTGACGGTCAAAAATCTGCTGCACAATGTCTGGTAGGTCGGAACGATCATCACCGTGTTTGCCGGCAGTCTTGGTCGTAATGCCATCTTGATGCCGATCTGGCTGCGGGCCCTGATCCAGGCGCTGCATGATCCGATCAAAGCACTGCGGCCCCGGACTGATCGGAGATACCGTTTCGAACAAGGCGGTTGCAACAGCGCCGCCCGCTGCCACTTGCTTTTGACACAGTAAGCAATGCGCGACATGAGCCGCGATAACAACGGCCTGCGCATCATCCAAAGCGCCTGCCACATACGATAAAAGCCATTCAGCCCGGGGATGATAATGCGGGATCATACAACATCCCCCAGTACCGTGCGCAAATGATGGAAACCCACACGCAACTGTGTTCTGACCTCGGCCACAGAGATTGCCAATTCATTGGCGATCATGGCGTGGGAGCTCCCATCCAGAATAGCCAATCGCATAACCATCACCTGTTGTTCAGGTAAGTCGGCCAAAGCGCTGAGGATCGCCGTGGTCTGCCAAGAAGATTGCATAATCTGAGACGCCGCCATGACATCAGCAAGATCGCCGAACACATCATGACCGATCAAATCGCCATCATATTGTCGGCGGGACGTATCGATCCGACAGCTACGGGCCAGGCTGAATATCCATGCCATGACCGATGATTGCGCTGGATCATAATGTCCGGCCTTACGCCAGACCATCAGCATCACGGCTTCGACCAAGATTTCGCTTTCCCGATCGCTCAAACCCAAATGGCGAAAATAACTGTTTAAGCGCCCGCCAAAAAAGCCGAACAATTCAGCAAAAGCGCCCTTATCGGCAACCGCAACCTGGCTCAGCAATTCAGCATGCCGGGCGAACAAAGAAGATCCGTCGACCATCGCGGCCATCGTTCCAGTCCCAGACTTTCTGAGATCTCCAGACTTTCTGATATCTACTATTGCGTGTCCCTGGCCCATGGTGACCTCGCTCTCCCAGTCATGCCTCAAGCAGAAATCACAGATCACATGCGATAGAAACTCGACCGGCCTCTTTGGGTTTGATGGTCGCGGATAGTATCAACGCAAGTCCTAAGCGCTGTAAATGGTACAAAACCATGACATCTGCCCCCAATTTGTCGACATTCCATCCCAAAAATAAGAAAAATACATTTATATTCAATGTCTTAATATTATTTAAATAAATTTGTAAAAAATACTATTTCACAGTCGCATCCGTCGCCGACCGGAGTATTATCTGCTGTCGTCGTAGAAAGCTATGGAATTGCCAGAGGTTTTCCACTGGGTAACTGCCATGATCTTGTGCGGCATGCTGTGACTTTGATGGTTCAACCAGGATACGATGATTAAAGAACGCCCGCTTTCGAGCATGATGCTCCTGGCTTATGCCTTCCCTGCCATGGCCTTCGCCATCCCTATTTTGACCGTCATCACCTATATTCCTCAATTTTATCGTGGCGCGTTGGCCATTGAGTTTTTCGCTATTATCCTGGCTGTAGGGTTTTGTAGCGACTTAGTCGTCGGCCTTTTAAGTGATAAATTAAAATTACCCAGGAAAATCGGGCGACGGAAACCTTGGGTCGTGACTGGTGCGGTGAGTGCCGCCATCATCCTCTATATTTTGTTTTCCACACCCGATGTGATGACGAGCCCTTATTTTCTACCGTGGTCGATCATGCTCAGCATTTGCTCAAGCATGATCTGGGTGCCGTATTTCGCTTGGGGCGCAGAATTATCTGATACCTACGACGGACGCACCCGCATTACGGTAGCGCGGGAAGCCGCGGCGGCAACCGGTATTCTTTTGGCCGCCATCATTCCCATTCTGATGTCCGCCGTCGGCCTTGGTGAAGCATCGACCGATATTGATTTCGTGTGGATGGCAATCACCTTGGGGCTGCCGTCGCTTATTTTATTGGTTTTTCTGGTGCCGGAACGCCACGAGCCAAAAACAGGTCCCAAAGCGCGCCGTGGTTTTGGCCCAAGCCGGTCAGTATTTTTGAATGGATTGTTCATTCGTCTTTATGGGGCTTGGTTTTTAAACGGCGTCGCCACAGCCTTGCCGATTTTATTGTTGCCCCTTTATATCCGCTATATCTTGGAAACGCCTGCCCCGATCCGCAACACCTATATTTTCTTATTTATTTTGGCGGCGGCAATCTCGTTACCGATCTGGTTGAAGGTATCGCGCAGCGGCGCCAAATATCAAACATGGCGCTTGGTGCTTATTTTGACGGCTTTGGCCTATCTCACCGTTCCCTTACTGGGCCGCGGCGATGTTATCAACTTTGGTATTATCTGCATTATCGCGGGTATCGCGCTTGGAGCCGATCTTGCCATTCCGTCCGCCATGCAAGCTGATGTCATCGATGCCGACCGGATTCGCACCGGCGAAGAACGCGCCGGTTTGTTTTTCGCCATCAGCGGAATGACATCGAAATTGGCATTGGGGACAGCCATTGTCGTCGCTATTGTCGGCCTGGACTATGCCGAATTTAATTGGATCGAACAAAACAGTATAGAAGCTGAGAAAATGTTGGTGTTTTTATACGCCTTGGTTCCAGTCGGCTTGAAGACCGTTGCTGTTTTATTGCTGTTCAACTATCCCCTGACCCGCAAACGGCAAGAAGCCTTGCGCCGCCGTTTGGAACGGCGTGGACCGCTGTCGCGTAAACGTACAGTCCGGCGCCCGACCACAGCGATAGAAAGACCTTAGATCGTTTTAGGATTATAACAACCGTGTCTAACGGCCAAAGCGGGCGTCCACCATGCGATCTGGGGCACGGCAAGAGTCGCAAATATATTCGATTACCGAATTGTCTTTATTCGTTACCATCCGCAACTTAACCCAGCGCCCGGCGTCGTCATACCAAACATCGGCCACAAACTCGCCCGAATATGAATAATGCCGGGCAGGAATAGACCCTGATGCCGTTTCAACGGTGGTCGCGCCATGATCCGCCACTTCGACATTGGCGATACGGCCATTCAGCGTATTCAGCACACGATCGGCTTCGAGTAGAGTTGAATTCCAATGCTCGGTCGGGGACACCTTGTGATCGACTTCTACCTTACCATGCGGCCCTTCAATCGATACACCGCCACTGTCGGCCACCGCAACGATACGGCGGGCTTTGCCATTATCGTTGATGGATGCATCCATTTGGGTCATCGCCCCATTGCACCAATACGATACGCTGTCATAGGTGAACCGATAGGCCGTGACGAATAGAACCTTAACTTTCAGTTCCATTTCCGACGTTACTTTGAGCGCGCCGTTTTCTTGGGAAAACACAGTTTCGTGACGTCCGACACGATGGCCGTTGCGCAAGACATCGAAGGTTATTTTGTCGCCGTAATAAAGATTAGGCCGCACCGCGATGCTTTTCGCTCCGTCTTGAGACGCGCAGACTGGGGCCTCCCCCGCCGCGACCGCCATCGTCAGACCGGGGGTCAAACCAGGGGTCAGGCCGGGTGCCGCAACTGCTGTAACAGCAAGTCCAAAAGCAGCACATATTGTCCGCATATCAGCACCTAATCGTTCGTTTTATGGGCGATATTACGTCAAATAAATAAGGTCAAATCAAGGCCCTGTTTGGCCGTTTCAGCCCCAAACCCACGCGATACAGTAACAAGATCGTGATGATTCCAGCATAAATGAGGGGTTCGGTCAAATCGGCTTTCACCGCCATGGCGAAATGCACCGCTGCCGCTATCGCCGCCACATACACCAACCGGTGAAGCTTTTGCCAGCGCCGCCCGCCAAGCCGCCGCACCATGGCTTTGGATGAAGTCACAGCCAGCGCCAAAAGGATCAGAAAAGCCCCCATTCCAATGGTGATATAGGGCCGTTTGATAATGTCGGTCGCAATTGTTCCAAAATCGAAAAAATGGTCCAGAACCACATAAATCAATAAATGCAGCGCAGCATAGAAAAAGGCGAACAGCCCGATCATACGGCGAAACTGCATGATCTTTTTCCAGCCGGTGATTTTGACAAACGGCGTCACCATCAAGGTCAGCACGACAATCCGCAACGCCCAAATTCCAGTAAAATGGGTCGCGGTTTTGATCGGATTGGCACCCAAATCGCCGGTTCCGATTTTATAGGCAAGCCACACCGCCGGCAGCATCAAGCCCACGAAAACGACGCTTTTCCATACCCGCAGCATCAATAAAATCGCTTTAAATTCATGCCCTTATACAATGACGCAACGTCATCGCCATAACCGTTGAACGGCAGTGTGTCGCGGCGGAAAAAATCACCGATCCGCCGTTCCGTGGCTTGGCTCCAGCGTGGATGATCGACGGCTGGGTTAACATTGGCATAAAACCCGTATTCCTGGGGCGCAGACAGGTTCCAAGACGTTTTCGGCATCCGTTCGGTCACGCGGATACGGACAATGGATTTGATGCCCTTGAAGCCATATTTCCACGGCACCACCAGACGCACCGGCGCGCCGTTTTGATTAAGCAGCGTTTTTCCGTAAAGCCCCACAGCTAAAAGCGTCAAAGGGTGCTGGGCTTCATCGAGACGCAAGCCTTCGCGATAGGGCCAATCCAACACCCGGGACCGCAAGCCCGGCATCTGTCCGCTCACCGCTGCGGTTTCAAACGACACGAACTTGGCCTTCCCCGTCGGCTCGACCTTATCCAACAGGGCTTTCAACGGAACCCCCGACCACGGAATGACCATCGACCAGCCTTCGACACAGCGCATCCGGTAAATGCGTTCCTCAAGCGGCGCGAGCTTAATCAGGTTGTCGATATCGATGGTTTGTGGATTGTGAACCTCACCGTCGACGGTAATGGTCCATGGCCGGGTTTTTAAACGATGGGCATGTCGGGCTGGATCGCCCTTATCAAGGCCGAATTCATAGAAATTATTATAGGTTGTGATGTCTTTATAGGATGTTTGCTTTTCCGACGTACTAAAACTGCTGTTACGCAAAGTCCCTAAGTCGCCCGTGCTGGCCTGGGCCGACGGACTCGAGACTGCCACCCCTCCCATTCCAGCAACCAGTCCGGCTACCAGTCCAGCCCCCAGTCCAGCAGTGCCCAAGCCTCGGATCACCTGCCGCCGGGTCGCAAAATGGGCTTCCGACGTAACATCTTGCTGGGTTAAGGCGTGTGACGGTTTGATCCGGATCAACATGAGGGACTCCATACTACAGTCCCAAGCAGAATAGCATGGCCCGGTCTTAACGGCGCGGATAACTTGTTCACGTTTCAGCGACAGCCAGCGTGACTGAGGCGGTGGACATAGGTGGCGTGACTTAGGCCTTGCCTTCCCGGCCCCGGTCGGGCAGGAAAAGGCCGTGTTTACTTTGCTATTCACTTCAAGAGTTAAGGACGACCATGGCCCCGCCGCTGCTGACCCTGAAAGATATTCGCCTGCGTGTTCAGGCCGCGCCGTTGTTCAGCGGCGTGGAATTGGCGATCGCGGTCGATGATCGCATCTCATTGGTCGGGCGCAACGGGTCGGGCAAAACGACCCTGCTGAAAATCATCGCCGGTCAAATCGAAGCCGACGCTGGCGACCGGTTTCAGAAGCCCGGCGCCCGCATCGCTTATTTGCCGCAGGAACCGGTGTTCGACGGCTACGAAACGGTCGGTGATTATGTGGCCGCCGGTCTGGCCGCCGATGCCGAACATGCCTTCCACCGGGTCGAGGCTGCTTTGGGCGAGGTCGGATTGGCCGCCGAGACTGCGTGCACCACATTGTCGGGGGGCGAAGCGCGGAAGGCCGCCATATCTCGTGCGCTCGTATCGGAACCCGATTTGTTGCTGTTGGACGAGCCGACCAACCACTTGGATATCGCAACCATCCAATGGCTGGAAGATAAGCTGAAGACCTTTCCCGGCGCCCTGATGATTATCAGCCATGACCGCGCCTTTTTGAAAGCGATCAGCAAAACGACTTTTTGGTTGGATCGCGGCCTGGTGCGACGCATGGACCGGGGCTTTGCTCATTTCGACGAATGGCAAGCGCAAGTATATGCCGATGAAGAAGCCGCCGCCCAGCGCTTCGAAAAGAAGCTCGAGGAAGAACTGCATTGGCTGGCACGCGGTGTCACCGCCCGCCGCAAACGCAATCAAGGCCGCCTGAAGCGCTTGCACGACATGCGCCGCGAAAAGGCGGAAGTCATTAAGCGTGTTGGCAATGTCAAGCTTCTGGCAGACTCCGGCGCGGTATCCGGCAAGACTGTGATCGAAGCGGAAAACATCAGTAAGGTCTATGGCGATCGGTCTCTATTCGGGCAATTCTCGACCCGGATCGGACGCGGCGATCGGATCGGCATCATTGGTCCGAATGGCGCCGGTAAATCAACTTTGTTGAAGATTTTGATCGGTCAATTGACCCCTGATAGCGGCGGCGTGAAATTGGGCAGCAATTTACAAATCGCCACCCTCGATCAGAACCGCGCGTTATTGAAGGAGACCGAAACCGTTCAAGACGCTTTGGCCGACGGCAATGATTATGTCGATGTCTTGGGCGAAAAGCGGCATGTCGCCAGCTACGCCAAAGATTTTTTGTTCACACCCGACCAATTGCGCGCGCCTGTCCGCGTGCTGTCCGGCGGCGAACGCAATCGTCTTTTACTGGCCCGGATATTGGCCAAACCATCCAATCTTTTGATCTTGGACGAACCGACCAATGATTTGGATATGGATACGTTAGATCTTTTGGAAGATGTGTTGAGCGATTACGACGGCACCCTGGTTTTGGTCAGCCATGATCGTGACTTTTTGGATCGTATCGTAACATCGACCATCGTCCTGGAAGGCGACGGGACCGCCATTGAATACGCTGGCGGCTATAGCGATTATGTGTCACAGCGCGGTGTACGCGACAGCAAACCGGAAAAGACTGTCACAAAGGCCACAACACCAGCGGCCGAAAAAACATCGACCAAACTCAGCTATAAGCATAAACGACGGCTCGAATTATTACCCGACGAAATGGCCAAGACGGAAAAAGATATCACCCGCCATGAAGCGGCGCTCGCTGATCCTGGTTTTTACGGTCGCGACCCGAACGGATTTGCCAAAGCCAATACGGCCTTGGAACAAGCGCGCACGAAGCTTATGGAGCTTGAAGAAGAATGGCTGGAAATCGAAACGCTCAGGGAAGAGCTCGAGGGCAATTAATCCTTCAAAAATTTAGTCCGCGACCATTCATGCGGCGCATAAGCTCGACACGATTGGTGACATTGAGTTTGCGATAGATATTTTGCAAATGATTGCGCACCGTGTTTGAAGACAACGTGAGTTTATCCGCAATCATCGCATAGGATGCGCCGGAGATCGCAAGCTCGATCAACTGAATTTCCCGTTTGGTTAAATTGGTTGGCAACGCCGTCGCCCGGGCTCGAACAAAATATAAATCACCCGCCGCAACGACATCCCATTCGAAAGATCCGATCTGTATTTGTCCCGGTGCTTTTTTGATTAAATTGATAATGTCTTGGGGTAAAAGACTGCCCGCCCAATGCGGCCAGATCCGACGCAAAGCCCGAATGAACCCGGGCTCCACCGACTGTAAATATCCCATTTTGTCAGCCAAGGCTCCGCCCTGATCCTCACTGCGTCCGGCCAATTGAAGACGGACTTGCAAGAATTTCCGATTGCGCCATGCCGCGACGAGATGAGGCATCAATAATTCTTTGCGCTGCCGATCACGGTCGCTGAATTGATTATCGGGATCTGCTCGCCAAAAACTGATAAAGTCAAGTAGCCCCGATGCCTGATCGGTCAACACCGTGCACAACAATCCTTCCATGCGCCAGCGCTTGGCATGATCTTTATAAACCTCGGTCGCTTCAAATTCCTCTCGTGTCACAAGATCACGAATATTGATGGTGGTACCAGCATTCAGAATAGCGGCCTTACGCAGAAAATCGTCCCGTTGATATTTCTCGACATAAACATCGAGCATTTCCTGGGGTTGGTTGAAAAGATACATACTGTGAATGTCTTCAGGGAGATATGTTCCGGATCCCCACATCGCAGAATCGAACGGTATTAATTTCTGCACAATATGCAGGGCCCATTCTTGAAAACGGTTAAAAGGGATATCGATCATCCCTTCGTGCAATTCCAAGATGACCTTATTGAGACCTTTGTCCATCCCCGAGGATCCATTGCCAATAAACAGACTTTACAAATCATGCCGCGGTCTTGTCCCGACCATCTAGTATTAAACTACTAGTACACACATCTTAATGTTACAAAGCACCAATCTAAAAAAACAAAAAATGCACAATATTACAATTGGTTAAAATAGATTATTGTCGACAACGCCATTATAAATCCCGATGTCGCCGTATTTTACAGTAGTAGTTGGGAGCACCGTGATGCTCCCAACCGCCATGCGATGATATTAGATCGAGACTTTACGCCGAACAAATGCCATAGCCGATAGCAGAAAGACTCCGACCATTCCGGCTTCGGGTACGCTTTGCCGAGGCTCCGCCACGGTCCATACAAAATTCGACAGGCTTTGCGGAATGGCAATGCTTTCGAACGCACAGCCTGACTGATCACAGATCAAGTTGTCGAATAACTCAAAATGCACATTGATCCATGACGCCAAAAATTCGTACTGACCAAGCGGCACCGGATCATAGCGAGCACCGGTCAGTGGCCAGGGATAAAGCGTTGCAATGTCCCAGATAATGCTTTCACCAATGGCTAAATCGACACTCCCCGCAGGGGTACCCCGTAAATTAAACCCAAGCACCTGATACTGATCAGACGTAGGTTTTCTGAAGTTGATGGACCCCAGTCCAAAGGCGTTCACCAGATCGGCATCACCGATATTGGTAATTTTCCCTTGGATCCTGACATTATCCGTCGGGGCGAATGTTTGTCCTGATCCTAAGAACTCAAACGTTAAAACCGGTCCAGCCTGAACCACC
>JBBCIP010000336.1:0-13357 GCA_037189785.1 Alphaproteobacteria bacterium
GGCGGCAATCCCGCCCTGGGCCCAAAGGGTCGAGCCGCCACTGATCGGCCCCTTGGAAATCACCGCAATCTGCACCGACTCGGCCAATTTCAAAGCCAAGGTCAGCCCGGCAGCCCCACTGCCGATCACCAGGACATCGTATTCATGCGCTTCGGTCACCGCAAATACCCCACTTCGTCGTTCCTTCAGCCCCGCTATTCACACCCCGTTTATGCTGGAGTGCGGGTCATTTGTAGAAAAATATCCTCAAGATCGCTTTGTTCGGTTGTCACATCCTCGATTTGGTGACCAGCTTGCCGCACCCGATCCAAAATTGCCGTCACCTGACCACCGCCAGGGGTGTAATGGATCGCCACTTCATGGCTGCTGCGTTGGTCGAGACGATAGCCGTCAAGCCCGAGCGGTATTTGGTCTACAGCATCTTTCGTCTTCAATACGACAATCTTTTCATCAACTTGAGCCAAAAGATCTCGGGTCGGCGCACAGGCCACCACGGTGCCATGGTTGATGATGGCGATTTCGTCGCACAGTTGCTCGGCTTCTTCCAAGTAATGGGTGGTGAGAACGATGGTCACACCCCGGGCATTCAAGCCTTTGACATATTCCCATAGCTGCTGCCGGAGCTCGATATCGACCCCGGCGGTCGGCTCATCCAGCACCAAAATCGGCGGGTTATGGACCATGGCTTTGGCCACCAACAGCCGCCGTTTCATTCCCCCCGACAATGACCGGGAATAGGCATCGGCCTTGTCCAAGAGCTTCACAGCCTGCAAAATCTCGTCGGTCCGCCGTTCGGCTTTGGGCACGCCATATAGCCCGGCCTGGAGTTCGAGCATCTCGCGCGGGGTGAAAAAGGCATCGAAATAGATTTCCTGCGGCACCACGCCGATACAGGCTTTGGCGTTTCTTGGGTCTTTGTCGATATCAAAGCCCCAAATACTGGCCTCCCCGGCCGTTTTCTTGACCAAACCCGCGAGAATATTGATGCAGGTCGACTTGCCCGCCCCGTTCGGCCCCAACAAGCCGAAAATCGCGCCCCGACGCACCGAAAGGTCGATTCCCTTCAAAGCGCGCTTCGGTGCCATGCCTTGTTCGCCGCGATAGGTCTTTTCCAAACCCCGGATGGCGATTGCGTAGTCGGCATCGGTGTCCGCAGAAGGCGTAGAATCGGGTGTAGACGAGTAAGATGGCGACACGTTAAATCCTCAGGCAGCAAATCATCGCCGCTTTGTTGATTAAATCGGGACAATCGGTATCATCCGGCCCTTAACCTGGTCAATGACCAAGCGCAAGACACAGTACAAGGGAAATCGCCATCATGCCCATCGAAGCCCCGGAAACCATTATCGTCAAGACCCATACGGTCGCCTGCGACGGCGATGGCGGCGCCCTTGGCCATCCCCGGGTTTATTTGAATTTAGGCGATGAAAACGAGGTCGAATGCCCCTATTGCGACCGTCGCTTCATTCTCGGGTCAGGCGAGGCCGCAGCTGGCGACTCGCACGCGGCTTGAGCGATCACCGATGAGCGCAGCCAAAACCGGACATCTCTATCTCGTCGACGGATCTAGCTATATTTTTCGGGCCTACCATGCCTTGCCGCCGCTAAGCCGGCCGGATGGAACGCCTGTGAATGCCGTCTACGGTTTCTCGACCATGCTTTACAAGCTTTTGGAGGACAGCAAGGAGTCCGACGCGCCGACTCATTTTGCTGTCATCCTTGATAAAAGCGGGAAAAGCTTCCGGAACGCGATTTATCCCGACTATAAGGCTCATCGACCACCGCCGCCTGAAGATTTGATCCCCCAATTCCCGCTGATCCGGGAAGCGGTCCGCGCCTTTAACGTGCCGATGATCGAAATGGACGATTTCGAGGCCGACGACATCATCGCCACCTATGCCTGTGACGCCGCCAAGCTTGGTTTCCAAGTGACCATCGTATCGTCCGACAAAGATCTGATGCAGATCGTCGGCAACGGCATAACCATGCTCGACACCATGAAGAACAAGCGCCTGGGCATCCCCGAGGTGATGGAAAAATTCGGCGTCGGCCCCGACCAGGTGGTCGAAGTGCAAGCCTTGGCCGGTGACAGTGTCGACAACATCCCGGGCGTCCCCGGGATCGGGGTGAAAACCGCGGCTCAACTGTTGGCCGAGTATGGGAGCTTGGACGAGTTATTGCGGCGTGCCGGTGAGATCAAACAACCAAAGCGGCGCGAAACGCTGATCGAGAATGCAGAGATGGCCCGCATCAGTTTGCAGCTCGTGACATTACGAAAAGACGTGCCGGTGACCGAGACAATCGACGACTTGGTTGTGCGCGACATCATGCCCGACCCCTTGTTGGCGTTCCTCGACTTTCAAGGCTTCAAAGCGTTGCGGGCCAAGCTTTTGACCAATCTTGGATCGACCGCCCCCGCACCGGTGTCGGAAGCGCCTGTGGCCGTGTCGGACGCGGTCTATGAAACCGTGACCGAAATCGCCGATCTAGAACGCTGGATTGCGACGATCAAATCCCATGGCAGCGTCACCATCGATACCGAAACCACATCGCTGAACGCCATGCGCGCCGAGCTTGTCGGCCTATCATTATCGGTCGAACCCGGGAAAGCCTGTTACATTCCGGTCGGCCATGTTGGTGGGGTCGCCGAAGGCAGCCTTGATTTCGAGGGCGTACAAACGCCGAAGCAACTGGATCGCACGCTTGTGCTTGATCGCCTGCGGCCGATCTTGGAAGATCCAAGCATTCTTAAAATCGGTCAGAACATCAAATACGATCTGCTCGTCTTAGGGAACTATGGTGTGACCATCACGCCGATCGACGACACCATGCTGATATCCTATGTATTGGAAGCCGGTGTCCATGGTCATGGCATGGATGAGTTGGCGGCGCTGCATCTGGGTCACAAAACGATTTCGTTCAAAGAGGTTGCCGGGAGCGGCCAAGCCCAATTGACGTTCGATCGCGTTGCTATCGACAAAGCGACCCAATATGCCGCCGAAGACGCCGACATCACCGGCCGCTTACATCATTTGTTGAAGCCGAAGCTGGTCGCCCAAAAACTGATGACCGTTTATGAAACCCTGGAACGGTCGATGCCCCATGTCTTGGCCGCAATGGAACGGCGCGGCATTTTGGTCGATCGCGAGGCCCTGAAAAGATTATCCAACGATTTCGCCACCCGCATGGCCGCCTATGAAACGGAAATTCATCAATTGGCCGGGCGGCCTTTCAACGTCAATTCACCGAAGCAATTGGGCGAAATCCTGTTTGACGAAATGAAACTGCCGGGCGGCAAGAAAATGAAAACGGGGGCTTATGGCACCAGCGCCGAGGTGCTTGAAACCTTGGCCGCCGAAGGGCATGACTTGCCCGCCCGCATTCTCGACTACCGCCAGCTTGCCAAATTGAAAAGCACTTATACGGACGCGTTGCAAACGGAAATTCATCCGCAGACCGGGCGCATCCACACGTCTTATTCCTTGGCATCGACCACCACCGGGCGGTTATCGTCGAACGAACCCAATCTGCAAAATATTCCGATCCGCACCGAAGAAGGTCGTAAACTGCGCCGCGTGTTTATCGCTGAAAAAGGCTATAAACTGATCGCTGCCGATTACAGTCAAATCGAGCTGCGCTTGTTGGCGCATATCGCCGAAATCAATGCCTTGCGCGACGCCTTCGCCAAAGGCATCGACATTCACGCCATGACCGCATCGGAAGTGTTCGGCGTGCCGATCGAAGGCATGCCCGCAGCCGTCCGCCGCCAAGCCAAAGCCATCAACTTCGGTATCATTTATGGTATTTCCGCGTTTGGTTTGGCGCGGCAATTGGGTGTGCCGCAACGTGACGCGCAAAATTACATCGCCAGTTATTTCGAACGCTTCCCCGGCATTCGCGATTACATGGACCGCACCAAAGACTACGCCCGCACCCATGGCTATGTGACGACCTTGTTCGGTCGGCGTTGTCATATCCAAGCGTTGAAAGACAAGATACCGGCGCAGCGCGGCTTTGGCGAGCGGGCGGCGATCAACGCACCGATCCAAGGCACGGCCGCCGATATCATTCGCCGCGCCATGATCCAGATGCAAGATGCACTTGATGCCGCACAACTAAATGCCCGCATGCTGCTGCAAGTGCATGACGAACTGGTGTTTGAAGTACCGGAGGCGGAAGTCGAGCAAACCATCCCGATCATTCGCGCGGTGATGGCCAATGCGCCGCATCCCGCAGTGTCCTTATCGGTGCCTTTGGTTGTTGATTGCGGTGTCGGCGACACCTGGGACGATGCCCATTAAACAATAGTGGTGCAGCAATAATAACCCTTTTGATCAGGAGTGTTTCAGGTATGAAACTGCACAAGGTTTTATTGTCGTCGGCGTTCAGCCTGCTCGCTATAGCAACGATACATGGGTCTGTTTCTGCGGCGCAGTGGACCATCATTCAAGCGGGTGATGTCATTGTTGATCCACGCGACAAAGCCCGTGGCGCCAGCACCATCATCGTCAAAGATGATCGCATTATGCGGATCGTTGATGGTCATCACGGAGCGGATGCGATCACCGACAAAACTGAGGGCGACGATGTCAAGATCATCGATCTCAAATCGCAAACAGTGTTGCCGGGATTGATCGACTGTCACACCCATCTCGCCATGATGCCCAAAGAGCAATATTGGATGGCGGCCACCAGCACGGAAGCCGATGCGACCGTGACCGCCGTCATCAATGCAAAAGTAACGGTTGAAGCAGGCTTCACCACCGTGCGCGATTTAGGATCGGGACCGGATTCAGTCTTTGCCGTCCGCGACGGTATCAACAAAGGGGCCATTCCCGGGCCCCGCATCATCGCCGCCGGTCCGGCTATTTCCATTCTTGGCGGCCATGGTGATTTGAACGGCATGCGGCGCGATGTTTATGAAACGCTGGCCCCGGTGACATCGCCCGGCACCTGCACCGGTGCCGATGAATGCGCACGGAAAGTCCGTGATGCATCAAAATTCGGCGCCGATGTCATTAAAATAACCGCAACCGGCGGCGTGCTGTCGCAACAAGGCCGCGGTCTTGATCAGCATTTCAACAATGTTGAATTGCAATCCATTATGGACACCGCCCATCAATTGGGCCTGAAAGTCGCCGCCCATGCGCATGGCCCGCGCGGCATGGAAAGCGCGGCCAATGCCGGTGTTGATTCCATCGATCACGGCACCTTTGCTGATGAAGCAGCCTTGAAGGCCATGAAAAAACACGGCACATACCTGGTCCCGACCTTGATGCCGTTCATCAACGTCAAAGCCTTGCTGGAACAAGGCAACTACACCCCGGTCGTGATGGCAAAAGCAAAAACCGCTTTTGAGAAATTGGGCTTAGCCGTGAAATCTGCAAAAGCCATGGGCATCCCCATTGCCTATGGCACGGATTCCGGTGTCTATGACCATGGTCGCAATGCCGAAGAATTCAAACTTTTGGTCGACTACGGCGGCCTCACGCCACAAGAAGCGTTGATATCGGCAACGGTGACGGCGGCAAAACTTTTGGGTCTTGAAAATGAAATCGGAACGCTTGGTGACGGCAAATCGGCTGACATCATCGCCGTTGACGGCAACCCCTATCAGTCGCCCGACGTTTTACAAAACGTATCCTTTGTCATGGCCCGCGGCACAGTTGTGAAGGACGCACTCGCACAATAAATATTGCGGCGCAATGCTTTCCAGCATTTTGCCAAGATTATTAAAACAGATTACAATTGCGGGACGTTCGTAAAACGAGGGAGTCGTTTGATGACCGCAACCGCTGCCGCCGTTTCCGTGAAAGATCAAGTCTCGCCGGAAGAATGGAAAACGCGGCTTGATCTCGCCGCTGCCTATCGCATGATCGCCCGCAATGGATGGGATGATTTAATCTTCACCCATTTATCGGCGCGCGTTCCCGGCCCGGACCATCATTTTCTGCTGAACCCGTTCGGACTTCTGTTTGAAGAAGTGACCGCATCCAATCTGGTGAAAATCGACCTTAAGGGCAAAGTGGTGATGGCGTCGCCTTATATGGTCAATGCCGCCGGCTTCGTGATCCATAGCTGTATTCACGAAGCGCGGCCCGATGTGCTGTCCGTCATGCATACGCACACCGTTGCCGGTATTGCCGTGTCAGCGCAAAAGGACGGCTTGCTGCCACTATCACAAACGGCCATGACGTTATCCGGCGAGATTTCTTATCACGACTATGAAGGCTTAGCGCTGGAAGATGCGGAAAAGCCAAGATTGGTCGCCGATCTAGGAGACAAGCGTGCGATGATTTTGCGCAATCACGGCTTGCTTGCCGCAGGCCGTAGCATCGGCGAAGCCTATTTGATTTTGGCCATGCTTGAAAAGGCTTGTGCTATTCAAGTCGCCGCCCAGGGTCGCGATGTGATCTTGCAACCGGACAGCATGGGGCACCGTGTTCACAACCAAGCCGTTCATGGCTTCGGGATGGCGGCTGCCATTGTTTGGGATGGCTTGAAACGCAAACTTGATCGCGAAGATCCAAGCTATGCGCAATAAAATATAACAAGCGGACAATAAAAAACGCGTAAAGCCGAGCGTTACGCGTTTTTCTTTTTTGTTGTGTAACGACCGATCAATCAGGCATTGCTGCGACGATCCAGCCCCCATAGCGTGAACACCGCAAAAGCCGAAACCAACAGCGGCAAGGTCAGCAGGATATAATAAACGCTGCGGTCCCATTCGGCGGCAATCAGTAAGCCTGCGATATAGGGGCCCAATACCCCGCCCAAACGACCAACACCGATCGCCCATCCAGTGCCGGTGGTCCTCACTGTTGTCGGATAAATGCTCGGAACAGTCGCATAAAGACCGATCATCGCCCCAAAGATGAAAAACCCGATCATAAAGGCGACAAAACTGAGGATGGTCAGGTTGTGATCAATAAAGCCGAACCAGACCATGAACAGAACCGTAGCAAGCAAATACGCAAAAGTAATACGGCCCAATCCTAATCGCGCAGAGAAGATACCGAGCAACAACGAGCCGATAATACCGCCGACATTGATCAAAACCCCGCCGGAAATGCCCAGCTCAACTGCCAAGCCTTGTGCCACAAGAATTTGTGGAGTCCAGCTGACAACGAAATAGAACGTAAACATGGTCATGAAGAAACCGGTCCAAATGGCCAATGTCTGCGGCAATAAAGACGGGCTGAACAGGCTTGTAAATTTCGCGGGCGCTTCATTCTTTTGTTCCGATACAGCCAAGCTTGCGGCATCGACCGCAGGATACTTCAGACGCGCCATGATCCGATTAAGCTGGTCGATATAATTTTTGGGACGGCGCGAAACCAGATACCCGATCGAATCCGGCAGAACCCCCGCCACAACAAAGATCATCACAAACGACATGGCGCCGCCAAAATAAAACAACGCCCGCCAGCCGAAATCGGCAACCAACCATACCGATAGAATACCCCCCAAGCTGGCCCCGAGCGGGAACCCGACCTGGAGAATACTGACGGTTAAACCACGTCTTTTTTCAGAGGCGTATTCCGCAACCAGGGTGTTAAGGCTCGCCAGCATACCGCCGATACCGAGACCGGTCACAAACCGCAGCAAGGACAATTGGATGACATCACGGCTCATCGCCGACGCAAACATGCCGATCGTAATGATCGCAAGGCACAGCAGGATGTTTTTACGGCGACCGATTTGATCGGCCAAGGGAGCGATGACCAAGGATCCAAGCGCCATGCCGACCAAGCCGGCACTAAATAGAATTCCCAGGGTGCCCGGGTTCAAATTCCATTCCCGCGCCAAGACCGGCGCTGCATAGGCGATCACCACCACATCAAAGCCGTCGATCGTATTAATAATCAGGCATATGGTCACGACCAGCATCTGAAAGGGCGTCATATCGCTGTCTTTCAGCCGTGTCTCAATCGAAGAACTCACGTTCTTATCCCCCCTACACAAAACCTATCCCAAGTGTCGTGATCGATGCCTTATAACGGCATTCAGTTCATCAGTAAGCACCCTGCACCCGCCTTGAGCGCAACCGATGTCAAAGCCGGGTCATTAAGACGGATGGCTGATTCAAAGGCACTCCACGGGCTTCTATTCCCACGCCCGGCATCCCGGGCTTGGCGGACCACATCGGCCACGGCATTCATTCGTTCCGGCGGTAATTGCTCGTCCATCTCCCGAGCGATGCAATCGGCCGGTTTTTTATCAAGCCCAAGCGCCATCAGCCCGCGCGCCACTTCAGAGCGAGGCGAACTGGCGCAAGACGCCAAAATAAGAAGTACCGGAAGGAATAACGCACCTGCCCCCCGTAAAACGGTATAGCGCGACATCAAGCAAACCTTTCTTGTGGTTACTGCCTGTTGAAGTCTACCACCATATGGTATGGGTGCAAGTCGTTGGACGCAAATGCTAACAGCTTTGCGCAGCAATGGACCATGTTAAAAAGCCGTTCTCGGGGCCATTCAGCGATCGCGTGGCGCGCATCACTATCATGTCTAAACAAAGACGCGCGATAGGCTTAGCAATATCCGCCTATGCGATCCCCAGAAAGGACTTCATTTTCGAGATCCCTTTTAAGTTGTTTTGGCGATAGAAAGCTATGCTATCCGCTTCGTCTACCCCACGCGGCACAAAATCAGCCTGGAGCTTCAAGATGCAGTTGTTGTCATCAAGCGCTGTAATCGTAATTTGACCTTGATAGTTCGAGAAAGGCAATGGCCCCGGCTCGATCAAACTATAGCGACAGAAGAAGCGATCGGGATCGAGGACATCCAGCCGTTCCCGAATGACGCCCATGCCGCCAAGCAATGTCGAAACACGAACAGCGCCCACGCCTTCGCCTTCCGTCACGATGCTTTCAGCGTAAACGCCAATGGCGAGTTCTTCCGCGCGCGAGCCAAGGAAACAATCCCATACATCCTCAGCTGAAGCGGCGATCTTTTCCTCAATTTCAACATGTGTCATTCCGTGTTCCCCATAATCGTTGTCAGTTCATGTGTTATCAAACACCAAAAAACACGTATTGCCCGTGACAGTGGTTCAGAAACGATAACGCATAAAGTCACGTTGGCAAGGGCCCAGAACGGCTGCGTTAAATATACCGTCGGACATGAATTTTGTTCAATCATGGGCCGATAAGACCTTATAGACTATAGTGCTTTATCATATGCCCGCATAAGCGAGAGACCGTATGACCGAAACACACCCGCCTCGTCATACCGCATTCATCACCGGCGCCACCGGAGTTGTGGGCCAAGCCATTGTCAAACGCTTAACCGCTATGGGCTGGCAGGTGACCGCCCTTCATCGCCCCACCTCGAATACCCGCGCCTTGCAGGACTTAGGCGTCAATTTGCTGGTCGGCGATGTTGTCGATGCCGAAAGCTTTGCCACGAAAGTGCCGAAAGACTGCGACGTTTTTTTTCATGTCGCCGCCGATCTCAGCCTGTGGTCGCGCCACAATGATCGCCAAGCCAAGATTAACGTGGGCGGCACAAAGAACGCCGTAGATGCCGCCTTATACGCCAGAGCCAAACGCTTCATCCATACCTCGACCATATCCGCTTACGGCCGTCATAACGGCCCTATTCATGAAAATACGCTATCGCTTGCCGAAACGTCTTTTGTCTCTTACGAACGGACAAAACGCCTAGCTGAACTGGAGGTTTTAAAGGGCGTCGAACATGGGCTGAATGCCGTCATCATCAATCCCGCCGCAATCATGGGCCCGGGATTCCGCGAAGGATGGGCCTTTATTTTTCAGCAAATCCAAGCTGGGCAAATGAACATGCAGCCGCCCGGGACGATCGTCATCAACCATTTGAACGATGTGGTCGATGCCCATATCGCCGCCATAGACAAGGGCCGCAGTGGCGAGAACTATATACTCAACGGCGACCATTTGACCTGTGCAACCTTGGTCCTTAAGGCCGGTGAGATAATGGGCATGCCCATCAAAGAGAAAGTTGTGTCGCCCGGCCTATTCATGGTCATGGCAAAAGTCGCCAATTTGATTTCAAAAGTTACCGGCAACGAACCACCCTTAACACCTGAAATGGTGGCACTGCTGTCGCAAAACATGGTCATCCAAAGCAATAAAGCCGAAGTTGAATTGGGCTATCGCATAACGCCGTGGGAGATATGTTTAACCGATATGTATAATTGGCTAAAAGCAGAAGGACGTTTATAGTGGGAAAGTCAGTCTATTTGTTCTCATAAAGTAACGAGGGAGGCTGCTCTCCCAAGGGAATGTGTCGCATGATTAATAACGAGACACAGGAGGCAGGAATAAGCCAGCAACTGGACGAGTGGTTGCCGGTTGTGGGTGATTCATCCTTTCGCATCTGGTCATCCCCGTTGATGGAGGACCTGGATGTTGTTTGGGCGCGTGATCATTTTCATTACTATCCGCCACACATCCATGATTGCTTAGAATTCACGTGGATTCACAATGGTCAAGGCAGCGTGGTCTGTCGCGGACAGCATTATGATTTCGAACCTGGCGATATTTTCATGGTGGCGCCAAATGAATTGCATAGTGCCCATATTCGCAATAAAGAATCCTGCACCTTCACCATGCTGCACGTTCCAAGCCATTTTTATTGGTCGCTTATTCACGACTATGTAAGAGCCGGCCGACGCGATATGTTGGAGCCGGTGCGCATTTTTTCGGCCCAGCAGATGGATACCTATATAATTGATTTTCTTGAGGTATTACTCAACACATCGTGTCAGAAGAAAACATCAAATCTGCTGATTAAGCTGATAGAAAACGCACTTGTCCTACCGCAGCGGTTCCCCGGTTTGCAACCCGACATGACGTTTTGGCATCCGGCCGTGGTCCACGCCCGTGAGACACTGGCCAATACAGCAAACGACCCCATAAATATTACAGATATCGCCAGCGACGTTGGTTTAAACGTTCGCTATTTCATATCGCTGTTTAAAGATGGAACCGGGCTTAGCCCCCATCAATATCAAATTGCGCTCCGCGTCGAACGAGCCCGCAGCCTTATTCAAGGATCCCAAACACCACTGAGCGAAGTGGCTGTGACGACAGGGTTTTCAGACCAAAGCCACCTTAACCGACATTTTAAGCGAGGCTATGGCTACACGCCGGGTGGGTTCCGACAAATCATGTGTCCCATCTGAATTCCGTACAAGAATTCATTTTTCACATAGTGATACAGTGCGATTCGACTGAGAGACCATCTCGAGAGCGCATGCAGACTATATTTATTGCTAGTGCGAACAAACCACCCGTCTTCTTGGTCATAATCAGAATCTAGGGAGGGGTCGTTATGATTTCTATTCCAAGACAAGTTATAAAAAAGCCAACTTTAAAGAATTCGGCTTTAAAAAAGCCGGTGCATAGTCTTGCCTTTAAAGCCCTGCTGTGTGCAGGCGTCGCATCGATCCTATTTCCAGTAGATATTGTGCTCGCCAACAGCGATTTTGCAGGGCTGGAAGAAATCATCGTCACAGCGCGGAAACGCGAAGAACGCTTGCTCGACACCCCGGTTGCCGTAACCGCTTTACCGGCCGCCGCGTTGGAACAACGCAATCTGAAGAACATGACAGGCCTGTCGCAGATGGTGCCCAATCTGGTGTTTGATGTCGGCACCGGCAGCACCGGCGGTTCTGTCAATGCCCAGGTCTTTATCCGCGGCATCGGCCAGCAGGATTATCTGTTCACCTCCGACCCCGGCGTTGGACTCTATATCGACGGCGTTTATTTCCCACGCGTCACCGGCATCGTCATGGACATGATCGATCTCGAACAAGTCGAAGTGTTGCGTGGGCCCCAAGGCACCTTGTTCGGCAAGAACACCATTGGTGGCGCCATCAATATCACAACACGAAAACCTGATAATGAGTTCGGCGTGTTGGCCCAAGCCATATATGGCAGTCGGGACCGGATCGACGTTCAGGGCAGCGTCAATGTGCCCGTTGTCGAGGACAAGTTCAGTCTGCGTCTGACCGGATCGACGCGCAATCAAGATGGCTATGTAAAGCGCATTATTGCCGGGGATGCCCTGGGCAAGACTGAAAGTCTCTATGGCCGCGTCCAAGCCCGCTGGCTACCGACCGAGACTCTAACGGTGGATTTATCAGCCGATGTCACCCGGCGACGCGAAACAAGCGCACCCGGTGAATTGGTCGACGTGCGCGCGGACGATCCATCCAATGCGTTGTTGATGCTGTGGAATATGTTGGTCGCACCGACTTATGGTCCAGGCATACAATATGATCGCCGCTATCTATCCGGCGAGTTCCAAAGCCAAGGAACAGGGTTCGATTATAGTAACTTTGATATGTTCGGTCTGTCCTTGATTATCGACAAACAAGTCACACCGAATTTCTCGATCAAGTCGATCACGTCATACCGCGACCAGGATTCACAATTTTCCGACGACACCGATCATTCGCCCTTGCGCTATACGGAATCGAATAACGATAACCAACATAAAATGTTCAGCCAAGAGATTCAGTTCACCGGCACATCCTTTGATGACCGTCTGAAGTGGGTGTTCGGCGGGTTCTATATGCATGAAAAGGGCAGCGATCTTAACCACACGACCCTGGGGGGCGGGTTGTTCGACGCGCTGGAAATGTTACCGGGTGCACTGATCCCCATGGTGCCGGGTATTCCTTGCCCACCACCGCCGGGCTTCCCGCCGGTCTGCGCGGGTGGCGCGGGTAACCCGCTCAATGTCGCATTAGACCTTGATGTGTTTCTGCCCAATTACATCAAGATCAACAGCTACGCCGTGTTCGGTGAAATGAATTTCGACATTACGGACAGACTGACCGCCACCGCCGGTGCCCGCTACAGCTACGACAAAAAAGATTTTACAACATCTCTGTACCGTATGAGTGCCGGGATCACGACCTTGCCGGAAACCAATCTCAAACGGAATTGGGACAGCATTTCGCCCCGCTTCGGATTGAAATACAAAATCGATACCGACGCGATGGTTTATGCGTCAGTGACCAGCGGTTTTAAAAGCGGCGGCTTTAACGGTCGCGCCACATCACTTGCCGAAATTGATTCCTTCGATCCGGAAAAAGTCTGGGCTTATGAACTCGGTGGTAAGTTCATGATGCTTGACAACCGTCTAGGACTGAATATCGCGGCATTCTATAATGACTATACCAATATGCAGCTCCTGAGTGTTCGCGATTCCGGCGGGCTGTTGGTGGTGGTGACGGAAAACGCCGGTGAGGTTGAGATCAAAGGCGTTGAAGTCGAAATGGTCGCCATGCCGGTCGACGGGTTGAATATTCGCGGCGCGGTCGGATATCTGGATGCAAAATATAAAAAGCTGTCACCCACAGCGAC
>JBBCIP010000337.1:0-10829 GCA_037189785.1 Alphaproteobacteria bacterium
CCGGCATCACATTGTTGTCGGAAAATATTATGAAGGCGGCCGATGCCTTGGTGGTGCCGATCATTCCCACGACGCTGTCAGTTTTGACACTCGATCAATTGTTGGATTTCAAGGACTCGAACCGGTTACAGAAACTGCCTGTGCTGCCGTTCCTATCAATGGTCGATCGGCATAAGACCCTGCATAAGCAAGTATTGTCGAGCTTCCATCGCAACTACAAAGGCACCCTTAAAGTGTCTATTCCTTATACCGCCGATGTGGAACGCATGGGAGTCCAGCAAGCGCCGGTCGGCGCTTATGCCCCGAATAGTGAAGCGGCCAAGGCATTCGGCACGTTGTGGAAGCAGATTAAACGCCGGGTTTGAGCGCCGACTTCGAACATTGGGGTTAAGCTGGGGACAGCGACTGTAGAAGCTCGGCGTAGCTTATACGCCAGCCGGAAAATGGTCGTTGTGCGATATAGGCATTGAAAAAACGCGGGTCATCGGTCACTTCCGGACCGGCCCAAGCGGGGAGCGTGACGGTTTCATCGACACGCTCCAACTCGACTTCGGCCAAGATCAGGCCGGCATTGACGCCGCTGAACACATCGATTTCCCAAACATGACGATCATGCCGCACCAAATAGCGTGTTTTGTCGAGCGGCGGTTTGGCGCAGTGGTTGTTCAGCATGGCGGTCGCATCGGCCATGGGAATTTCGTATTCAAACTCGTGCCGGGTGGCTTTTTCCTTTTGCGCCTTGATCGTCAGGAACGCCTTGTCGCCTTTGCTGCGTACCCGGACAGTTGGTTCACCAATGGCCAGATAGCCTTGACGGATCACGGTGCCATGATCGGCCGTGGCCCGCCATCCGTCAGTGCGGATCAGAAATTTACGCTCAATTTCAATCATTCGGCAATCTCAACCAGCTAATTCGACTGCTTTTGGCCCAACAGCGCTTGCCGCTCCATCTCAGGGAATGCGGCCCGTTCCCCCCGAGCGCGCGCGCTGTGATCGGTGACGGAGCCGATCCAGGCACCCAAGAATGCGGCCGTCATCGAAAACAGGGTCGGGTATTCATAAGGATAGACGGCGGTGGCAAAGCCGAACACCTTCACCCAAATGGCTGGGCTTAGAATCTCGAGCGTGATGGCTGTCAGCAGGCCCAGACTGCCGCCCCACAATGCACCCCGGGTCGTGAACCCCTGCCAGAACATCGACAGCACCAGGATTGGGAAGTTGACACTGGCGGCGATGGCCAAGGCCAACAAGCCAAGGAACGCCACGTTTTGTCCCTTGAAGGCGATGCCGAGAATGATGGCGATAATCCCCACGGCGATGGGAGTTATTTTGGCCAAGCGCAAGGCGTCTTTTTCTTTGGCTTGGCCACGACAATAGACTTCGGCGTAAAGATCGTGGGCGACCGCCGAGGCTGCGGCCAAGGTCAACCCTGCGACCACCGCCAGGATGGTGGCAAAGGCTACCGCCGATATGAAGCCAAGGAAAACATCGCCGCCCAATACCGAAGACAAATGAACCGCCGCCATGTTGACGCCGCCGCGCAATCCCCCTTCAGCATTGAAAAATTCGGGTCGACTGACCAGCAGGGCAATGGCTGCAAGGCCGATAATCACGATAAAGAATTGGAATAGGCCAATGATCCCGGTTGCATAGAGCACCGATCGCCGAGCCTCGACCGCATTCGGGACCGTGAAGAACCGCATCAGGATATGCGGCAGTCCGGCCACGCCGAACAAAAAGGCAAAGCAGAACGAGATGATATTGATGGGGTGACCAAGGCTGCCCATAGGCCCCAAGATATCTAAGCCCGCCGGATGAGCTTCGACGGCCGCGGCCAGAAGCTTTGGAAAATCGAAATCAAACACCGCCAGGGCCATGACGGCGAGGGCCATGCCGCCGCCCAGCAACAGGGCGGCTTTGATGATTTGGACCCAGGTCGTCGCCAGCATCCCGCCAAAGCTGACATAGAGCACCATCAAGATGCCGACGAATACGACCGCCAGTTCATAGGGGAGACCGAACAGCACCTCGATCAAGGCACCGGCACCGACCATTTGTGCAATCAAATAGGGAATAACCACGGCCAAGCTTCCGGCTGCGGCCATGCCGCGCATTTTACGGCGATCAAGGCGATAGGCCGCGGCATCGGCAAAGGTATAACGGCCAAGATTGCGGAGACGGTCGGCCACCAAGAACAGAACGATCGGCCACCCGGCGACAGCACTGGCGGCGAATAACAGGCCTTCGAAGCCAAAACTATATATATAAGCGGTGACGCCGAGGAATGTGGCCGCCGACATAAAGTCGCCAGCGATGGCCAGTCCATTGGCTGGACCGCCGAATCGGCTACCGGCGGAATAAAACTCATCGGTTGTTTTGGTCCGTCGCGCCGCATACCAGGTAATCCCCAGGGTCGCTCCGACAAACAACAGGAACATCAAAACAGCAGGCCAATTTATCCCGGTCATGATGCTTCCTGTTCCCGAATAAGCTGGCGGAGAGCATCCATACGGCTGTTCAACATGTGAACCGCATAGGCTGTGGCAGCGATACTGAGGATGATGACAGCCCCAGCGATATAAAAGCCGCGCGGTACAAAGCCATGAGGATTAGGGGATGCGGCCAACCAATCCGGCGCCCAGACGATGGACAGGTTCATGGCCAAGACGGCAACAACGATCAAAGCCGTTAACCCAAAACTAAGCCGATTGGATAGTCGCGATAGGCGGCGATAGGCTTCGTCCGCGCTTGCTGATGTCATAATCCTGCTCCCCTAACCCGATTTCCCTCGAAATCGTTCAACAGCGAGTTAGGGTTGAATTGTTCAGTTATCCCTAACCCGCTGTTATTAAATTTATTTTTTATCTGCGTGGGTGTCCGGCTCCATCATGCGATGGAGATGGACCACCACATATTTCATATGGGCGTCATCCACCGTGCGTTGCGCCGCGCCGCGCCAGGCTTTTTCGGCTTCCTTATAATTCGGGTAAATACCCACGAAATCGACCGCGTTCAGATCCTCGAACTCAACGCCGAGCGGGTCTTTCACACGTCCGCCGAAGACTAAATGCAGCAATTGATCAGCCATGACCGTTCCTCGTATCGCGAAATAGACGCTTGCCAAGAAGCCTTTACTTTACACGCCTTTAAGCTCCATTCAACCGGCTTCGCTTGTTAAATGATATGACAGCGTGGCCGACCCTGATATCATGATCGCATGTCTAAACTGTGAACGATCATTGCCTGGGGAATAGCCTGGGGAATTAGTGGGGGTAAGACCGCAGATGCAGCCGATTTTGCTCATTTCCATTGTCAGTCCGGATAAAGTTGGTTTGATTGCAGAAGTCGCGGGCGAGCTTTACGGCCTTGGCGCCAATTTGGGCGACACGTCCTTTGCCGTTCTTGGGGCGGGGTGTGAGTTTTCGTGCATGGCCGAGTTTCCGGATGGAGTCGATGCCGAGGTGGTCGAAGACGCGCTTGGTACTCTTCCAAGCCTGAGCGAGGCCGAGTTGCGGGTGGTGTCCCTGCCGTTTAGTCCGGACCATCAGGACAGTGCGGAAATCAGCCATATTATCGAGATCGACGGCGGCGATCGCCCTGGCTTGGTGGCGCGACTGTCTGAAGTGTTTCAGGAATTTGGGGCGAACGTGGTGCGCTTGAATGCGCGGCGACGGCTGGTCGGGCCGGGGCCTGGGGTTTATTTGACGACCTTTGCCGTATCGATGCCGCCGGGTCGGGCCGAGGCGTGTTTGGCTGCGGTCCATAATACGGCAGGGCAGCTTAACCTGACCTGCCGCTATCGTACGGCCTAATTGATATTATTGGGCTTTGCTGGCGGGGACGATGGCGTCGTCGTTGCTTTGCTCAGTCTTGATTTGCTTTTTCATTTCTTCGACCAAGGTGCCAAGGCCGCCTTGGCTGAGGATCACGGCAAAATCATCACGCTGCGTGACGGTCAGGCTGACACCTTCGGCCCGGACGTCGATCACTTTTAATTGACCGCTTTTGTCGGCGCGAACACGCCAATCTGCTAACACGGGTTGTTGGCCGGGACGGTTGACGCGCGTGTTTACGAACACGTCGGTGCTGCCGATCGGGGTGGTGCTGACAACGTCGATACTGGAATTATCGAATTGGCTGATCAGAATATCGTAGAGCCGTTCATAGACAAAGTCAGGAAATAAGGCGCGGTATTCGGTCATCAGCGCCGGGTGCGCGGCCCGTGCTTCGGGAGTTCTAGCGCTATCCGGGCGGGAATAACGGCCAAGGGACACCGTCGCGATATAGTCCATGGCGATTTCCCGCTTCATGATCTTGCGCAATTCTTCCTTGCGGTCGGCGGCGGAGCGATTTTTATCACGAATGACAGCCAGGGCTTCATCGGCGACCGTGCGGATAAAGGCCTGGGCTTGTTCGGGCTTTGGCGCTGTGTTGGCCGCTTGGGCAAAGGCTGTGGTGCTGGCCACCATGGCTAAGATGATGGCGGCGACCGAAAGCCAAAGATACTCAAGGGCGGGATTTACACGTCTCAGAGCCACAGCCTTCATGTCTTATCCTTTCCGTGACAATCGCAATGTTAACGAAGGAAGTCTTATTTTGTGGCTTCTTTAAGGTAAGCAATGATGTTTTCACGTTCGTCAGGCTTCTTCAGGCCGACGAAGATCATTTTGTTCTTGGGGATAAAGCCACGTGGGTTTTCCAGGTATTGGCTGACTGTTTCTTCGGTCCAAACGACACCGGATGACTTCATGGCGTCTGAATATTTGCCTGCGTAGCTGGCGTGAGTCCCGGCTTTGCTACCGAACAAGCCATTGAGATTAGGGCCTTGTTTGGCTGGGCCATCTTTTTCAACACTATGGCACGCAACGCAACGCTTGAATATTGCGGCGCCTTTATCAACATCAGCGGCTTGGACCGTGGTTGCCGTTAAGGTGGCAAAAGCGGCGGCGAAAGCAGCGTGGCCTAAAAAGCGAAACATTTCTTATCATCCTCCAGAACCAAATGTGGCGTTTGGTAAATCATCTAATCTGGGTGGCCTCACGGGTCAAGGCCTTGTCCGGTCACAACTATGTGCATTCTTTGCGGCCCAAATAAGACAAATTCAAGGGCATGACACGCCAATGCACCTTGAGCCTTATTGAAGACTCGGGCTCATTAACGGGACCTTAACTGCTCTCGGCTCAAATTAGGACAATACTATTTTTATGTGGAGAGGTATTCCGTTGGCCAAAAAACTATCCCAGGTCGATGTTGCCAAGCTGCTGTCTGACCCGTCAGCTGAAAACCGCGCTGCCGCAGCCCGTAATGTTGGGTTGCAATTCGCGGAGCTTCCCTTGACCGATGCCGAACGGGCATTGATGGAAGAAATCTTCCGCATTATGGTTAAAGATGTGGAGGTTGAGGTCCGTAAAGCGCTCTCTCAGACCTTGAAAGAGAACCCCGAAGTTCCCCACGAAGTCGCTTTAAGTTTGGCCAATGATGTGGCCGAAGTGGCATTGCCGATCATTCAATTCTCAGAGGTCTTAAGCGACGACGATCTGATCTCGATTATTTCCGGTAAAGATGCCGAACACCAAAAGGCTGTCGCCCGACGTGAGGTCGTGTCGGAAAAGGTTGCCGACGCACTGGTCGAGACCAATAACGAGGATGTCGTGGCGACCCTGGTCTCAAACGACGGTGCTCAACTGTCCGAAGCGATCATGAGCCGGGTCTTGGATACCTATGGCACCAATCCGAAGATCAACGAGCCGATGGCCTTGCGCCGTGAGCTGCCGCTGACGGTGGCGGAGCGCCTAGTGTCGTTCGTATCGGAAAAATTCAAAGACCATCTGGTGACCCATCATGCGATGTCGCCGGATACAGCGATGGATTTGTTCCTAAGCGCTCGCGAAAAGGCAACCATTGGTTTATTGCAACCGGATACCAATTTGCGTGATGTGCAGGAGTTGGTCGATCAACTTCATCGCAACAAACGCTTAACGCCGACCTTGATTTTGCGTGCGTTGTGCATGGGCGACACCACGTTTTTTGAAACAGCCCTGGCCAAGATGGCCGATATCCCGGTCGCCAATGCTTATAAGTTGATTTACGATCCGGGCCAACGCGGTCTGGAAGCGCTGTTCCAGAAATGCAATCTGCCCAAGCAAATGCTGCCGGTTTGTCGTGCGTCTTTGACGGTGGTCGATGAAATGCGCATCAATGGCACAGATGATCGTGATCGTTTCCGCCAAGTGATGATCGAACGGGTGCTGACCCAGTTTGAAGACAATTTTGATCCAGAAAACTTGGATTACTTGATCGCGAAACTGGGCGGTCGTTTGGTCGCGGCCTAACCTCCGTTCAGGAGCCGATGCGTTTGTCGCCGCGGTCCTTGACCACGGCGATCACGCTTGGACGGGGCTGTTTGCGTGGGCTGCCGGGTTGTTTCGGATCTTTCTTTCCCTCGGGCCAGTAACTGGTCGGGTTTTCCACCGTTCCGGCTTCACCGGGATGTTGGATCGATAAAAACCACGTTTCATTATCGGGCGTAAACTCTCCGCCGCAGATTTCCGCTTCGCGCGGACCGCTCAGGAATTGCCGCAAATATCCACGCGTCGGCCCCATCGTCGGAGCCACGAATGCTCCGTTGTTGGCACCCCGCGGCTGGCGACCGTCGGTGATGATCCAAAGATTGCCAAGATTGTCGAAAGCCAGATTGTCGGGAGCGCCGATCGGGCTCAACGCTGCGGCGTCGGCAAAGCCTGCATAATAACTGTCGTTCGGATTGAGCGGAAGGGTGCGAAGGTTTTCTTGAGCGGTCAGTAGCCGCCCGTTTCCGGCTGCAGGGTCACCGCACATGATAAAGATGGTCCAGGTAAATGTCAGGGCTGCGTTATCATCACCCTCTTCGGTGATCTCAATGATATGGCCCCATCGATTGAACGGCCCCCGCGGATTTGCGGCGTTGACATTGTTTGCAGTACGCCCGGCGTTGTTCGTGCAGGCCAGATAGACTTTTTTTGTGACCGGATTGGCTTCAAAATCTTCCGGGCGATCCATCGGCGTCGCCCCCAAAATATCGCCGGCGCGACGGGTGTCGATCAAGACTTCGGCTTGGCTTGTAAACTCAGCTTGGAGGGCAGGGCTGGTGTTGTAATCGACTGCCAACCATTTGCCGGTGCCGTCGGCATCAAAACGCGCCACATACAACGTGCCTTCATCCAATAAATTCATATTGGCGGCGCGGTTGGACGGATCGATTTTATTCTTGGTGACAAACTTATAAGCGTATTCCAAACCGGCATCATCGCCGGAATAAACCACGCAGCGGCCATCTTGGGAGGGAATGGTGGTGGCGCATTCATGTTTGAACCGGCCAAGAGCTGTTCGTTTGCGCGGGGTCGATTGCGGGTCGGTCGGATCGATTTCAACGACCCAGCCGAACCGGAACGCTTCGGTTGGGTGGCGATCCACATCAAACCGATCGTCGATAAGTTCCCAATAATGTAACGATGCATCGCGTGGCAAAAAGATCCGGTTATGGCGTCGCATAAGGTGTTGCAGGTCACCATCATCAGCATTCTTGGTGACGCGATCTTTGAAGCGACGGAAGTTGCCGAAATATTGTTCCATATTTTCTTCGGTGGTCAGATACGTCCCCCAGGGTGTCGCGCCACCGGCGCAATTGGCGATCGTGCCGTGAACAACGGTTCCATGGGGATCGCGCGCTGTCTTCAGCAACGGGTGGCCTGCGGCTGGCCCGCTAAACATGATCGGCGTATCGGCTGTGATGCGACGGTTATAAGCAGAAGATTTTTGCGCCACCCAGCGACCATTTATTCTATGCAGTTCAACCACACTGACGCCATGGCTGGCTTTGCCAACGGCGACAGTTTCAGGATTGGCGCGGACATAAGCCGCCTTGTCTTTCGCCGTACTCCAGCCTGGGAACATCAGCGTCTCAATGCAATATTCGTGATTGACGCAGAGCAAAGCTTTGTCGGGATCTTCTAGCGGAAAGAATTCGATCGCGTCGCAATTGTAACCGAATTGATGGGCTTGGCGTTGACCGGCGCCGGGTTTCAATAACTCTCCGTTGTGGAGCTCTGCGACATTCAAGTCGGGATGGTCGGCAAATAAGGACTCGCCCCATTTCAAAAGAACATCGTAGCGATAATTCTTTGGCACAATCACCGCATCTTCTGTGGAGCCCATAATCGGTGTGAATGTTAGGCTATCCGTATATGACTGTTTTGTGACGGTCCGGGCAGCGAGTGTGTCATGCGGGACTGATGATAACGCAGCACCGGACAACGTCGTTGCGGCTGCAGCTAGAAAATGACGACGGCTTAGTCTTTGATCTAAGACCGTTGCAAATGGAGGGGCTGCGCCAGGCCGCTCGCTAAGATCTGTATCAAACGCAATACTCTCGGCCGTGTCTTCGAAGACGCGGTCACCAGACGTGCTCATTGATGTTTATCCACATGTGAATGATAGCGGCATTGACTACAGGTGCGCGGATAATGTCTTGTCCTTAGAAACCGTGCAAGGGCAAAGTTTGTGATATGAGACGCGATGGGATGCATCCCATAAAAAGCGCGTGGGCAACTTTTTTTGTCATAAAATTGACGCAATCACTTTTGCTTTGTGCAGTTTATTTGCAGGTCATAATTTAATAGCATCATGCGCATTACGCTGCCATCGAAAACGGGCTGATCGCCACGAGGGCAGGGGCAGCGATTGGATTGAGATCCATTGACACCGCCGCTGTCTTGAGCACGGGAGGGGGCGAACCAACCCGAGGAAATCATTCTTCAACCGCAAAGAATTGATTTGCGACAAGGATGTTGCCGCGGGAGCCCGTTAAAGTAGCCGGATATCGGCCGCGGTGGGGGATAATGACGGAAACAGGGCGACCTTGGAAAAAAACTCTTGTAGTTTAGAATTATTCTAATAATATGAATTTATCTTTGGAATCAAAAGTTAATATTCAGCCGTTGGACTAAAGAAGCAGGAAGAGGATGCTATATGACAAAACGCGCCACTTTGACCACCGCAGCGGGTATTCCCGTAGGAGACAACCAAAACAGCCTGACTGCAGGCCCCCGTGGACCGTTACTGGTTCAGGATTGGCAATTATTTGAGAAACATGCTCATTTTAACCGCGAGCGGATTCCGGAACGGATTGTTCACGCCAAAGGGTCGGCGGCTTATGGTACGCTGACGATTACCCATGACATCACGCGCTATACCAAAGCCGCGGTTTTTTCCGAAATCGGGAAAAAGACCGAAACATTATTGCGTTTTTCGACCGTGGCCGGGGAACGCGGCGCGGCTGATGCCGAACGCGATGTGCGTGGCTTTGCCTTGAAATTCTATACCGAGGAAGGCAACTGGGATCTGGTCGGGAACAATACCCCGGTGTTCTTTGTGCGCGATCCTTATAAATTTTCCGACTTCATTCATACCCAAAAGCGCGATCCGAAAAGCAATATGCGCAATCCGACGGCGATGTGGGATTTCTGGTCGTTATCGCCGGAAAGTTTGCATCAAGTCACCATTCTGTTTTCTGATCGGGGGATCCCGAAAAGCTATCGTCATGTGCATGGCTTTGGGTCTCACACCTATAGTTTCATCAATGCGCAAAATGAACGGTTCTGGGTCAAGTTTCACTTCAAGACCATGCAAGGGATCGAGAACTTGAGCGAAGCCGAAGCGGCAGCTTTGATCGGTGGTGATCGCGAAAGTCATCAGCGCGATTTGTTCGATGCGATCGAGCGCGGTGATTATCCGAAATGGCGCGTCTGTGTCCAGATCATGCCGGAAGCGGAGGCTGACAAAACGCCCTATAATCCGTTCGATTTGACCAAGGTATGGCCGCATGGTGACTATCCGTTGATCGACGTCGGTATCTTGGAGCTGAACCGCAACCCGGAAAACTATTTTGCCGAAGTCGAGCAAGCCAGTTTCTCCCCGGCCAATGTGGTACCCGGCATCAGTCACAGCCCTGATAAAATGTTGCAATTACGGATTTTCTCTTATGCCGACGCCCATCGCTACCGGGTCGGTGTCAATCACGAAAGCTTGCCGGTGAACAAAGCCCGCTGCCCCGTTCATACCTATCACCGTGATGGGACCATGCGCTTTGATGGAAATGAAGGCGGGTCCGTGAATTATGAACCCAATAGCTTCGGTGGTCCGGTGGAAGATCCGAAGTTCAAAGAACCGCCGCTGAAAATATCGGGTGATGCGGATCGCTACAATCATCGCGAAGGCAACGATGATTACACCCAAGCCGGTGATTTGTTCCGCTTGATGTCGGCGACACAACAGGCGGGTTTGATGGATGCGATTGCGGGCGCCATGCAAGGCGTGCCGGAATTTATCCAGATCCGTCAGATCGGTCACTTTACAAAAGCCGACCCGGCTTATGGAGCCGGTGTCGCCGCGCGGCTCGGGATCGATACGTCGAAGCTTTAGGCGGTGCAATTTTTCTTGGCATGACCGGGCTTGACCCGGTCATGTCATTTCTTTTTCCGGGTAAGATGGATTGCCGGATCAAGTCCGGCAATGACGGACGTGAGGAGTGGCACCGATTTGCTTATGGCGACGTCATCGTTCACAGTCAGCTATTCCCAATCTTGTTGTCATGACCCGGCTTGACCCGGTGATGCCATTGTTTTTTCCGGGTAAAATGGATTGCCGGGTCAAGCCCGGCAATGACGGACGTGAGGAGTGGCATCGATTTGCTTGTGGCGACGTCATCGTTCACAGTCAGCTATTCCCAATCTTGTTGTCATGACCGGGCTTGACCCGGTCATCCATCGTGCCAGTTGCATTCTGCCGTTCAA
>JBBCIP010000338.1:0-5632 GCA_037189785.1 Alphaproteobacteria bacterium
TCGCTGACCGGCGGCGTCACCAACCTCACCAACAAAAAATACCTGCTGTCCGGCTACGCCGACGCCGCAGGTGCCGGATCAATCTATGGAATCTTCTCAAGACCAAGAGAATGGTTCCTAACAGCTAAAATCAAATATTGAGCCAAAGTCAAATGTTAGGCCAAATCAAATATTAGGAAAGTTGTCCGATGTTAAAAGATAAAGTTGCTATCGTAACAGGGGCCGCTTCGGGCATCGGATATGAAGTGGCTTTGGCCTATGCTAAGGCCGGTGCGAAAGTTGTTGTATCCGATATTAATGTTGCGGGAGGACAAGATACGGTCACCGCTATTAAACGCTGTGGCGGCGATGCTATTTTCCAAAGTTGCAATGTTCGGAAGCTTGACGATCACGAGCAATTGGTCGCAGCGGCGATCAACCATTATGGCCGTTTAGATGTTGCCTGTAATAATGCAGGTATCCCCGGCGCGCGCTATCCGTTGGTCGATTACCCACTGGAACTTTGGCATGATGCGATTGATATCAATCTCACCGGGGTGTTTTATGGATTGCGCACGCAAATTCCGGCTATGCAGAAAACAGGGGGTGGGGCAATTGTGAACATTGCATCTATTGCGGCCTGTATTACTCTCGAAGGAACGCCTGCTTATACAGCGGCCAAACATGGTGTTGCCGGTTTGACCAAAAGTGCTGCATTAGATTATGCAAAACAAGGGATTAGGGTAAATGCCATTTTGCCGGGTCTTATCAAAACCCCACTGATTGCTGAGGTTCTGGATACGCAAGAAATGGGATACCTAGAATCATTGCATCCGGTTGGTCGTTTAGGGCGTCCTGATGAAATTGCGCAAGCAGTACTTTGGTTCAGTACGTCCGCCGCAAGTTTTGTAACCGGTAGTTGTTTGAATGTCGATGGTGGTTTTCTGACCCGTTAGTCTCGCCACAAGAAAAGGATATCTCATGCAAGTCATTAACATTGCCGATATACCACAACTCGAATTACCTGGGTTAAAACATCGCACTTTGGCTGGGCCGCGTGATGGTATGACACAAGGTGAAGTGTGGACCCAAATTGCCGAGCCTGGTGGTGCGACACCGCTCCATAAACATAACTGTGAAGAAGTTGTCATTGTCCTGACTGGAACTGGAGTTTGTACGTGCGAGGGTAAGGATTATCATTTCGGGCCACAGTCAGTCATGATTATTCCACCGAATGTCTTGCATCAGATCATCAACACAGGCAATGAGCCGGTTACCGGATTTGGTTTTCTGACAATGGCGCCGGTTATTGTTGAAGATCAGAATAATGATCGAATTCATCTGCCCTGGGATCAAGAACCCCGCTCCAAATAACAAGACGCGGATCAGAATTTATAGAACCCATGTTCCGAGTGACATGGTAGAGGAATAGTCATGCATTTTAATCTCACGGATGAACAGCAAAATCTAATCAATCTGGCCGGAGAACTGGGGCGGGAAAAATTTGCGAAACGTGCGGCCCATTATGATCGGGAAGCCGAATTTCCAATCGAAAACTATAATGATATGCGTGACGCGGGGTTTTTGAAGTTATGTATTCCTAAGGAATACGGCGGATTGGGTGCAGACTATCAAACCTATATGTTGGTCGCTGCGGAAATCGGTCGCCATTGTGGGGCCACGGCCTTAACATTCAACATGCATAGCTGCGCCATGATGTGGAATGCACAGATGATCAATGATTTCCCCATATCCGATGAGCAGAAGGCCGAACACGAAAAATTAAAGGTTCGGCATTTCAGGCGTGTGGTTGAGGAAGGCAAAATATACTCGCAACCATTTTCGGAAACGGGTGAGAATTGGATGGCTAAACCATTTTCTACGCGCGCCATTCGTGGCGATGGTGGTTGGTATATCACGGGCAAGAAAGTTTTTGCATCATTATCGGGATCGGCGGACTATTACGGGATCGTTTGCACAGAAGTTGCCGAAGACGGGGAATTGTATTTTGATAACACGCTTTATGTAGCCCTGCATAAAGATACACCCGGATTTAGCGTGACAGGTTCATGGGATCCGTTGGGTATGCGGGGGACAGTGTCGCGAACGTTGATCTTGGATAATGTCTTTGTACCCTATTCTGAAGCGATCATGCCGAAAGGGGCATATTACCACGGCCAGATTGTTTGGCCGCATATGTATATGACATTGACGCCGTCCTACATGGGAACAGCACAAGCGGCTTATGATTTTACCCGTGCATATTTACGGGGTGAGGTCGAAGGAATGCCCCCGATTAAACGCCGAGCATGGCCGACCAAGCAAGCTGCTATGGCCGAGATGTATATTAAGCTCCATCAGGCATGGAGTGTCTTTCATCGCGCCATCAGTGACGCAAAAGGTAGCCCTGATAAAAATGACATTATGAGGCTGTATGCCTGCCAATATACCGTAATGGAATATTGCAATGATATTTGTCGTCTGGCTATTCGCACTTGTGGTGGGCAATCGATGTTGCGGAGTTTGCCATTGGAGCGTCTGTATCGGGATAGCCGGTGTGGTTCTTTGATGCTGCCGTATACGGCGGAAATTTGCACGACCTTCTTAGGGTTAGCTTGTCTTTATGAAGAAGGTGAGGACTATGATCCCGTACCCCCATTACCACCGAAAGCCGTGGCAAAATCACAATAGGTTTATGGTATGATCAATGTGGTTGTCGAGCAAGCAATAGATGCCCCGATATCTGCTGTTTGGGCCGTAGTCCGTGATTTTGGTGGTTTGGCGATATGGCATCCCGATGTGGCCACATGTGCTTTGGATCCCCAGAACGAGCCATCAATCGTCGGAGCGATACGATCGATGACCATGCACGGCCTGGACGGTTGCGTGCGCGAAAAATTATTGGAATTATCAAATGAAACATATGAACTGATATATACATTACTCGATAGTCCTGCCCCTATTACGGATTATCGCGGGGTGATCAAATTAACGCCCGCCACTCATCAGACAATTGTTTGTTGGTCGGCCACCTATTCCGTGCCTGTCGGATTAGAGGATCAATTCAAATCATTTTCCATAGGTGTGTTCCAGCGGGGCATAGACGCTTTGGGAAACATACTATCCGCAAAAAATAACAGAGTTGTTCTATAGGAGTATGGGTTGTCAGCGATTATAAGCACAATTATCCAGACTATACCGAAGTTACGTGTGCTTCACATGGGGCAAGGCGAGGGGTGTTTGTTTCTTCATGGTATAGGCGGGAATGCTCAGAATTGGCTGCGACAGCTTGAGCATTTTAGTCATTATTTTCATAGCATTGCTTGGGATGCCAGAGGATACGGGGAAAGTGAAGACTATGATGGGGCACTGACCTTCGCTGATTTGTGTAACGATATTCTGCGGATAATCGAGCATTTTTCCTATCGACAGATTCATCTTGTCGGACTGTCTATGGGTGGGGCGATTGCTTTTGATTTTTATCATCGTTTTCCAGATCGCGTCAAAAGTTTAACAATTTGTTCTGCGACAATTGGTATTAACGAGCTCTCAGAAGAAACAATTGATGCATTTTTAAAGTCCCGGCAGACGCCACTGCTGAATGGATTAGATCCCAAACACATTGCTGAAGACGTGGCAGATGGATTGATCGGAAAGAATGCGACCGCAGAAAGTCGTGAGGAATTAGTAGCAAGTTTATCTAGCCTCAGAAAGCAATCGTATTTGAAAGCAATCGAAGCGGTGGCGCGTCATAGAATGGGATTGGACCCAGCGGAAATAGATGTACCAATTCATTTGGTCGCAGCAGAAGATGATCAGCTTATCACGGTTGAAGATATGGTACGTTTATCACAGCGTATACCGTCGGCAGAGCTTACAATTATTCCGAATGCTGGGCATCTGTCTAACATCGAAAACCCTTTATATTTTAACGCTGCCGTATTAACCTTTTTACATCGGCTTGGTGCTGGAAAAGACATGGATTATACGATAAATAGCGCATAATAAGATCGACCGATGCGTTAGAGGTAAAGAAAATGCCGAAAAGAACGATAGATGCCCGAAAATCGCAAAAAGATAATGGTGGTGAAAAGCAAGCCCAGAATTTAAGAAGTGTGGAAAAGAGAGAACAAATTCTTTCGGGGGCGATGAAAGTCTTTCTCGACCATGGCTTTCATGGGGCGAGTATTGATGGTATTGCTCAAGCCGCAGGTGTTTCTAAGCCAACAATCTATAATTATTTCGATAGCAAAGAAGCATTGTTCATTGCGATCATTCGTAATATTGCCGATAGAATTCTTGTTCCGACGAAAGAAGCTATTCCTGATAGTATGACGGTGGAGGCGGCGCTATATAGATTCGCCCAGAATTATGGGGCCGTTATGCTTGATCCGACGATGCTTGCGGTACATAGATTGGCTATGGGAGAGGCTCAGCGTTTCCCTAAACTTGGGGCCTTATATTACGAGGCTGGTCCGGAGGCGGCTTTGGAAGGTATCAAGAACTATCTGAGTATTTTTGTGAAACGCAAAGATTTGCAGATTGATAATCTGATCGTGGCTGCTCACCATTTTTGGGGTCTAACATTAAATCCGCAAAGAACGATCATGTTATTTATGCCGGAAAAGCCTTTGAGCAAAGGGCAAATCGACCAGGGTATAAAGCAAGGCATAAAAGCGTTTTTAGCAATCTATTGTCGTGAGGCATAGTGTGACACAAAGAACCGGCAATGATAATCAGACTTTGCGATCTTTGGCTTTGCGCAAAGTTCTTGGTCAATTTGCAACAGGAATTGCTGTGGTAATGACTAAAGATCACCGGGGTTGTGATTATGGCATGACCATAAACTCCTTTAGTTCCGTGTCATTGGAGCCGCCTTTGGTTTTATGGAGTATTGCGCGAACGTCTCCTAGTTTTCAGGCCTTCGCAGAATCGCCGAGTTTTACAATTAGCATTTTGAACAATAATCAGAAACATCTTTCCGCACAATTTGCGAAAGCGTCAGATAACAAGTTTCAAAATGTCGCTTGTCGGCAATCCATGTTGGGACCGTTATATCTAGAGGATGCATTGGCGCATTTTGAGTGTGCAGTACACGCAAGATATGATGGTGGGGATCATCTTATTCTTATTGGTGATGTGAAACATTTTTCTGCAAGCGAAGGGCAGCCGTTGATATTCCATCGCGGCGCTTACTGTGCCTTAAATACTTTGCCTGTTTGAAAAGATAGATAATTTTTTGTCTTGATCAATGTTCAGATAAAATCGCCTTAAGACATATAAATAAATCTAATTTAGGCAGGTTCACTATTCATTCAATAAGTTTATTGGGCTATCTTTTAAGGAATAGTCTGACATATTTGATATGTGGCATAGCTTACCAAATATAATTAAAAGATGGTGGCTATTTGCGTCTTTGAGGGGATTGAAATGACCGATGCTTTGCTGCCTTATGCATCCCTAAATGATATCGAAACGATCGAGGCTATACCGCTCTTTGAGCGTCTTAAAGCCCATACGCCCTATGATATTGTTAGGCAAGCGGCACTAACTTATGGGGAGGGAACTGCCCTTATTTATCTTCCGAATGGAAGCGCCACGGAAGATGCGGTCGCTTATTGTTTTGAGGAATATTTTAAAAAGGTAACCCAGA
>JBBCIP010000339.1:0-18271 GCA_037189785.1 Alphaproteobacteria bacterium
CTGAACCACCGATGCTGGTAGACATAGCAGCGCTATGCTTAAAAAAAGAGATTTAACACGCACCATACCCCTAACTCCCAAAATTGTTACAGTCAGGAGATAAGCAAGGTTCAGGCCAATTTATTGTTAGTGAATCCCGTGCATGCGTTTTTTCAGAATGGGGCTCGTCAGCAATAAAATGATGCCGACACCAACCCCGACATAACCGATATATTCAAAAACAGCGTGGTAAGAGGCCAGGGCGGCATGTGGATCAAACGCTTGTCCCTCGGCTGTCTCAATACTTGTTCCTTGAGCAATCAGCGATGCAATATATTGTGCTGCCGCAGACGATAAGAACCAAATTCCCATCATTAACCCGACGACGCGTTGGACTGATAATTTCGTTATCATCGACAACCCGACCGGTGACACGCAAAGCTCGCCCGTTGTGTGTAATAAATAGGCAAGAGCGATCCAAATGAATGCTACTTGGGCATTTCCATCAGCAAATTGCATCCCATACACCAGGATCAAAAAGCCTAGACCGGCTTGTATAATGCCCAAGGCGAATTTAACCGGCGTGCTCGGCTCCCAGCCCTTTTTAGCAAGACCAATCCATAACGCCGCAAAGACCGGAGCAAAGAGAATAATAAACATCGGATTGAGCGATTGTACTTGCGATGCCTTGATATCCATGCCGAAAACCACACGATCCACATTGCGGTCCGCAAAAAACGTCATGGAGCTGCCCGCTTGCTCGAACAAAGCCCAAAACAGCACAGAGAACAACGTTAGAATAAGCGCCACCAGCATCCGATCTCGTTCAACCGGCGTACAGCGGAAGAAACAGAAATACAAAATAGCAGCGACGACAACAGCGCTAAAGACACTGAGCATATTGCCCAAAAGATCAAAGCTTTGGACCATGAACCATGCGGCTCCGATGGCCGCCACTGCGCCGAGATAAATCGTCCACTCGACCGACAACCCAATCGGGGAACGTTTCTTTAAGTCGTCGGGTGCCGGCGGCTCGGCATGGCCTTCGAGATATTTTTGACCCCATAGGAATGTCAGCAAGCCGAACAGCATGCCCAACCCCGCCAGACCGAAGCCGTATTTCCAGCCGTAGGTTTCGCCCAGATACCCGCATAATATCGTGGCAAGGAATGACCCAAGGTTGATCCCCATGTAAAAAATTGTAAATCCGGAATCGCGGCGTGGATCATCCTGCTGATACAACGCGCCAACGATCGTCGAAATATTCGGCTTCAAAAAACCGACGCCGACGATGATGAACGCCAGGGATAGATAAAATGCCTGTAAATAAAATGGATCACGAACCACAACGCCACTGCTTTCCACTGCCGGTGCGCCTTCCAAAGCCATCCCAAGGTGACCGATAACCAACAAAATGGCCCCCAAAGTCACCGCCTTGCGAAAGCCAAGGTAGCGGTCCGCTATGTACCCACCAATCACCGGCCCGACATAGACGAGCGCGGCATAGGCGCCAAAAACCGCAAAGCTTGCGTGGTCTCCGAACAGAAAATGCTTGGCCAAATAGAGTGCCAAAAGCGCCTTCATGCCGTAAAAGCTGAACCGCTCCCAGGTCTCGGTCATAAAACAAATGGCTAGTCCGGGTGGATGGCCAAAAAAGCTTTTCATAAATACCGATCCCCTGTTCACCACTTGAAACCACATTTTAGCTCATCTGAAAAGGGCCAGAAAATGTACCCAGCGTCAAGCCGTCATCAATAGGTCTAGGCATAAACGGGCTAAGAGCCTTATTGTTATGTCGTTGTTCCCCAATCCAAGGATTTTGCACACCAAGGAGCGGCCATGACCCCACGCAGCCCGTTGACCGAACTGCCGACCCATCATGTGACCAATCAACCGCCGATCTTGGCCGATATCAATCTTTACGATATCGATCCCCCGCTCCAGGATGCCATCAAACGCAATGGCGGCAGCTTTGCGATCGATAAACTCCATGGTCTTGGGGCCATCATGGGGCGGAGCGAGACCTATGAAGCCGCGGATACTGCCAATAAAATGAAGCCCCAGCTTCAAACTTTTGATCGCTATGGCCGTCGCATTGACGAAGTGAATTTTCACCCGGCCTATCACCAGCTAATGGCTTTGGGGGTGGGGTTCGGGATTCCATCCATCGCTTGGACCGCGGCAGACGGTGGCCATGTCGCCCATACCGCGCTTGAATATCTTTTTGCCCAGGTCGAAGGCGGCGCGTGCTGCCCGCTCACTATGACCTACGCGGCGGTCCCGGCCATACGCCATGCGCCCGAACTCGCCGCCGAATGGGAGCCGAAGCTGCTGTCGACTATCTATGATCCTGTGGTCGCCCCGGTGGCCGACAAATCGGGTGCCACCATGGGCATGGCCATGACCGAGAAACAAGGCGGGTCCGACGTGCGCGCCAATACGACCCGAGCCGTGGCCCTGACCGATGGCTGGTATAGTTTGACCGGCCATAAATGGTTTTGTTCAGCCCCGATGTCCGATGCCTTCCTAACCTTGGCGCAGGCGGACAAAGGGCTGACTTGTTTCTTTGTGCCGCGCTGGCGTCCCGATGGTAGCCGCAATCCGTTTTTCATCCAACGGCTCAAAGATAAACTCGGTAACTGGTCCAATGCCTCGAGCGAGATTGAATACAACAACACCTGGGGGTATAGGGTCGGTGAAGAAGGCCGCGGGGTGCCGACCATAATCGACATGGTGCATCACACCCGGCTTGATACGGCGATGGCGCCCACTGCACTGATGCGGCAAGCCTTGGTTCAAGCCATTCACCACACCCGTTATCGGATCGCGTTTCAAAAGAAGCTGATCGATCAACCGTTGATGCGCGCTGTTTTAGCGGATATGGCTTTGGAAGTGGAAGCCGCCGTAAGCTTGCTGTTCCGGGTTGCCCGGGCCTATGACGACCAGGACACGGCCTTTGCGCGGATCGCGGTGGCCACCGCCAAATATCATATCAACAAACGCGCCCCGGAATTCACTTATGAAGCCATGGAATGTCTGGGGGGCATTGGCTATGTGGAAGAAGGGATCCTGGCCCGGCTTTATCGCGAAGCACCGCTGAATAGCATCTGGGAAGGGTCCGGCAATGTGATTTGCCTGGATGTGCTCCGGACCGGTAGCAAAGAACCGGATGCGCTTGAGGCTGTGTTCACGGAAATGAAGAAAGCCAAAGGCGATTACGCAGCCTTGGACCACGAAATTTCGCTATTGCAGGATTTGTGGACCCGCCCGGCAGCCCTAGAACCTCAAGCCCGCCGGATTGTGGAACGCATGGCCATTGCCCTTCAAGCCTCCCTGTTGGCGCGCTATGCCCCGCCGAGCATCGCCGATGCCTTTGTCCAAACGCGGGTTGCCGGTGATCGCGGTCGAGCCTATGGCGCCCTGCCGGACGGCTTGAATATCGATGCTATTCTGGAGCGAGCCTGGCCAGGCTAAACCCAGTTTAAACCCCAGGCTAAGCCATTTATGCTGTTCAGCTGTGCAATGCGAAATGCCATAGCCCCCAGATCAAACAATCAATGAAACAGCATCAAGCCCGTTGCAGGACGTCACGGAAGCCGTTACCCTTTCTATTCAAAATCAATAATGCAAGGGGGCTAGTCTTGAGTATTTGTGTGACCGACGCCTTCGACGGCGGCAATATTGTCGTTCAGTCAATTGAGCAAACCGACCAAATCACTTTAGAAATTCGCAAAGACACCGGTTCCGACTTTTATCAGTGGTTCTATTTTCGCCTCAGTGGTGCACGTGGTGAAGAATGTGTGATGAAAATCACCAATGCCGGGGGCGCAGCCTACGCGCCCGGGTTCACAAACTACCAAGCCGTCGCCTCTTATGATCGCCAAACTTGGTTTCGCGTCAACACCACCTATCGTGACGGCGTTTTGACGATCCGTCACCGCCCTGATCGCGATGCCGTTTATTATGCTTATTTTGCCCCCTATTCCATGGAACGACATGCCGATCTGATCGGCCGCTGCCTCCAGGACAGCCGCGTGCGTTTGACTGTGCCCGGTCGTACCTTGGACGGTCAGGATATGGATGTTCTGACCGTCGGCAGTACTCATGCGTCAGCAAAGAAAATCTGGGTCATCGGCCGCCAACATCCGGGTGAAACCATGGCGGAATGGTTTATCGAAGGTTTATTGGACCGGTTATTGGATCGCCACGATCCGATCGCTCGCCGTTTGTTGGATAAAGCCGTTTTCCATATCGTCCCCAACATGAACCCCGATGGCTCAAAACGCGGGCATTTGCGCACCAATGCGGTCGGCAGCAATTTGAACAGAGAGTGGGAAACCCCGAGCCTCGAAAAAAGTCCCGAAGTTTATTATGTTCGTCAATTGATGGAAAATCACGGCGTCGATTTTTGCTTGGATGTCCATGGAGACGAAGAACTTCCGCATAATTTTATTGCCTTTCCGCATGGCATTCCATCGTTGAACGACAAACAAACCGCATTGAATGCGGTGTTTGAAGATGCCTTACTGAAAGCCAGCCCGGATTTCCAAACAAAATTCGGTTACCCCAAAGCCGCCGCAGGCAAAGCCGATCTGCGCATTTGTAACAATTGGGTGGCGGAGCGCTTCGGCTGTCTTGCTTTGACCTTTGAACAACCGTTCAAAGATACAACCGGAACATCGGATCCGGTATACGGCTGGTCACCGGCCCGTGCTAAAATCCTTGGCCGCGCCAATCTTGATGCAATTTCAGCATTGATCGATCAGTTGTAGGCTTTGCCGTATTAATCAAAAAAACACCCCTGACTATAGATGATCGTCAGGGGTGTTTTCTTACGCTCGGCATTAGGCGGTTTGTTCAATCACCAAAGCCAATTCTTTGATCATTTCATCACGCATGACGAATTTCTGGATTTTCCCGGTTACCGTCATTGGGAACGCATCGACAAACCGCACGTAGCGTGGAACTTTGTAATGCGCGATCTGTCCTTTACAGAAACCTGTGATATCATCAGCCGTAGCAACTTCCCCGGCTTTCAGCTTGACCCAGACACAGATTTCTTCGCCGTATTTATGATCGGGAACACCGAACACCTGCGCATCGGCAATCTTCGGATGGCTATACAGATACTCTTCGATTTCGCGCGGATAAACATTGTCACCGCCACGGATCACCATATCTTTGACACGGCCGACAATGCGGCAGTATCCATCTTCGTCAATCACACCAAGATCACCGGTATGCATCCAACGCCCATGGTCGATGGACTCCGCCGTTTTCTCGGGATCATCCCAATAGCCAAGCATCACGGAATAGCCACGGGTCAATATTTCACCCTGCACACCGCGCGGCGTGACACGGCCTTCCGCATCGACCACTTTGACTTCTACATGGGGATGGATACGCCCGACAGTGGTAACGCGTTTCTCCAGCGGGTCGTCAATGCTGGATTGGAAACTGACTGGGCTTGTTTCCGTCATCCCATAGGCGATCGTCACATCATCCATATGAAGTTTATCAACGACGCGACGCATCACTTCAATCGGGCACGGCGCACCCGCCATCACCCCCGTGCGTAAATTCGACACATTGTATTTTTCACGATCCGGATGATCCAATACAGCAATGAACATGGTCGGCACACCATAAAGTGCCGTGCATTTTTCAGCGTCAACCGTTTCAAGAACGGCTTGTGGATCGAACGCATCGCTTGGATAGATCATCGCGGAACCATGGGTCAGACAATTTAAATTGCCCATCACCATGCCGAAACAATGATAGAGCGGCACCGGAATACACAACCGGTCGTGCTCGGTGAAGCGCATGGCTTCGCCCAAGAAATAGCCATTGTTCAAAATATTATGATGGGTCAGCGTCGCGCCTTTCGGACGGCCCGTCGTGCCCGATGTAAACTGAATATTGATCGGATCATCCGGCGTTAGCTCTGGTGCAAGCTCGGCCAAGCGATCACGCTCAGCCCCACCGGCAAGACCGGCAACATCTGTAAACGCGTAACAACCGGGCACACGGTCAGCTCCGATGCGGATAACAGTTTTTAAATGCGGCAAACGCGCTGCATGCAACGCACCGGGTTGGGACCGATCCAATTCCGGCGCCAGGTCCCGCAACATGGAAATATAATTACTGGTTTTAAACGTCGACGCTGTGACCAATGCTTTGGCACCGACTTTGTTCAGCGCGTATTCCAGTTCATTCGTGCGATAGGCCGGATTGATATTGACCAAAACAATACCAGCCAAAGCGGTCGCAAATTGCGTGATTGTCCATTCGGCACAGTTGGGCGCCCAAATGCCAACGCGGTCGCCACGTGTAAGACCAAGTGCAAGCAACCCGGCTGCAAAGCCTTCAGCCTCGCGATACAGATCATTGTAGGTATAACGCAAGTTCTGATGACGAACGATCAGCGCTTCGCGATCCCCCCATTTGTCGACCGCATCGCGCAAAGCCTGACCAATCGTTTTATAGAGCAATGGCGTCTCGCTTGCGCCATGCACATAGGATTGTTGTGTAGACATCTCTGGTTCCCAATCTAAATTTTTTCGTGCTTTTTGTTGAGCATACCCTATTTCGGCATTTGATAAGAGTACCCGATTTGGGAACAGTTTTGATGACGTAATTTCACAACACCTTGAAATTTTGACACTTTTGTTGCAACGCAACATAAATATTGCGCCGCTTATATTCGGGGCCTATAATGACCTATCCCAGCTTTGTCTCGAACCATACGAGGATGCTTATGAGCAAAGACACCAGCGCAAAAGCCCCGACCAAGCGTGCGACCAAAAAGGACGCCGAGACTGTCGCCCAAGCTGCTCAAGAAACCCTTGATATAGCTGTAGAAAAAATATCTACAGAAGAACCGGCAACGATTGAAGCCCCCATTAAGGATCTGCCTTATCCGGATGTTGCGGAACAAGTCGACGTCGTGACGTCGTTCATCGAAGACTGGCAAACCAATGTCAAAAATCTGTTTTCGGAAACTGGGGACGGCTTAACACAATTTCAAACCAGCCTAGCTGATCTCAAATTGGCTGGCGATGAAATTACCCGTGTGGTTGAAAGCTCCCGCTCAGCAGCGACAAGCGGCTTTGCCGCAGTCAGCCAAGTGGTTCAAACCTTTGCAAAACAAGCTTTTGATCAGAACATGGCGACTTCCAAAGCGTTGCTTGGTGCCCACAGCATACCGGAAGCCTTAGAAATACAGCATCGCTATATGCAGGAATCGTTCAAAGCATTTACGGATCATGTCCAGGAACTGCATGCGATCAGCGTCGACGTCAGTCAAAAGGCCCTTGAGCCTGTGTCTGAGTCGGTTTCCAAGTCCCTAGCCCGGGTTTGGACAGAAAAGGCGGCCTAAAGCCTGGACTTTGTCTTCCTCATTACCAATTTCCCCTCCTGTCATGACCGGGCTTGTCCACCAGGCTTGTCCACGGTCATCTCTGTGACCTCAAACGCAGGCGCAAAAAGCAAATTGCCGGGTCAAGCCCGGCAATGACGCTCATGATAATGAAATCGTATGAAAAATTAGGCCGTTAGCGCACTTGGGCCGGCAACATACGCCGTTGGTTCAAACGGCGGTCGCGACGGGACGTTTGCGCTTGATAAGCCTGAGCGCAATGGTCGGCACAATAAGGCACCCCAGATTCCGAAGGCTTGCCGCAAAAATGGAAATCCGGTTCCCCAGGATGGCCGATCGGCCATTTGCACATCCGTTCGGTCAAATCCAACAGGGTCACCCGGGTCTTGGCCGGTTTCTTTTCCGCTGCCTTGCGGGTCGGCGCGGGCCGGGCAGCTTTCGGGGCCGAATCACCCTTAACCGGAGACGGACGCGACGACAGCCCCATGCGGTGCGCTTTACCGATCACGGCATTACGGGTCACGCCCCCCAATTCACCAGCGATTTGGCTGGCGCTGAGGCCTTTTTCCCATAATTCCTTGAGAAGAGCGATACGGTCATCGGTCCAGCTCATATTACATCCTCTCGCGGTCGGCGGCTTATCCATAAACAACACATGGTGCAGAACAGCGCCTACACCATGTGCTTAGCTAATGGCCTGAGCCCGTAAAATCAAGCCCTGACAGCAGCAAGAGCCGCAAATTGGCGACGCATGCCGATGATGACGAAGCCCAAAAGAAGGAATCCGGCAGCCATCGGAACCGAAACCAAATAGGTCATGAAGTGCTCGGCAATGATCTGATGAACACCGGCCGTGGGGTGGATACTATCCCAGAACACATAGCTGTCCGGATCGCTACAAATTGATGGCCCGGCAATGTTCAAGCAGGCATCCGAAACATTGGTGAAGCCGAAAGCCGCTGCATTGCCAACGATATTATTCAATGCGGCGAAGGCATCGAAAAAGTCAACATCACCAACCACCATCGGCAAGATCGAGGCTAAACCGGCATTCACGGTCGCCGACAACTCCGTCAAGGCAGCCCCAACCCCAAGATCTTGCGCCCGCGGTGTCAAACCAAGATCAGGCAACATGCCGACAACGATGTTCTGGGCGCCCATGGCTTTCAGGGAGCCGACGGCGACGATAATGTTCGTAATAACCTCCTCGACCAAGGCGGCAACCGCAGCCGGCCCGGCACCAGGATCTAGGAAGATAAAGTCATTAGATCCGGCCCACACGACATATAAAGCGTTGGGGTCTGCAACGGCCGCATTGGCCAAGGCGAAACTTTGGATTTGTTGTTGTAAGCCTGGATATTGGCCAGGAAATGAACTTGCGACGTTATCGGTGCCGCTGGTCGCTCCACCATAGGCATAGTTCTGAACGGTCACACCGGTCCGGCTTTGCACCACATCGCTCCACACCGGACCGTTGGAAAACCGGCCATTATAGTAAGGTGGGCTTAAAGGGTCTGTCCCCCCCGAAGCCGCATAGAGATTGCCATTATCGGACAAGCTGTCGCCAAACACCACCAACTGGCTGAACGGACCAGCCAAAGCGGCTTGGCTCAAACCACCGATCATTAAAGCTACTAGAACGCAACCACGGGCAAGGAGCCCGTATAAACCACGGCGGGTCATATGTTTCCCCTTCTCTGACACCCTTAACAAAACGTTAATAGGTTAACAAAGAATGCAAACTCTATAAAGAGCAATCGAGGGTAGCGTTCGCTTTTACTTCGACAGCCGAAACCGGCAAATATTAAGGGTCATTGCCTTACGAAACCGCCCGGATTACAGAGCGGATCGTCCTATAGGTTTTAAAAGCCCGGGGATTATAAAAGCCCATGGATTATAAAAGCCCATAGGTTTATGACTGATCACCGTAGACACCGTGTTTCGCCTTTTATGAGTTCCCGCTATGGCCACATCAAAACCCACATCGGGCCAAGGTATACCAACAGCCATCACCACCGACCCTACGCTCCTCAGGATGGGGCGCCGTATGGGTCCCGTGAATTGGCTCGGTTTTTGGACCATGTATTTGAAAGAAGTCCGGCGTTTCTTCAAAGTCGGCACCCAAACCGTCTTGGCGCCGGTGGTCACCACATTATTATTCCTGGCTATTTTCAGCTTGGCATTGGGCGGTCACGGCCGCGTCATCGGCGGCGTGCCATTTGAAGTCTTTTTGGCCCCCGGTTTGATCGTGATGACGATCATCCAGAACGCCTTCGCCAATACGTCGTCGTCCATCGTCATTGCCAAGGTTCAGGGCAATATCGTTGATGTTCTGATGCCGCCGTTGAGTGCCGGGGAGATGACCTGGGCCTATGTTTTGGGCGGGATGACCCGCGGCATGATCTGTGGCGCCGCCGTTTGGCTGTGCATGTTACCATTCGTACCATTGGGCATCAGCCATTTCTGGGCCGTGTTGTTTTTCTCGCTTTCTGCATCGGCGATGCTGTCTTTGATCGGCATTTTGACGGGGTTATGGTCGGAAAAGTTCGATCATGCGGCTGCCATCACCAATTTTGTTGTCACACCCCTGTCATTTCTGTCGGGCACGTTTTACACCATCGACCGCCTTCCCGGTATTTGGCACACCATCAGTCAAATCAATCCGTTTTTTTATCTGATTGATGGCTTCCGCTATGGCATCACCGGTCATGCCGATGGATCGCTTGTTGCCGGAGTGGTGGGAACACTGGGGTTAAACATTGTTTTATGGCTTTGGTCCTATGCCCTGATCCGCAGCGGCTATAAAGTCAAAGCATAGCGGAAAATTAACTGCAGACGGGCAGCGGTAAGGGCCTTTGCGGGCATTGACTTTGGTAGGGTGCATCGACATAATCCCCGGCTTTTCAAGGTCCGTTATAAGGTTTACCGAGATGAAGAACAGTCGCCCCGATAGCCCGTCCGAATCGCTCACCCCGCCGGTCCTACCGACCTATGCCCGAGCCGATTTGCGCGTGGCCCGTGGCGAAGGCCCTTATCTATATGATGAAAACGGCCGGAAATATCTGGATTTCATAGCCGGTGTCGCCGTCAATTGTCTTGGCCATTGCCACCCGGCCCTGGTCCAAGCAATCAAGACCCAGGCCGAGACGCTGTGGCATACCTCGAACCTGTTTCGCATTCCCGGCCAAGAAAAGCTGGCCGAACGGTTGTCACAATTGACCTTTGCCGACACCATGTTTTTTACGAATTCAGGCGCCGAGGCAATTGAATGTGCGATCAAGATGGCGCGCAAATTCCAAAGCCATACCGGACACCCGGAACGGTTCCGCATTATTTCTTTTGAGGATGCGTTTCATGGCCGGACCTTGGCCGGGATTGCTGCCTCAGGCCAGGAAAAGATGCTCAAGGGCTTCGGCCCGAAAATCGACGGCTTCGACAGCATTGTGTTTGGTGATCTAGCTGCAGCGGAAGCAGCCATCACACCGGAAACGGCGGCATTCTTGATTGAGCCGATCCAAGGCGAAGGTGGTATTCGTGCCGCCAGCGCAGAATTCATGCAAGGATTGCGGGCTTTGGCCGATAAGCATGGCCTGCTGTTGATCCTGGATGAAATCCAATGCGGCATGGGACGGACCGGAAAGTTGTTCGATCACGAATATGCCGGGATCACACCGGATATTATGGCGATCGCCAAAGGCATCGGCGGCGGCTTCCCGTTGGGGGCATGCTTGGCGACGGCCCATGCGGCCCAAGGTATGGTGCTTGGCAGCCATGGCTCGACCTATGGCGGCAATCCGTTGGCCATGGCCGCCGGCAACGCCGTGCTGGATGTCATCACGGCACCGGGCTTTTTGGACAGTGTAAACGCCACCGCAGATTACTTCCGAGCGGAGCTTGCCAAGCTCGCGGATCGTTATCCCGAGATCATCGAAGGCCTGCGCGGACGCGGTTTGTTGATCGGCTTAAAACTGACAATCGACCCTGGTACATTTGTTGTCGCCGCGCGCGAGCGTGGCTTGCTGATGGCGGTTGCGGGGCACAATGTGTTGCGCATTCTACCGCCCCTGATCATTGATCGCAGTCATGTGGACGAAGCGATCGCGATTATTGATGCCACCGCCAAAGCCTTGGCAACCAAAGTGGCCTGATAATTCCGGAAAGGAAAAACAATGACCGATCGGCCTCAAGGCTCGCCCCTTCGGCATTTCCTGGATTTACATGAAATTCCGGCGGATACCTTGCGTCGTATTATTGATCGCGCCGCCGCAATGAAAAAAGCCCGACTGGGCAAACCGAAAGGCTTGGTTGAAGCCGGGGCACCGCTGGGCCAGCATTCCCTTGCCATGATTTTTGAGAAATCATCGACCCGGACCCGCGTGTCGTTTGAAATGGCCATGAACCAACTGGGCGGCCACGCCATCGTCATGCAAGGCAACGACATGCAATTGGGGCGCGGTGAAGCGGTGTCGGACACCGCCCGAGTTTTATCGCGCTATGTGGATGCGATCATGCTGCGCGCCAACAGTCACGAAGCCTTGGTCGAACTGGCGCGCCACGCCAGTGTGCCGGTTATCAATGCGCTGACGGATAAAACCCATCCGTGCCAAGTCATGGCCGACGTCATGACATTTGAAGAAATCAAAGGCAATATCAAAGGTCGCACCGTAAGCTGGATCGGCGATGGGAATAATGTTGCGGTATCGTGGATTCATGCCGCCGCGCAATTCGGATGCACATTAAAACTCGCCTGCCCCAAAGGCTATGAACCGGCGGCAGAAGCGGTGACCTGGGCTCGCGCCAATGGCGGCGATATCCATTTGACCGAAGATCCTGCGGAAGCCGCCCATGGCAGTGATTGTTTGATCGCCGACACCTGGGTCTCGATGGGGGACAGCGATGTGGAACAACGCATGGCGATCTTCAAAGGTTACCAAGTCAACGCCGCGCTGATGAACAAAGCCAACCCCGACGCCATTTTCATGCATTGCTTGCCCGCTTATCGCGACAAGGAAGTCAGCGCCGACGTTTTGGATGGCCCGCAATCGGTCATTTGGGATGAAGCAGAAAACCGTTTGCATGCGCAAAAAGGTATTTTGCTATGGTGCCTTGGACAACTGAACTGAGTCATAGAAAATAATGTCGACCCCGAGCGAACCGACACCTCCGGTCAATCAAGATGTGGTTGTCCCCTTTACCATTGAAGGACGGGATATCAATGGCCGCGTGACGCGGCTTGATGCGGTCGTCGATAATATATTGTCGCGTCATAACTACCCGGATGTTGTGTCAAAGCTTTTGGGCGAAGCGTTGGCGATCACCGCCTTGCTCGGCAGCCTGATGAAATTTGAAGGCATTTTTACCTTCCAAGCAAAAGGCAATGGAGCAATCCCGTTGTTGGTTGCGGATTTCGCCACGGCACCGGGTGCCGATGGTGCGCATCAATCCATCGGCGGGTCCATGCGGGGCTATGCCCGTTTTGATGAAGCCGCATTGGCTGCTTTGGGCGATGGCCCCCATGATTTAAAAACCCTGATGGGCGAAGGCTATTTGGCCTTTACCCTGGATCAAGGCAACAACACCGAACGCTACCAAGGCATCGTTGCTTTGGAAGGCACATCATTGGATGATTGTGCGCGCACATATTTTTTGAATTCCGATCAAATCGCCGCAGAGATCGTCACCCGCGCCGGGCGCGTTCAAGGGGAAACCGGGTTGCGCTGGCATGCTGGTAGTTTATTGATCCGCCATTTACCGGAAACAGGCGGTACCGCAACCGGCCAAAGTGCCGAAGACCGGGACGAAAACTGGACCCGGGCCCGGGCCTTGCTTGGCAGTTTGAAAACGGATGAATTGTTAGATCCAAAACTTTCGCTGCATGATTTGTTGTTCCGTCTTTATCACGAAGACGGGGTACGCGTTTTTTCCCCTGCGCATTTGGCGGATCAATGCCGTTGCAGCGCGGCGCGGCTTGAAAAAGTGATCCAATCGTTCAGCGATGATGATCGTCAAGCCATGGTTGAAAACGACGAAATCACGGCGTCCTGTGAATTTTGTAAAACAGTTTATAAATTCAAATTGTCGGACTTCGCTTAATCGCGCCAAAACGCCGGTGTCATCAGCACCAGCACTGTATAAAGCTCCAAACGCCCCATCATCATCGCCAATGATAAAATCCATTTGGCGGTATCCGGCAGCGGTTGAAATGTCCCGGCTGGACCAATGATTTCCCCCAAACCCGGGCCGACATTGGCAAGCGATGTCGCCGCCCCGGACGCTGCCGTAACCAAATCCAATCCAGTCGCCATCAACAGCATCGTGAACACCAAAAAACTGACGATGAATAAAAAGAAAAAGCTGACAACCGACCCGACCGTCGAAAGTGCGACCGGGCGACCATTATAGCGTGCGACGAACAAAGAGTGTGGCCGCAACAACTTGCGTAATTGGGCTCGGGTTAGAGAAAATAAAATCCAGATCCGAAACATTTTGATGCCGCCCGCGCTTGATCCGGCGCAGCCGCCCAGAAACGTAATCATAAAAAAAACACCGAACGCGAACGAGCCCCAAAGCTGATAATCGGTCACGGCAAACCCGCTGCCGGTCATCACCGCCGTTACACTGAACGCGGAATGGCTGAGCGCTGTCATCAAGTCAACATCAAATGTCTTCCAATACCATAATGTCACAAGCACGGTGAAACCGACCAGCAAGGAAAAATATAGTTGGACTTGATTGTCTTTCAGTAATGCCATCGGCTGCCCACGCAACGCTTTAAAATATAGCGTAAACGGCAACGCCGCCATGGCCATGAAAATGGTGACGATCCAATGCAAATAAGGGCTTGGATAAACAGCCAGGGATTTATCGGAGGTCGAAAATCCACCGGTCGACACGGTGGCAAAAGCATGACATACCGCATCGAAAAATGTCATGCCGGCAATCCAATAGGATAGCAAACATACCACCGTCAAACCGACATAAACGATCGCGACCACATTGGCGAGCTGAGCGACACGCGGCACAATTTTTTCGGAATTGTCTGAAGATTCCATGCGGAACATTTGATAACCGGCTACCTGCAAGGCGGGCAACACGCTCAACGCCATGACGATGATACCGACGCCGCCGAACCAATTCAGCAATGCCCGCCACATCAAAATACCAGGGGGTGTCGTGTCAAGTCCGGTCAGCACGGTGGCACCGGTTGCCGTCAACCCCGACATCGCTTCGAAATAGGCATCGGTGTAATTGGCATCAAGATCGGCAAAGGCGATCGGCAAAGCACCAAATGCCGGTAGCGCCAACCAGGCCAGAACCGTTAATAAAAATCCCTGACGGGCACTAAGAGACTGTACGTCACCGCGGTTCGCCAATTGCAAAGCGACACCGCAGAAAATCGTCGTCAAGGCCGCTGCCGCAAATACTTGCCAGTCAGGATTGGAGACGCCAAGGTCGATCAACGCTGGAATGATCATGCCGCCGCCCAAAACGGTCAGCATAAGCCCGTTTATAAACAGCACGGGTTTTAGATCCAGCACAGCTCTTGAGCCTCCCTACCCGTCCATGTCTCGGCCCGTTTAGCCGTTATGGTCAGCCTTCGTAGCGTGACTGCGGGTTACCGATCACCGCCAAAAATTCCCGCCGTGTTTTTTCATCGTCGCGGAACGCGCCCAACATTGTGCTGGTGACCATGGTCACGCCTTTTTTGTGGACACCGCGCGTGGTCATGCACTGATGCGCGGCTTCGATCACAACCGCGACACCCTTGGGCTGCAACACGTCTTGGATCGCGGACGCCACTTGGGCCGTCATTTTTTCCTGAACCTGAAGACGCTTGGCATAGGTTTCAACCACCCGTGCCAATTTCGAAATACCAACGACGCGCTTGCTTGGCAGATAGCCGACATGGGCACGACCGATAATCGCGGCCAAATGATGTTCGCAATGGGATTCAAATGGAATATCCCGCAACACCACCATTTCATCATAGCCTTCGACTTCCTCGAAGGTGCGGCTCAGGTAGTCTTGAGGATCTTGAGCGTAGCCCCCAAACCATTCTTCATAGGCCCGCGCCACGCGCGCCGGGGTATCACGCAAGCCTTCACGCGACGGATCGTCACCAGCCCACCGCAGCAAGGTGCGCACCGCTTCCTCAGCGTCCTGACGGCTGGGCCGATTGTCTTGACTTGCGGGGATGACCTTCGCAACTTTGGGGCTATCTTGACTCATACACTGTGCTCCTTAGTGTAGCGACCGCGTATCATGCGGGCTATCGAGAGAAAATGTTGGAATTTCCACCTCGAATCGCTCGCCGCTGTCGGGCATGACCATTGAATAACGCCCGCCCATGATCCCCGATGGGGTCGTGAGTGGAGCGCCACTGGTGTACTCATACGCTTCGCCGGGCTTAATGACCGGTTGTTCCCCCACCACGCCGTCGCCGCGCACTTCTTGGACCCGACCAAAGCCGTCGGTTATGCGCCAATACCGGCTTTCAAGCTTAACCTCACGCTCGCCCTGGTTTTCAATTTGGACGTGATAGGCCCAAACATAGCGGGATTCATCCGGTTCCGACTTATCGTCCAGGAAAAACGGCTCTACCGTCACCAAAATATCGCGGGTTACGGCTGCATATGCACTTTTCAGGTCGCGTCTACTATGTGCCACGACATCCTCTTTACTTTTCACCGCGGACGGTACAGGGCTAGCCCTTGATCCCAATCCGCTGCAACGCTTGTCCCAAATCTTCAATCAGATCGTCGGGATGCTCAAGCCCTACCGACAATCTCAGCATCCCTTCCGAAATTCCGAGCTCTTCTCGCACCTCGGCCGCCAAGCCCTGATGGGTGGTGCTGGCCGGATGCGTCATGAGGCTCTTTGCATCCCCAATGTTGTTAGAAATATCAATGATTTCAAGTGCATTCAGCAAGGCAAAGGCATTTTCCCGGCCGCCGGGCACAGTCACGGTCAAAATATTGCCGCCACCGCCGTTCATCTGCGCCATGGCCAAGTCATACTGATCGAAATCCTTGCGGCCCGGATAACGAACCCGTTCGAGCCCCGTATGATCAGCCAGATAATCCGCCACAGCCGCCGCATTGGCGTTCATCCGCTGCACACGGAGATCCAGGGTTTCAAGGCCCTTAACCATGACCCAAGCATTGAACGGGCTCAGCGACGGCCCCGTATTGCGCAAAAACGGCAACAGCGGATCATTGATGAACTCCTGCCCGCCCAAAATGACGCCACCCAAACAGCGGCCCTGACCGTCGATATGCTTGGTCGAGGAATAGACCACCACGTCCGCGCCGTATTCAAGCGGCCGTTGCAATAACGGGGTCGCGAAAACGTTATCAACCACAACCCGGGCACCGGCAGCATGGGCGATATCACAAACCGCCTTCAGATCGACGATATCGAGGGTCGGGTTGGCCGGACTTTCCAAAAAGAACGCCTTGGTATTGGATTTGACCGCCCGGGCCCAGGCGTCGTTATCGCGCCCGTCGATCAGGGTCGTCTCGACGCCATAGCGTGGCAACAGGCTGTCGATCAGCCACCGGCATGACCCGAACAGAGCCTTGCCCGAGACCACATGATCGCCTGCCCGCACCTGGCACAGCATGGCCGCCGTTACCGCCGCCATACCGCTGGCAGTGGCCCGGGCTGCCTCGGCGCCTTCGATCATGGCCATGCGTTCTTCAAACATGGCCACGGTCGGGTTCCTGAGCCGAGAATAGGTAAAGCCGTCCTGTGTCCCGGCGAACCGGGCCGCGGCGTCCTCGGCGGCGTCATAGGCATAGCCCGAGGTCATGAAAATGGCCTCGTTGGTTTCGCCAAACTCGCTCCGCATGGTGCCGGCACGAACCAATCGTGTCTCAAGCCGCCATTTGGATGTTTTGTTACGATCGAAACCAGTTTTACGTTTCATAGAAATTGAACTGCCTATTACAAAAATTTTCAGTATTTTGGACCCGTTTGCGGCTAAAATAGCCGCGCCATCTTCATTAGGCAGTTCCACCCCCCAGGTCAAGCATTGCCGCCGCTATAGCGGCCCCGGCAATTGCCCCATATCTCCACTTTCCTGATCGATAAAGACTTGCTATGAGAGAGGCCGAGCCGCGGACCAGAACCGAGGCATCGTCGCCCCCCGGGCGGGTGTAGCTCAATGGTAGAGCAGAAGCTTCCCAAGCTTAAGACGAGGGTTCGATTCCCTTCACCCGCTCCAGTCTGATCCCCAAAGGGCATCCCAATAGCCGAAACCGCCATTGCCACTAGCAAGAGCTGCCTATGACCTCCTTCGTAGCCTGTCTGACACCGGCGCTATCTGTTTCCATGCGAATGTTGCGGTCTATCATTTCAACACCTTAAAAGCGTACCGCTGCGCGATACTCCTTTCTTGACAGGCGTACCGCAATGCGATACTATCGCGCCATGATCAAAGGCTTCAAAAGCAAGCAGACGGAAAGCGTTTGGAATGGCCAAAAGACCAAATCCATTTCGAAGGAAGTCGCAAAGGTTGCGTTACGTAAACTTCGGATAATCCATGCAGCCCGTGACCTAACAGATCTCCGGATTCCACCTGCAAATCATCTTGAAGCTCTGAAAGGCAATCGCCGTGGCCAGCACTCAATCCGCATAAACGATCAATTTCGTATATGCTTTGAATGGCGCAATGGCGATGCTTATAACGTTGAAATTGTGGATTACCACTAAGAAAGGATATGACAATGGGCCGCTATATACCCATCCCCACACCGGGCGAAATTCTTTCAGAAGAATTTCTCAAACCCCTAGGTTTATCTGTTTATGCTTTGGCGAAAGCAATCAGTGTTACTCGCCCTCGCCTTAACGAGATCTTCAATGGAAAACGTGCCATTACACCCGACACTGCGCTGAGGCTCGCCCGTTATTTTG
>JBBCIP010000340.1:0-4113 GCA_037189785.1 Alphaproteobacteria bacterium
TATTCATACTGGCAACTTTGGTTAAATCATCGCAAGAATAATCCAGGTGCTCATCACTTTCCAAAAATTCTTTAACTTTTTCCAATCGTATCATTTCTTGTTGGCTTGCTCCAGATAATCCAGTTGAACTATTTTTTTCAGCCTGAAAGTAATCGAGCAGCAAGGATGTCAGCTCATAGGATTTGGCTTGATAATAAAGTGGTGACAATCGGGCATTAGTACCTTCATAACGTACAATATCTTCCACAACACGGCGTACATCCGTTGAAAACTTATGACGCTGTACAGTGGCATTGCCACAGGACAAAGCCCCTTGAATAATGGCCGGGCAATCTTCAATATCAAGCCCAAGTTTCTTGAGAAAATTTTCGACATCCACGAGCAAAGTAATGCCGCGGAACGCATTCTTTGTATATATTTTAAAATCAATCCCTTTGGGTAAGCAGATTGTTTTCAAACCATATCCATGGCCATCATAATATTGATCATCCAGAAAATAGTTCTGTTGCGGGGCCGATGCCAATGAGAAGCCGAAGGAAAAAATTGGTTTTCTCGTAACAGATTCTATCACCAGTCCTTCAATATCTTCGATATCTGAGACAAAAAGCCCAAGGATATCATCCGCCCACGATAAACTGGCACCTTGGGCTTTCTTGACTGCGCCGCGTTCTTCGGTAACCTCTAAGGTGTCGTACGCGTTTCCATCATTTGAATAAGCACAACGCTTATATGGAACAGATTTGGGTATTGCATTCCAGGCATGGAGCTCCAAACCAAACTTTTGCAAGTTTTTGACGTAGTCTTGCCCCGGCACGAACGGGATATCAGACGTTTCATGTGTCGCCAACATACATAATCTCCCTATCAATTTCATGCTTTCTTATTATAATGGGCAATCAGAGTGAGAACAATCGAATAGAAAATCCCTTAATTTTGAATGAGATACTTGATATATACATAGATTAAATAGTATTTACTCGGCTTTATGCCGCACCATAATTGTTTTAGCATTCGTGTATTCAAGTAGCCCGTCCTGGGCATTTTCAATGCCAACACCTGATTGTTTATGACCGCCAAAAGCCACGTGCGGTGAAAATACATGAGCTTCGTTGATCCAAACTGTGCCGCATTCTAATTGATGAGCCAATGCTGTAGCCTTCTCCTCGTCAGAAGACCATACGGAAGCTGCTAAACCGTAGGGTGTATCATTGGCGCGCTTTACAACATCGGCCAAATCGCGGAACTTAAGAAGGGGCAACACAGGGCCAAACGCTTCTTCTGTCACAACCCGGGCATTATCGGGCGGATTATCGATAATAGTCACCGGAATAAAATAACCATTGCGGTGTTCTGGAGTGCCGCCTGTCAGGAACTTCAGTCCACTATTGCGGGCGTCTTCCAACAACATACATAGCTTTTCATATTGCATCTTATTCTGAATGGGGCCAAGGTCTGTCCCCTGTTCCGAACCATCCCCCATTTGAACCGTCGCCGCATACTCGACCAATGCCGCGCTGAGATCGTCGTAAATATCTTCGTGTATGTACATACGTTTGGCAGCCACACAAAATTGTGCACTATTCTGAAAAGCCGACCAAAACAAATCCTTGACCACAGCCTTCGGATCTACATCCGGCAAAACAACAGCGGGATCATTACCGCCGAGTTCTAAAGTAATTCGTTTTAAATTCCCGGACGCACTTTGCATAATTTTTTTACCGGTATCGGTAGATCCGGTAAAAGAAATCTTGCTGATACTGGGATGTTCTGTCATCCACTTTCCAAAATCGTCACTACCGGACAAAACATTAAGCACACCGGCCGGCAGAACTTTCTGCATCAGTTCGCCCAATTTCAATGTGCATAAGGGCGTAAAAGGAGACGGCTTCAGCACCATCGTATTACCCGCCAACAGCGCCGGAGCAATTTTCCAAATTGCAAGAAGAACCGGGAAGTTCCATGGCGTGATAGCGCCAATCACACCAATGGGAACACGATGCGTTTCGATGCGATGGGCTGCGCTGTTTTCAACTAACTCTACGGGGAGACTTTGGGTCGCAATTTCTCTGCACCAATATACGGTCCCGTCAATTTCCCAATCCGCACCGGATCGCGGCTTCCCTTGCTCTCGGGTCAACAGGCGCTTAAAGTCATCCCCGTGTTTTTCAATAATATCTCCTATCGCGGCCACCGCTTTTTGGCGCTCCTCTAAAGACCGCGACGACCATGAAGGAAAAGCGGCCTGCGCCGCAGCGATCGCCGTATCCAACTGCTCCCGTGTTGCCTCGGGAACTTCAGTTATGACTTCTTCCGTCGCCGGGTTCACAACCTGAAACGTCTGAAGTGATGTCTCAGATTTCCCATTGATGGTCAGTACATAATTCTTTGTAAAATCAATCATAGTTATCAATCCTCTGTTAAAAGACAGACACAGCCAAAACTGTTCTGTCCCTACAGTTTTTAAATAGAGTAACACAAAGAAGAACGGCAAATGCACCAAATTCCGCAGCTTGTACCCAAAAAACGCAGAAAGCACATATTGTTCTTATCTTAGCACAGCGGAATAGGTACCGAGCCCCATGGCCAGCCTCTTCATAAAGAAAGGGACAATGCGGGGCATTTATATAGCGCAGAGTGAAGTATACAGCGCAGAGTGAGATCCGATTCATGTCACCTAATTTATCAGATTACTGAGCCCTTGCTCGGTGGCAGCCCCTAGTAGTAAGCGGCCATTTTTTGTCATAAAAACCGGAACTCCAGAAAATCCAAATTCCGTGGCGCAGGACCGGATTTGCTGCAAATGATTTTTCACCGTGGGTTTTGCCGCATCTGCTCGAATCTGTCGCACATCATAGTTCATAGCCGCGACAACGTTTTCTATAGTATCCTGATTAACAAGTGCTGCGTCCGTCATCAAAGTTTGATGCAGTTTTGGAAAATTGGCAAAATCCGCACGGTAGCAGGCGATCGCTATTCTTGCCGCATACTCAGCCACTGGACCACCGATCGGTAGGAATAAAACTACCAAACGGAAAGTTTTATTCTTTTCTAGAAAGTTATGAATTGGCCCGGCGCTGACACGACATGGAGCGCAGGTATAGTCCGTAAACTCGATCAACACGTTCTCCGCCTCGGACGGTCCGATGCTCGGCGTCATAATTTCATAGAACAATCCGCCCCATTTTGTTCGAATAATTTCTTCCCGCCATTTCGCTTGCTGCCCAAGCCGTTGTTTTTCCATTTCTCTATAAGCAGCATCCATAATTTCGGGATTATCGACAAGAAATTTTGGATTATCTATGAGCTGTGACCGCAATTCTTGGTCTGTCGGGCTAGCCTCCCAAACACGCCGGCCAATCACCGCACCACACAATGCACCGAGCCCGGCAAACACCAAGTCACGGCGCCGGAAACGGTAAACATCTCCCAAGCGTGGAACTGTCACGACATCACGAGAACGGCTTTCACCACCTCTCCTCGCTCGGTCGCTGCAACAGCGGCATTAATCTCCTTGAATGGAAATACCGTTATGATTTTGTCAAAAGGAAACCGCCCTTGACGATAAAGATCAATCAGGCGTGGGATGAACTGATGAGGGACACTGTCACCTTCAATGATACCGCGAAGCGTACGACCGAACATGATCGTATTCATATCCAAGCTGACTTCCGTGCCGAGCGGCGACACGCCCATGGCACCGCAAACACCCGTTAAAGTCAGACAATCAACCGCTTGACGTAAGACTTGCGGAAGTCCCGTACATTCCAACGAGAACAGAACCCCATCCCCACTGATTTCCCGTATCCGCTCTACGGCATCCGATTCTGTCGGATCTATGACATGTGTGGCCCCGAGCTCACGCGCCAGATCTAATCGCTCTTTCACCAAATCTACAGCGATAATGGTGGAACATCCCACAATGTGCGCCGCCATTATGGCGCTTAGCCCCACTGTGCCAGCACCAAACACAGCAATGGACGTTCCGGCAGCAGGCCGCAACGCATTCATCACCGCCCCTGCCCCTGTTTGCACGCCACATCCCAACGGCCCCAACAATTCTATGGGAAGATCAGGCGCAACTTTGACAGCATTATGTGCCGATGCCAAAGCATA
>JBBCIP010000341.1:0-6084 GCA_037189785.1 Alphaproteobacteria bacterium
ATAACGGAACGGCTCGGCTTCGGAGGGCGCCAGACCCTGAATATCGGCCAGATACTTAACAATGGCCCGGCGCTGATCAGTGGTGAGTTCAAGACCATGGAAGTTCATCATACGAACCACGGTCATTTCCCAGCCTTCCGGCGATTTACGCGCACCGGCAATGCGGCTCAAAGCCCCCTTGTCATCCGGCGCATGGCAACCGGCGCAAATGGTTTGCACCAGTTCCCGCCCTTCGCTGGCCAATTTTGACGTGAGGACCGGCTCCGCATCCCCGCTTACGTCTTCTTTGCCGCAAGCTGTCAGTAACGCACCGAGCACCATCACCATGCCGACTGAGAAACGCCGATACCCCTTCATGCCGTCTTATCCCGCCTTAGTAGCGATACGAAATTGTGGCGCCGTACCAAGCCGGCTGTCCGTAAAACAACTGATTGAAGCCGAAGGCTTCCGTGAAGTCAAAACTATAGACCAGATATTTCTTGTTGAAAATGTTCTTGCCCCAAATCGCGACTTCGAGCTTGTCGCCTGGGAATTGGTAAGCCAACCGGGCATTCCAGATATCATAGCCTTTGGACCGCGCCAGCGGCTGATTGTAAACGTCGAAATAGTGGGAGCTTTGATAGCTCATATCGACCTGGGCAGCCAAAGCCGCGCCGCTTTCAAACGGTACCGTGTACCGAACCAAGGCATTGAACGATGTTTTTGGCGCCAAAACCAGCTTACGGTTGTCGACAATCGTTCCGTCCGGCATGGTCAGACCGTCCGCTTTCGTGTCCAAATAGCTGAACCCGAGGTTGATATCGAGGCCATCCAACGGATTCGCCGCCAATTCAAACTCAGCCCCTTTGACCTTGGCATTGGCCGCGTTGGTGATATAGGACGAGAAGGTATCAAATGTCAGCGCTTGCAGATCTTTATAATCATAATAGAACGCAGTTGCATTAAAGCGCGCCAAACCATCAAACAACGTCGACTTAAAACCAACTTCGTAAGCTGTCAGTCGTTCTTCGTTATATTTGATTCGCTCCGGTGGTGCTTCGGTAAAACCGGCATTGAACCCGCCCGATTTAAAGCCGCGGGCAACACTGACGAAGCCTAAGACGTCGTCATTCGGCCGCCAATTCAAACCGCCTTTCCAGGAAAAGATGCCTTTGCTGAACTTCGCAAGATCACCGAAATTGGCTTGATCGAAATCATATAAAACTGTTCCGGGAGGCGTACCGGCAACCCCACCCAATAGATCCACTTGAGTGTAATCATACGTTTTGCGTTCTTCGGTATAGCGCGCGCCGACCAGCACCGACAAAGTATCAACGATGTCATATTCGATCTGGCCGAACGCCGCATAACTGCGGCTGTCTTGCAACGCCAAGGTTTGCATATAGAACGTCGGATCAAGGTCCTGTCCAAACTGCAAGTTTTGCGGCATTTCGATATCTTGATCGAAGAAATAACCGCCGACCACCCATTTCAAACGATCGGTAGCCCCATTGATGCGGACTTCTTGCGTGAACTGTTTGGCATCCAACTGGAACGTCGGATTGACCAAATCCAACGGCCCCATATCGGTGTCTTCTTCGTGGAGTTTTTCCACTTTATCGAAGCTCGTGATCGAGGTCAGCGTAATGCCGTCGGATAAATCCCAAGTCAGCGTGCCCGAGCCGCCAATGGTTTTGATTTCAAAAATACCGTTGCGATCATACGCCCCGGCGAACGCATCCCCATCCGTATCGCGATAACCGAAGAAATCCGTACAAGCCCCCGCAAAGGCCCCGGCCAAATCACAAGGATCACCGTTTAGATCAAGCCCGGTTCCCATATGCTGATAGACCGGCGCTTTCACATCGCTTTTGGCGCCATGGACATTGAGCAACAAACTTGCGTCTTCATTAAGATCGAAATTGATCATGAAACGGTAAGCGATATTGTCTTTTTCGTTGCGATCCGGACCGACGCGATTTTCTACATAACCATCAGCGCGATTATATGCGACCGCGAGACGTGCTTGAATAGCATCGCTAAGCGGGCCGGACACAGCGCCTTCAAGCTTCAAATTGTTGTGACGGCCATAAGACGCTTCGAAACTCATATCGACGTCTTTGGTCGGACGTTTCGAGATGAAATGCACCAATCCACCGGTGGAATTCCGGCCATAAAGCGTGCCTTGCGGACCGCGCAAAACTTCAACCCGCTCGAGATCAAACATTTGGAACGTCTGACCGGCCAACGAGCCCATATAGACGTCGTCGATGTAAATCGCGACCGGGCTTTCGTTGTTATCATTGAAATCGTTCAACCCGACGCCGCGCAAGGTGATCGACGGATTATTACCTTCCCCAACCGGCGTCCCGATATTGAGACCTGGCGTTTGTTGAGCAATATCGGTGCTGTTGGTGAACCCGAGCCCACGAATGGTTTCGCTCGAAAACGCCGTCACTGATAACGGTGTGTCTTGAATATTTTCTTGCCGCTTTTGCGAGGTAACAATGATTTCCTCAAGCAACAGTGACCCGCGCGCTTCGTCCTGCGCCGATGCGACCGATACGCCGAACGACAGACCGGCCAGAACCGTACCAGCAGATAACAATGAAATATAGCGAAGATGACGCATTATAGTCCTCCCTATGGCTGCCAAATTTACTTGGCTTTATGATTTCCTCTAATCATGAACTGCGGCGACTAGAGTAATAGGGTTTTTAGAGTAATAGGGTTGACGTCAAGAGACTTGCCTCAGCGCGCCGCAAATATTGCCTGCACGCGCCAAAATTCAGCGCGAGACGCGTAAAGCTTGGCGACGATGATCGCGCGGCGATAAACCGTATGCGGACCGGAAAGCACGGCTGAAGTGGGACGCGTCGTTAAAGCCCCAATCGAAGGCCACGTCCAGAATACTGCGCGATTTATTGCGCAAATCACCAAGATCACGGCGGGCGTTTTCAAGCCGCCGCTGTAAAATCCATTCCCCGACCGATTGCCCGGTGCTCATGAACAACCGATGCAAATGCCGTGTCGATACCCCGGTATCGAACGCAATCCGGCGCGCCCCGAGATCAGGATCAGCCAGATTTTCTTCCATGTATTTCAGAACCCGCTGCAGAATGCGATTGCCGCCACTGTCCGGCATATCCGAGAACGATGGTAAGGCCGCCAACATTAAATCCAGCAAACTATCGCGATAACGCAGCTCCCCCGGTGACAACGCCGCGGCTTGAGCATAGAGCGCCTTGGCATAGGCGCCAAGCACGGCGCCCGGGCCGCTATCTCCCGGTAAATGCAAACCACAAGGGATGTCCTGGGTCGGCAAACGCGTGGTCACCAAGCCGCGCGGGACATGAAACGACAATTGATGCAGCCCACTTGGCGTCCGCATTTCCAAATCGCGCAAAGAATCCAATAATGTGCAGTCGCCCGGGCGCAACACGACATCCTGTTTGCCTTGGCGAACCGTGGTTACACCGTCAAGCTGTACAATCAGGAAACAATACCCGGCTTCCGCCTGGGCAATATCCGAGCGGTCCCACTTCACCTGATTGACATTGACGTTATGTTCAACGATATCGAGCGCGCCTGCATGCTGAAGCGCGACCCGCCCCCGAAACGGGACACCCCGTGGCGGACTTGCCTGTAGCGACCCACAAATAGACCTAATCGCCTGTTCCCATTGAGGAAAGACGGTCGTATCCGTGGTATTTACAGCGGCTCTCTCAGACATTATCGCGGCGTTTCCTGCCTAGTCCACGTAAAGACAGGCTACCCCTGGGCAGGATCGGCGGTCAAGCCCCTAGCATCAACTACCAAGACACTCGACCGCCACCCGGAATTCGCTTAAATGGCGATACAGACTGATTTTGATTCGGTGTAAAGGTCAATCACGGCCCGCCCCATTTCGCGGCCCAGACCGGATTGTTTATAGCCACCAAACGGCATCGCCGGATCAAGCATGTTATGGCAATTGACCCAAACCGTACCGGCTTTGATCTTTGGCACCATACGATGCACGAAACTCAGGTTGTTGCTCCAGATGCTGGCGCCGAGACCATAAATGGTATCATTGGCCATAGCCGGGATATCATTAATGTCGTCAATGGCTTGCGCCACCACAACCGGGCCGAAGATTTCTTCGCGCACAACCTTCATATCGGGTTTTACGTCGACGAACACAGTCGGCTCGATAAAGCAGCCTTGATCGCCCAGGGCCTTACCCCCGGTGATTGCCCGCGCGCCTTCGGCATATCCGGCCTGAATGAGCGACATCACCCGCTCCTTCTGCTCGCTCGAGACCACAGGCCCCAATTGCGACGACGGATCAAGGCCCGGTCCGATTTTCATGGATTGCGCCACTTTGGCCACACCTTCGACCACCTGGTCGAACACCTTGCGCTCGACGAACAAACGTGACCCGGCGGTGCAAACCTGCCCTTGGTTGAAGAAAATGGCCATGGCCGCGCCCGGAATGGCCGCTTCCATATTGGCGTCCGCCATAACGATGGCTGGGGATTTACCACCAAGCTCAAGCGATACCCGCTTCATGGTCTTCATAGCGTTCATGCCGATCAATTTACCGACCGGGGTTGAGCCGGTGAACGCGATTTTGTCGACTTCCGGATGCTCGACAAGCGCGGCTCCTGCGGTTTCGCCAAAGCCTGTGACGATGTTGACGACACCCTTAGGATAGCCGACTTCCATAATCAGTTCGCCCAAGCGCAAGGCCGTCAACGGCGTTTGTTCGGCTGGCTTCAACACCACGGTGCAGCCGGTCGCCAAAGCCGGGCCGATCTTCCACGCGGCCATCACCAACGGGAAGTTCCACGGGATGATTTGGCCAACAACCCCAATCGGTTCGCGGCTGACATAGGCGTGGAAATCAGCGCCCGGCGCCATCGCCCCGGAAATGTTCAGGGTCGTTCCTTCAACCTTGGTCGCCCAACCGGCCATATAGCGCAGGAAATCGACCGCGATATTGACATCGGCATGCCGGGCAAAAAACACCGGTTTACCGTTATCAAGGGCCTCAATTTCCGCGAATTCCTGGGCATTGGCTTCGATAGCATCGGCCAGCTTGTTCAATAACCGTTCGCGGTCGCGGGGCTTTAATTTAGGCCAATCCCCTGATTCGAACGCGCGCCGGGCCGCACGAGCCGCCCGATCTACGTCGGTTGCGTCGCCTTCAGCGATTTGCGTGATGGTCAGGCCCGTCGCCGGATCAACTGTTGCAAAGGTTTTGCCGCCGGCTGCGGCAACCCATTCACCGTCAATCAGCATCTTTTTGGGTTTGGCGATGAAATCTGCGGCCGCCTTGCCGAGGCGGGCCTTTTGATCGGCTATTGCGTCCATGTGTTGTACTCCCAAGTTTTCCCGAGATGAGATGAGTCGTGGCGCTAGTTTACGCCGGGACCACGCTTCTATCTAGATCATCCGTGCCTGCGCTCTTGGCTCAGCGCGCCATTATGGATAGGGTCTTAAGAATGGCAGATAAGGAGAGACCCATGCTTTTGGAACGGCATCGCTCACAGCTTTTGGTTATCGATATCCAGGATCGTCTCGCCCCGCATATCTTTAACGTCGACGAAGTTGTGGACAACACCGCTGTTTTGATCGCCGCGGCTAAGCGACTCGATATTCCGGTGATCGTATCCGAGCAATATGTCAAAGGCTTAGGGCCGACTGTCGAGCCACTGCAGCCGTTCATTGAAGAAGCCCGGGTGTTTGAAAAAGTCCATTTTTCCTGCGCCGCCGACCCGGCCATCCGCCGTCATATCCGCCATCTGGATCAAGCCTCGGGCCGCGACCAAATCATCATCTGCGGCACCGAAGCCCATATCTGCGTGTTGCAAAGCGCGCTCGGCTTTGCTCAAGGCGGGCAGCATGTGGCGGTGGTGATCGACGCCATCGGCTCGCGCCGCCCCGAAAGCCTGGCCGTCGCCCGCGACCGCATGCTGCGCAACGAGATCGAAACCGTGACCACCGAAATGGTCCTGTTCGAATGGCTACACCAAGCCGCCACCGACGAATTCCGCGAACTGAGTAAGCTGATTAAATGAGCCCTTCGTCATGATGGATTGCCGGGTCAAGCCCGGCAATGAC
>JBBCIP010000342.1:0-5887 GCA_037189785.1 Alphaproteobacteria bacterium
AAACCCGCCTTTTTAACTTAAACAGTCCTACCTTTATGACAGGATCGAAGACAATTGCTTCTGAGCATTCAGGAGACACGGCAATATTTCATTCCGCAAACGCTTCGCATCGGCATCAACCGCATGGACCCCAACAGTGAACGCTGTCACAGCTTTGCCTGCAGTATTATAAATAGGCACACCGATAGACCGGGAATTCAGCTCTAATTCACCATCAACAATCGAATAGCCTTCCTGACGAACCCGTTCGAGTTCTTTCATCAGGTCGTCAATGTTGGTCAGTGTTTTCTTGGTTAAGGCACGACGTTCGCTGCGTTCTAAAATTTCGCGACTCTGTGGCGTTGGCAAATCCGCCAACAGAACGCGGCCCATGGTCGTACAATAGGCCGGCAGTCGGCTACCCGTATGCAGTGCAGCCCCCATAATTCTATGATGGACCGCGCGCGCGATGTAAATGATATCAGTGCCATCCAAAACCGCGGCAGAACATGATTCCCGCAGTTGATCGGCGACTTGGTCCAGATATGGCTGCACAAGCCGCGGCAACGACATCGACAGATAGGGTTGCGCCAGACGGAGAATTCGCGGCGTCAATTCGAAATACGGGCCATCTTTAGAAGCATACCCGCCCTCGACCAAGGTCAACAGACAGCGTCGGGCAGAGGCACGGTCCAGCCCACTCACGCGGGCGATTTCCGCAATGGTTTGGGTCGGACGGCCCTGGCTAAAAGCCTCGATAACAGCTAATCCTTTGGCAAATCCCCCCATACGATCCACATCGCGTAACTTTAGTGGAGCCGCCTGTTCTGATGAGCCTGCTTCGTTGGTAACGTCCTGCACAGTCTTCATATATTATAACTATTTTCAATAAGTTGGTTGCTAATTCCGAAGAAAATTCAGAGTGCGATTATAGAACGTCTAGCTATTATGTCTAATAGAATATGCACTCCGTAAACCACTTATATATTTCACGATCCCTTAAACTGCGGCGGGCGCTTTTCAAGAAATGCCTTAGCGCCTTCCGCGTGGTCTTTGGTGAACAGCGTCAGTTGTTCATAAGCAAGGGAGGTTTCAAAGGCCCCGGCCATAAGCTGTTTCAGCATTAAATTAACCGACATCTTCCCATACGATATCGCCAAGGGTGACCCTGCGGCCAGCTTCGTAGCCAAAGCATCAACGAACGCATCCAGCTCCGCCTCTGGAACACAATGATTGATAAGCCCCAACTCCGCCGCCTTCTTGGCTTCGATCGGTTCTCCGAGCATTAAGTATTCTTTGGCGCGATTAAATCCCATCAGTAATGGCCATAAAGCAGCGCCGCCGTCGCCTGGTGCAATCCCCATTTTAACATGGGAGTCGCAGAGCCGCGCACCTTCCGCGGCAACGACAATATCAGCTGCAACCGCAATGTTGACCCCCAAGCCATAGGCCACGCCGCGGACTTTGGAAATAATCGGCTTCTCACAATCCAGCATATTCCAAAACAAACGTCGGGCCCCACGGGTCGGTGGACGCCCAGGGCGACCGACATCGTTCTGTTCTTTCTGCACACTTAAATCAGTGCCTGCACAAAATGCCTCACCTTCCCCTGTCAGAATGACCACGCGGATTTCATCATCCGCATCGATTTCATCCCATATATGCTCTAATTGCTTGTGCATGGGGCGGGACACTGCATTTTTGCGGCGAGGATTGCTAATGGTAACCGTGGCAATACCATCGCGCTTGGATAATGTGATCTCACCTGGTTTGTCCGCTGGTTTATCCGGTGCTTGATTGCTCATATTTTATCCTCTTATCTCGCTCTTTTCGATTTGGAAAATAATTGTTTGAATCGATGTCTTGGCTATTTTTAAGCTGTGGGGCGGCTGCGCCACAGCTGGACCATTTTTTCTTCCGCCAACAAAGCAGCGTCTAAACTCTGGCCTTCTTGGCACCGTATCAATTCCTTTTGCCACATGATGGAGTCACGGTTTACCGATTGCATTGCTTTCAACACCATCAGTATATGCTGGATAAGATCTTGAGCAGGAACCAGCTCATTCACCAAACCCCAATCATAGGCGATTTTACTGGATATGAATTGACCCGTCATGGTCATTTGCAACGCCCGCTGACGGCCAATGGCCCGTGGCAGTAAAGCGCTCAATCCCCAGGCCGGCACTAAGCCGACTTTGGCATGTGTATCTGCGAAAGTAGCGTGTTCAGACGCTATAATGAAGTCACAGCTTAAAGCCATTTCAAGTCCACCGGTAACACATGGTCCGTTTACCGCGGCGATGACCGGTTTTTTTACACCCCGCAGGACTTCCCCCGGATGGGGTCTGACGATTGGTTGTGGGGGACCATTGCGGCTTTCTTTGATATCCACCCCGGCCGTAAAAACATTACCGGCCCCGGTCAGAACAATCGCGGAAACAGCCTGATCGGCATCAGCCTCAGCCACCAGCTGTGCAAACTCCCGCCGCATGTCACGGGTCAAGGCATTCCGGGCTTCAGGACGATTGATAACAATAAACCTGATCTGGTCGATGGTTCCTGTGATCAACGGGGTGGTACTATTCAGATCAACAATGTCTTCAAGCGCAATGCTCATAGCGCCCGTTCCGGTATGATCTCGGGCTGCTTTGCACCGTCATACATATTCGGGACTTGGCAGGCCGCGCGATAGTCACGCCGCAATTGGTCCACTAAATCTTCAACGGTTGGAACGTCACTGATCAGTTCAATGCCCTGCCCCGCACTCCATAAGTCCCGCCATGGCCGCACATCAACAGGCAAATGATCATAATTTCGCGGTCCTGAAGTTGGTTGTAGATGATCAGGATCCAATCCTTTGCTCCGCAAGGATTCCTTCAGCCAATTAGCCTCTACTCCTGAAATATCTTTGGTAAAAATCACATCTTCGGCACGGCCATCGACAATCATCTTCTTATAAGCTTCTGGTGCACGCGCTTCCTTCGTCGCAATGAAACGCGTTCCCAAATAACAAAGATCGGCCCCTAGAATTTCGGCCGCTCTGATAGCAGCACCGTTGGAGATGGCACCAGCCATAATTATCGTGCCATCAAACATAGAGCGTATTTTTGGAATTAATGTCAGCGGAGTGATTACACCTGAATGTCCTCCACCGCCCGACGCAATGCAGGTTAACCCATCAACACCCGCAGCAATGGCTTTTTCTGCATGTTTAATGGATGTTACGTCGTGGAAAACTATCGCCCCTTGACCGTGTGCTTGCTTGACAAGTTCGGTCGGATTCCCCATCGCACTGATAACAATGCTAATATCGAACGTCTTACATAACGACAAATACGCCTTGATCTCCTCGGGCGGTCGAATGGCACTGATGTTGAGTGCAACCGGACCTATCGGCCCTATATGACCTTGATCACGATAGTCAGCGCAATCGTCTTTGATAGCTTGAAGCCATGCTTCCAACTCATCAATGCTACGTGCATTGTGCGCCGGCAATCCGCCAATGAGGCCGGCTTTACAAGCCGCACCAACAAGTTCCGGCCCCGAGATCATCATCATCGGTGCACATATGGCTGGTAACGTTAAACGATCACGAATTTGATGATGTAAAGCCATTTTACTATGCTCGTCGTCCTTCTGAGCCATCTGCGACAGTTACAGCAGGTAAGTAGTGACGTGCAGCTTGAATGTCCCGCAAACCGCGCGCCGTTCGCTACTATTATTTAGGCGCCATGCGGATTGCACCATCAAGCCGAACATCCTCGCCATTGAAATATGAATTACGGCACATTTCAAGCGCAAGACTAGCAAATTCGGTTGCTTGCCCTAAGCGTTTTGGAAATGGCACGCTTGCGGCCAAGCTATCGCGCAGTTCCGGCTTTGCCGTTGCAAACAGAGGCGTATCAAAAATACCCGGTAAGATCGTGTTGATCCGGATACCATCCCGCATCAAATCACGCGCGATCGGCAATGTTAAACCAACGATGCCTGCTTTCGAAGCCGCATAGGCCGCCTGTCCTGCTTGACCATCTTCGGCCGCCACCGATGCGGTGTTGACAATCTCTCCACGCTCGCCATCTTCCATCGGCTCGAGCGTCAACATCCCGGCAGCTGACTTCGCGATACAGCGAAACGAGCCGACCAAATTAATTTGGACAATCCGGTTGAAGTCTTCAATCGGAAAATGCTTGATTTCACCGGTTTCGCGGGAACGTGATGCTGTTTTAAAACTATTACCGCGACCGGCGCAGCAAATCAAAATGCGTTCTTGTCCATGCAATTGCCGCGCTGCCGCAAAACCAGCATCGACACTTTCATTCGACGTCACATCAACTTGACAAAAAACGCCGCCCAGTTCTTTGCTTAATGCTTCACCGCGCTCTGTATTCAAATCAAAAATAGCGACCTTGACGCCTTCCGCTGCGAGCGCCCGGGCTGTGGCTTCTCCTAGCCCACTGGCTCCGCCGGTCACAACTGCAGCAGCACCTTTAAGCTTCATATCCAAACTCCTTATTCAACGTCGATCTTTATGCTAACGGCTTTTTTGAAAACGATGGGCCGCATCTTCATAGCGTTGACGAATAGCCGGCTTTGCCAACTTCCCGGATGTCAAACGCGGCAACGGTTCCGTTTCAATAATGATATAACCAGGCAATTTGTACCGTGCGAGATGTTGCTCACAATGCGCGAGAATGGAGGAAACATTCAGCGTTTCTTGATGACCATAAATGACCGCAACTGGTGTCTCACCATATTCTTGGTCGGCAGTCGCCACAACCGCAACCTCTTCGACGCCATCAAACTCACTGATCACACGTTCAACTTCGGCAGCCGAAACATTCAGTCCGCCGGAAATGATGATATCCTTGATCCGGTTCAAAAAGGTTACATTACCATCGGCATCCATAACACCAATATCACCGGTGTGAAGCCAACCATCGCGCAAAGCTTCTGTTGATGCGTCGGGATTATCCCAGTAGCCCGTGGTGATATATGGCCCTTTAATCAGGATCTCGCCAGCCACACCGCGCGGGGCAAAACTGCCATCGTCGGCACGTATGGCATATTCCGTGAACATACCGCCATGGCCGCATTTCTCAGGCTGTGATAAAGCGGTATCATCGCGTGCCGCCCAGGCGCCACCCGCTTCTGTACAGCCATAGGCTTGGCGCAAAACAACGCCCTTATCATACCAAGCTTTCTGAAGAGCAGGATCGACCCTCGCGCCACCAACCTGGGTAAAGTACAAGTTCGATAAATCCGCGTCCGCAAATTCTGGCAACGCGGCAAGGCGTTCGAAGAAGATCGGCGCACCAAGATATGTGTTGATCTTATACTTGACCATCAGCTCAAGCGCGCGCTTAGGATCAAACCGGCTTTCCATGTATATGGTTGCGCCCGAAATCAAAAATTGCAGAAGCACAAGATAGCCAGACGCCGAACTGAACGGACCAAGTGATAAAATACGCGACCCGGAGCCACAGCGTGGCTCCATCAGCACAAATTCACTGGCATAAGTCATCACCATAAAATTGGTATAGATGACGCCTTTCGGATGCGCCGTCGAACCACTCGTCCCAATGATAAACAACGGCGCATGAACATCCGGCGTATGATTGATGTCTGCCTCGTCGCCATGTTGCAAAGCACGCACGGCCCGCAAATTCAGAATAGGAATTGATTTATCAACACCGACCGCGTCCTTTGCGGACTCCAGCCGATCTTCATCTGCGAATAAAAGTTTTGGCGCAAAACCAGACAAAGCCGTACGCACTTCCGGCACTGCCGAGCGAAAATTCAACGGCGCTCCGATCGCCCCAATGCGGGCCAAAGCAAGAATAAGGACGGCATAGTCCAGGGTGTTAATCCCGAACACACTGACCCGATCACCGGGTTCAACACCCAAAGC
>JBBCIP010000343.1:0-4760 GCA_037189785.1 Alphaproteobacteria bacterium
CATTCCCAATTTTTGTGCATCAACCTGATCATGAAAGGTTGGAAAAAACGATAAGCTGAAAACAGCCATCACCGCAAACAAGGCCGCAACGACCACAAAGCACCATGTATAAGACATATAGTCGGTCAGGATATTGGCAGATGCCGGTCCTAATACCGCCATACCAAAAATCAATGATGCCCGATACCACCCTGCCTTGGCCATCCCTATGTGCTTGAGTTGTTCCAAGAACGCACTGTTCATGGATACCGTTCTAAACGGAATGCAGACACCGATTGTGCCACGCGCAAGGGCCAGCATCCACCATATCGGCAAGAACGGCATAATCAGATAAATCAACAAAGGCCCAAGACTGGCCGTGAAATAAACAAAACGCGCCCCGCGCTTTGCGATGATGAACCCAGCGGGGACAGTCAACAGCATCATTCCAGCAGACTCCATGGCCGTGATGATGCCAATTTGAAAAGGCGTGGCTCCCATATCAATCGCCAACAACTGTGTGACGATTTTTCCCATCCCAATGGTGATACCGCTGACAACGGACAATCCAACAAAGCGCGCAAGAAAACCGTCAGATGCCATTGCCGTCATAATAAAACTTTCTGGAACACAATTCTCCTGCACTACAGCAGGAATCATGCCAGAACTTCTGAGCTAGAAAGACGCAAATCCATACGCTTACCCAAAATCAATTGGGCAGAACACAACAGCACTGCTCATTTTTCAAAAAATTCGTTTAAATATAAGCACCGATAATCAACGCAGATTATCGAAGGCCGCCGTAGTGATCTTTTTACGGGGCTGGATAAGATCACCCTTGATATCTGATGGAATAACAAAAAGGTTACGGAACCAATTCCAAAACCGCCCCCAACCACCAACGCGTGTCGGCTGAATACCATGACGACGATTGAGTGTTTCTTGAAAAATCAAAGCTGGAACATCAACTTTGCAGGCATATTCCAACCCCTGAAATCCAGGAGACGAGTTAGCTTCGCAGACCATATATCCTTTTTTATCGAATAATATATCGATACCAGCAACATCTAGCCCCAAGATGCCAGCAACACGCACAGCAAGATCCGTCATCGCCTTTGGTGGATTAAACTTGATCGCCTGCGCGCCCAAGGAGACATTTGCTTTAAAATTACCATTGCGGGCACGGCGTTCCATCGCGGCGACAGCCTTACCGTTCACCACGAGTACCCGCACATCACGGCCATGACTGGATTGAATATACTGCTGGAAGATAATATCCGCCCCCGGACTGGTTCCATTCAAGAGTTCTGCCAAATCATTGAACTGCTCACGATTCTGACACAACAACACACCACTTCCTCTCGTGCCGCGGAGTGTTTTGACAACCACTGGAAAGCCAAGCTCACGCTCGACCAAATCCACATCCACAGGGAATTTCCCCAGTATTGTTTTGGGCGTGGGCAATCCAGCTGCAGCAATGATTTGCAAGCTGTGAAGTTTATCTGCCACAGCTTCAATAGCCGCAGAACCATTGACCATCATAACACCCTGATGCTCAAAATGCCGTAGCACCGCCAGCATAAAATAGTTTGTTTCGCTCCCCGTCCGGCAAATGATGATGTCAGGTTTTTTGAGGCTCCGCCCTCTATACTTAGCCGACCAGCCATTGGCGGCATCAACAACAAGATCAAAATCTTGTGGTTTTAGAACATCCAAAACGATACCTAATTTCTGAGCCGTTTCCTGGAAGCGACGAATTTCTGGGGCCTCGGGATGCTGACCCTTTAGATCGTGATGAAAAAATAGCCAGCAACGCATAATCCACCTCCAATGCTGCAGTCAGCTCAATGCCTGTTCTCCGTAGAAGCTCCCGAATTTTATAGGATGATTGTGATGGTAAAGTTTAAGAACACCTTTCGTCAAGATAGGTTGCAAACAGATCCAATACTGTTGGTAATTCAACATCACATTTAGTTTATGAGCCCCTAATTTATAAGCCCTGTCCGCTTCAAGTATGTGCGCACAACATTACGGGTAACCCCTAGTAAATCAGCTGTTTTTACCTGATTTTTATGGCTATGCGCAAAGCCATCCTGAATGATCCAGGTGATCATTGTATTCAATAAATCCGGACGTTTTTCTTCAAACAACCGTTTTACCGCCGAGCGGAAAAGTTGCTCTGCATTTGTCTCTGCAGTGAGCGGCTGTAGCGGAGCATGATTAACAGTAACTCGCTGAGGAACATCTGGTAAATCTATGTCATCTATCGCGATTTCAGATCCGCGGCTGATCAAAACAGTGCGGTGAATAAGATTCTCGAGTTCACGAATATTACCAGGCCATGGATAATTCAAGAGTGCAGCTTCCGCAGTGGCCGTCAATTGTAAGGCTGGAAGCCCTAATTTATCACTATATTGTTTAATAAAGTGACGTGCCAATGGTAAAATATCCGCTGGACGCTCTCTCAATCGTAATAACGGCAATTGAATGACATGCAGCCTATAATATAAATCCTCGCGGAAGCGCCCCGCATCAACAGCACGCCTAAGGTCCACATTCGTTGCGGCCACCAACCTTACATCCAATGGAATAGGCTTTCGTGATCCTAAGCGCACGATTTCCCGTTCCTGCAACACACGCAATAATTTTACCTGTAATAAAACTGGCAAATCACCGATTTCATCTAAGAATAATGTTCCCCCATTCGCCGCCTCGAACCATCCTTGGCGACTTTGCGAAGCCCCGGTGAACGCGCCTTTTTCGTATCCAAATAGTTCGCTTTCTATCAAAGATTCTGAAAATGCACCGCAGTTGACCGCGACAAAAGGCTTATCTGACCGATCACTGAGTTTATGTAAATAGCGAGCCACGAGCTCCTTACCTGTTCCCGTTTCACCGGTAATCAATACTGTCGCACTACTTGGCGCCACACGTTCAATGATGGGAAGTAATTCTTTAGACCGTGGGTCAGAAAACACAAAAGCCCGCGCGCGCACGGTAAGGCTATGTTGTGTATCATCAAAGGCTAATGTTGGTCTATCTTCTACCGGTTCAGACCGGCCCACAACAGCCAAATGTTTTGCAAAATCTAAATCTGTCATCTCAACAATCCTGGCGCAGCAATAAGCACGAACGGAATAATAACACTATTATCTCTACCTATTAAGTAGTTTTTAAAGTTATACATATAAAATTTGTAAAAATTCCACTTTATTGGCGTCCTAGAATAAATTTTCTCGTGTAAATTCAATTAATTGCTAAAACACTTCACCATCAGGCATAGTCAAATAAATTATCCACTAAAACAGTATCTGCCTCTCAGTCACCCTTAATTGACCATGAAATTTGCGAATCCCCTATCCCAATCACAAGGATGCAAAGACACTAGAATGGCAGACCTAACACGCCCATGAAATTATAGTGATTGAGTTGGTCGGTGCCCCCGTGGTCTTGGCGGCAAGCACCGGGGTGTTGCCGCCTACACGGAACGAGCCGGATATGAAAGATTTGGAATGTTTCAGTGTTGTTTATGTGAACGCTAGCTCGGCTAACGGTTCGTGATCGATCCAGCTATATGCGTTGAAATCTGCCTCCAAGAATCCCCATTTCAAAAGAGAGTCCTTAAAATCGGCCAATGCATCAATATGATCTTCGAGCAGTTCTGTCTTTAAATTTAGATGCACATTGTTGCCATAAGCGGCACGTACCCAATCCGCTGTCGATCCTGTTTCTTGTGCTATGTAGGCAACTGTCTCCGTCGGATGGTCTGCCGCCCACCGCCCGGCTCGCACGATATGTCTTAGAAAGCGTTTTACAAGATCTGGGCGATCATCCAAGAACTGTTGATCTACCGTTAATGTTCGTGGCGACCCATTATTAACCCGCACCAATGGATCCGGGTGAAAGCCAATATCCGTTACAATGGTCGCCCCGAGAACGCGTGTTGTTTCAAGGCCTAATGCCCCTTTTACAAAAATCGCATCAACATCTCCGCGCCCCAGCGCCAAAACCTCGGCGGCATAACTTTGCCGCTTCTGCGGCCAGTTCGTGTAAGAATTTTGTGTTTTCTTGAAATCGTCCAGCGAAACAGCACTGCGCGGCAAATTCACAAACTGCACATCTTTGTGGCTGAGCCCTTCAAGATCCAATGCAACAAGGTAAGACCGCAAGGCTGTTGCACGATTAAAGTCGATCGAAATCGGATTGACCGGTAAGCCTAACTTACGGCCGCGTAAATCTTTTATAGATTTAATTTTGGATCCCGGTAGTGCAATGATGCCTTGATACTCATCGGTCCACGTCAAGCCGATCACGCGAGTTTCACGACCGCGCGACCGTGCCCATATGGCAGGTATATTGCCGCCTTGTCGAAAAGAATGAGAGAGATTGTGATCAAAATGAGACTCTTGTTGATCCGCACTGACATTGTCTTGCAAAGTTCGTATCGTAATCTGGTCAGATGAAAACTCATCATCGAACCACCCTAATTGCGATGCAAGTCCAAGGGGTGTTGGTACAGGGCAACGGGTATACCAAAGCGTTCCAATATTCGGTCTTAATAATGTTTGGGTCATAGCATGGTGCTCCTGGATACTGTTTCTTACCTATTGCTAGGCAATATCCATGCCATCGGCTAAGCCCTTAATTTTATGGGAACTCCATAAATCGTTCGCTTAAATCTGTTGAATTACCACCAGTCAAGGCTCCGGGCCTGCGCAAATCTAAGCACCCGAATAGCCCAACCGGCAATGCAGAACAATTAACCATCTGGAATTGCTGGA
>JBBCIP010000344.1:0-18517 GCA_037189785.1 Alphaproteobacteria bacterium
ATGGCTGAAATCTTGGTCGAAGATGAAGGCCCCGGCATTCCGCCAGATAAAATCGAAGCTATTTTCGATCGTTTTTATTCGGAGCGCCCACCGGGTGAAGATTTTGGCAAACATTCAGGCCTTGGCCTTAATATTTCGAAGCGGATTGTCGAAGTCCACGACGGTGAACTTTATGCGGAAAATCGTGCGCCGTCTGAAACCGGCCGTATTCCGGGTGCGGCCAATGAACAGTGGGTCAGTGGTGGTGCCCGGTTTGTGGTGCAACTGCCGTTGGCGTCCTAATTTTCCCGTCAGTGTGAGGCCGATATGAGCGCCGAGTTGGTCCATGGAACAGCGGTGCTATATCACGGCGTCGGGCTTTTGTTGATCGGGCCGTCTGGTGTTGGCAAGTCCGATTTGGCCTTGCGGCTGATCGATAACGGTGGTCGTCTGATCGGCGACGATTATCTATGGTTACGGGTCGAAGCGGGGCGGCTTTATGCTATGGCGCCGGCGAATATTCAGGGCCGGCTCGAAATTCGCGGTCTGGGTTTGATGCAATTTCCGGCAACGCCTGTAGCCGCTTTGGATGCAGTCGTCCGATTAGTGCCGTGTGCCGAGATCGAACGCCTGCCGAAAGCCGCAGAAACTGTGCTGGCCGGATTGAGTTTGCCGCTTTTCCAAGTAGATCCGTTAATTTCATCGGCTGTGGCGAAAGTTGCAGCTATAGCTCAGGTTTGCCAAAATCCTCGCCGGGTGCTCCAGGGGTGAGAGTAAAGCCCGTGTTTTGTAGGGGTAGGAGGGTTAAAACGTGACGGTCCAGCCGCCGAATCAGACGGCGAATCAACAAACTAGTGGCCCAAAATCGGATCATCCACCCGCTTCGGCCGTAACCCAGGAAGGGGGCGCAGGCGAATCATCCCATAATGGTGAGCGGATTCGCGTGTTGTTGGTGACCGGCCTATCGGGTGCCGGGAAGTCTTCGGCGTTGAAGGCGCTCGAAGATATCGGCTATGAGGCCGTCGACAATCTTCCGCTGGCCTTATTGCCCAATCTTATCGCCCTGGCCGACGATAACCCTGACCATGTGGGGGCCAGCACCATTGCGATCGGCATCGATACCCGAACGCGGGCCTTCCGCGCCGACCGGTTTGAAGCGGAATTGGCCCGGTTGCGGGCCCTCGATACGGTCAATCTGACCTTGGTATTCTTGGAATGCAGTGATGATTTGCTGGCGCGGCGGTTTACCGAAACCCGTCGGCGCCATCCGATGGCCACAGATCGTCCGGTGCGCGACGGAATTTTGCGCGAACGGGAAACCATGGAAGTGGTGCGGGCCAACGCCGATTACATCTTTGATACCACCGACTTGTCGGTCCAGGATCTGAAACGCACCATCAGCCAAACATTCCAACCTCAAGCGGGCGACGCCCGTTTGACGGTGACGGTGGCGTCGTTCGCCTATCCGCGTGGGCTTCCCCATGACGCGGACTTGGTGTTTGACGTGCGATTCTTACGGAATCCGCATTATGATAAGGACTTGCGCCCGTTCAGTGGGCGCAATCCGCGGGTGGCGGCTTATATTGAAGAAGACCCGGCGTTCCCGCCGTTCATTCAGCAATTGGAGACAATGGTCATCTCTCTGTTGCCCCTCTATGAACGGGAGGGTAAAGCTTATCTGACGATTGCTTTCGGTTGTACCGGCGGCCGTCATCGTTCCGTCTTCATGACCGAACGATTGGCGGCTTTGCTTCATTCACGGGGGTATAAGGTAAACGTGTTACATCGGGAATTGGAACGCGCGCGCGAGATTTCGGACACGGTTCTTGGAGACGTTTTATGATCGGCATGGTTCTTGTGACGCACGGTCGTCTTGCCGAGGAATTTGTGTCTGCGACGGAACATGTGGTCGGCCCGCAAAAAGCGGTCAAATCGATCTGCATCGGGCCTGAGGACGATATGGAGCAACGCCGTAAGGATATCCTCGACGCGGTTCAGGAGGTCGATCAGGGCAATGGCGTTATTTTACTGACGGACATGTTCGGGGGCACGCCGTCTAATTTGGCGATTTCTGTCATGAACAGCGATCAGATCGAAGTGATTGCCGGTATTAATCTGCCAATGTTGATCAAGCTTGCGACTGTACGGGGGTCATACAGTTTGCAAGATGCCGTGGCAGCGGCGCAAGAATCGGGGCGAAAATATATCAATGTGGCGTCCCGTGTGTTGGCAGGGGAGAGTGAATGAGTGGGCTTGAAAGAACGTTATTAATTCAAAATAAACGGGGGCTGCATGCCCGGGCTTCGGCCAAGTTCGTTGGGACCGCCGGGAAATATCAGGCGCAGGTTTTGGTGGCCAAAGACGGTGTTGAAGTATGGGCGACATCGATCATGGGACTGATGATGTTGGCGGCGGCCCCTGGCGATTCGATTCTTGTTAAGGCCAACGGTGCCGAAGCGGAAGCGGTATTGAATGCTTTGGCCGACCTGGTGGCTGAAAAGTTTGGTGAAGAATAGCAGCCTTAAACCGTCATCAAGGCTGTTTAGGTTAGATCAGTCAGAAATACGATAGTTAGGAACAACGGTGTCTTGGTCCTCTGTAGGGTATCAGCGGGAGCGCCGTCTCCAAGGTGTTGGGGTGTCGTTTGGCATTGCCATCGGTCCGGCTTATGTGATCGAACGCGGCGCCCTCCGGGTTCCTGAATATCAGATCGATGATCAGGACATTGGTGCGGAATGTGCCCGGTTTGACGGGGCTGTGGATGCCGCAAAGGCACAGTTGCGTGACCTTCAGACCAAAGCCCGCAATCTCAGCGGGGCGGCGGCCGAGGAGTTCGGGTTCCTGCTTGATGCACATACGCAAATGCTGGCGGGGTCTCGGCTGATCCGCGGTGTCAAAGCGATAATCAGTGCCGAGAAACTGAATGGCGAGGCGGCCATTGCGCAAACCCTGGTCCAGATAGAAGCTGATTTTCGCACCATAGACGATCCGTATATCGCTGCCCGCATTGCCGATGTGAAAGAAGTCGGCGCCCGGCTTTTGCGTAATCTGATGGATAAGCCGACGGTCGGCTTCGATCATGCGCCGTTGGGGTCGGTCATTATTGCTGATGAAATAACACCATCCGATACCGCGCTGATGAGCCCAAGCCGGTTGGCCGGGTTCGCCAGCGTTTTGGGTGGCGCTGAAGGACATACGGCTATTATGGCCCGCAGTTTGGGACTTTCCGCGGTATTGGGCGTGCCGGGATTGTTGGAGCTGATCCGCCCTGGTGAATTGGTCATTATCGACGGCACCAACGGCGATATCATCGTTGATCCGTCAGATGTTACCCTGGAAAGCTATCGCGCCAAGCAACACGCGTTTCAGATGGAAAAGGCGCGCTTGGCCGCTTTCAAAGGCTTGGCGGCCGAAACCCAAGACGGCGTTGTGGTTCAGCTGAAAGCCAATATGGAATTGCCGGGCGAAATTGCGGCCGCGCTCGATGTCGGGGCCGAAGGTGTCGGCTTATTGCGCAGCGAATTCATGTTCATGAATAGACCGGATTTGCCGGGCGAAGATGAGCAATACGAAACCTTGCGGCATTTGCTGGTGCAGATGAATGGGGCCCCATTAACGGTACGCACGTTGGATGTGGGAGCCGACAAATTGATCGCTGCTGTAAGCAACAGTGCGGGGGGTGGTGCGGACAATGATTTGAACCCGGCCTTAGGCCTCCGTGCCATTCGCTTTGCGTTGAAAAATCGGACGATGTTGGAAACCCAATTGGCCGCAATGCTGCGGGCGGCGACCTATGGACCATTGCGTATTTTGTTGCCGATGATCACGGCCCCGGATGAAGTGATGACGGTACGAGCGATCCTGGCCGATGTGGTCCGGACGTTACAGCGCCGTGGGGTTGATGTTCCGCATCCCCTGCCACCGCTCGGCGTGATGATCGAGGTTCCGGCGGCAGCCCTGGCGGCTGATGCTTTGGCCCGGGTGTCCGACTTTTTCTCAATCGGCACCAATGACTTAACAATGTATACCCTGGCGATCGATCGCGGCAATGAACAGGTTGCCCACCTTTATGATCCGCTCAATCCGGCGGTGTTGCGATTGATTCAATTCACGGCGGAAGCCGCGCGGCGGGCCGATATCCCCGTCAATATTTGTGGCGAAATGGCTGGGGACGAGCGGTTTACGGCGCTTTTGCTGGGCTTGGGGTTGTCGGAATTATCGATGGCGCCGCAATCCTTGCCGCGGATCAAGCGCCGGATTCGCGCCCTTGATTATAAGACGGCGCGGGATCTGGCTGGCGAAATCATGATGCTGTCCGATCGCCAGCATATTGCGGGACGCATGATCCGTTTCAATCGCGACCTTGATCATGTCATTGCCGCCGTTGAATAGGCCTGCTGATTAAATATACACATATAAAGATTTCTTTATGATTGAGTTTGCCTGTGGCCTTTTGTATAACCCAGGGGAGTTTCTGTGGCCGTTGCAACAAGGATGACCCCTTATGACGACAGTAGATTATAAGATTGCGGATATCAGTCTCGCGGGCTGGGGACGTAAGGAAATTGCGATCGCCGAGACGGAAATGCCCGGTTTGATGGCGGTGCGGGCCGAATATGGCAAAAGCCAGCCATTGAAAGGCGCCCGGATTGCCGGTTGTCTGCATATGACGATCCAAACCGCGGTGTTGATCGAAAGCTTAAAGGCGTTGGGGGCCGATATCCGTTGGGCGTCTTGCAACATCTTCTCGACCCAAGACCAAGCCGCGGCTGCAATTGCCGCCGCCGGTATCCCTGTTTTTGCCTATAAAGGTGAAAACCTTACGGAATATTGGGATTATGTGCTGAAGATCTTTGAATGGGGTGACGGCGGTACGCCAAACATGATCTTGGACGACGGTGGTGATGCCACGGTGTTGATCATTCTTGGTGCTGAAGCCGAAAAAAATCCGGACCTGGTGTCTAAGCCCGGCAACGAAGAAGAAGAAATTCTGTTCGCCTTGATTAAAAAGGTGAATGCGGAAAAGCCCGGCTTTTTCGCCAAATGCCGCGACGCCATCAAGGGTGTATCGGAAGAAACGACGACCGGCGTTCACCGGCTTTATCTGATGGCCAAAGACGGCCGTTTGCCGTTCCCGGCGATCAACGTCCATGACAGTGTGACCAAATCCAAGTTCGACAACCTATATGGCTGCCGCGAAAGCTTGGTCGACGGGATCCGCCGCGCCACCGACGTGATGTTGGCTGGTAAAGTGGCTGTGGTCGCGGGCTATGGTGATGTCGGTAAAGGATCGGCGGCGTCGCTTAGAAACGGTGGCGCGCGGGTTCTGGTGACGGAAATCGACCCGATTTGTGCTCTTCAAGCCGCTATGGAAGGGTATGAAGTCGTAACGATGGAAGATGCCGCTCCTCGTGGCGATATCTTTGTCACGGCCACCGGCAACCTCGATGTCATCACCATCGACCATATGCGGGCCATGAAAGACCGCGCGATTGTCTGCAATATCGGCCATTTCGATAGCGAAATTCAGATCAGCGGCCTTAAGAACTACACCTGGGAAGAAGTCAAACCCCAGGTTGACGAAGTGGTGTTCCCAGACGGCAAGCGTTTGATCATTCTGGCTCAAGGCCGCCTGGTCAACTTGGGCTGTGCCACGGGCCACCCGAGCTTCGTGATGTCGGCCTCGTTCACCAACCAAGTGCTGGCCCAGATCGAGCTGTATGCTCACGGCGACAAATACGAAAAGAACGTCTATGTGCTGCCCAAGCACCTGGATGAAAAAGTCGCGGCCCTGCATCTCGAGAAGCTCGGTGTCAAATTGACCAAGCTCAGCAAGCGCCAAGCGGACTATATCGGGGTGCCGGATAAAGGCCCGTTCAAGCCCGATCATTATCGCTACTAATCGCTTGAAATCATGCTTGTTGAACAGCTTATCGCCTCGGACACTTGTGTTCGGGGCGGTGGTTGCCTACTCTGCGGCATGAGTAGGGGCGTGGATGCATACAAGGCATAGGAACAGGACGCGGATCAGACGCGGGCTTATGATCGGCTTGGCCATAATGGGGATGAGCCAATCGGCTATGGCTGCGCCTGTTTTCGACCCCGATACGGCCAGTTTCGTGGTCGGCAGTGCCATTATCGTTGTCGCTTTGGGCTTGGCGCTATGGGGCTATTTGGTGGGGCGGGAAGCGATGCATCGCAACCGCTTGGCTCGCCGCGCCAATGATCAAGTTACCGCTGTTTTGAATGCGGCTCCGGCCGCTTACATGTCCTGGACCCGGGATGGTCATTTGACCGTCAGCCCGCGTCTCAAGGAATGGCTTGGTCGGCGCGGCACGATCACCGCGTTTTCTGATATTTTTGATGTGACCGGAAAGTCGGGCTTTGCTGAAGCTGAGTTTGCCCAGCTTGAAGAAGTAGCAGCCGCTGTGCGGACGGGTGGTCCTTTGCCGGCGCCGTTCGAAGTGACGGGGGCCGGCCGCCGTTTTGCCGTGACCTGCGAACGCGCTTCGGTCGGTGGTGCCGGTACGATATCCATGTTGTGGTTTGTGGATATGTCGGGCCCGCAACACCGGATCACCGAACAAAATAAACGCATTCAGGCCCTTGAGACGTCTGAAATGCATCTAACGCAAACACTCAATGCCATTGATTTCCCGATTTGGCGGCGGCGTGATGACGTGTCGTTGGATTGGGTCAATGATGCTTATGTGCGGGCGGTCGAAGCCGCTGATCTTGACGCCGTTCGAACTGACAATATCGAACTTGTCGCCAATGCCTTGACCGGGAGTAGCCGCGACGATGCCGCCCGGACATTGGCGGAACATCGGACCTCTGCAACCAAACATTATGTGGTAATTGACGGTCAGCGCCGGGCTTTGTCCTTGACCAATGTGCCAAAGCTCGACGAGCGAGGACAAGCGGTTGTGATTGGATACGCGCTTGATGTGACCGAACTTGAAGACGCGCGTGCCGAAATCGCCCGCTACATGGAATCGCACGCTGAAACCTTGAACAAGCTTTCGACCGCAGTTGCGATTTTCGGTGCCGATAAAACGCTCGAGTTCTATAACAATGCGTTCACGCGGCTGTGGCGTTTGACCGATGAATGGTTGGTGACGCGGCCACATCACAGTGAACTGTTGGAAGAAATGCGCGAACGGCGGCGCTTGCCGGAACAGGCCGATTTTCCAGCGTGGAAGCGTGCCCATTTGGCGCATTACACAACCCTGCTTGAGCCGTTGGAGGAGCTGTGGCATCTACCCGATGGTTCGACCTTGCGGGTGGTGACGCAACCGCATCCTTTGGGTGGTTTGTTGATTTTCTACGAAGATGTCACCGATCGCCTGGCGCTGGAACGGTCTTATAATACCTTGATCGCCGTGCAGCAGGCGACGCTGAATAATCTTCACGAAGGCATCGCGGTGTTTGGCAGCGATAGTCGGATGCGACTTTATAATCCTGCGTTCTGCACAATATGGGGTGTCGACGCCGATGAAATTGGCGAAAGCCCACGCTTGGCTGATATTATCGAACGGGCGGCGATATTGTTCGATGAAGCCGCAGAATATGAAAAATTGCGCGCCTTGTTATACCAAGACGACACGCCGCGGGTTGTGAGCCATGGCCATTTGCGTCGGTCGGATGGAACGGAAATAGACTTTAGCGGTGTGCCGCTGCCCGATGGTGCGACATTGTTCACGTTTGTCGATGTGACAGATAGTTTGCGGATTGAGCGGGCGCTGCGGGAACGTAACGAAGCACTTGAAACGGCCGATCGTTTGAAGACGGAGTTTGTCGCTCATATCTCCTATGAGTTGAGAACACCGCTTAACAACGTCATGGGTTTTGCCGAGTTGCTCGACAAAGAATATTACGGTCCGCTGAACGCGCAGCAGCATAATTATACGCGCAATATCATTGAATCATCGATGCAATTGATGGTGTTGATCAATGACATTCTTGATTTAGCGGTCGTTGAATCCGGTGGTCTGCGGTTGGAAGTTGGCACCTGTGATGTGACCCGCATGTTGACAAGTGTGACTGCCATGGCCCGGGAAGAAGTGCGCAAACGTCATCAGACATTGGATCTTGTCCTGCCCGACGAGATCGGTAGTTTCGAAGGTGACGAGAAGCGTATCCGCCAGGTGATGTATAATCTGCTCAGCAACGCCATGAAGTTTACGCCGTCGCGCGGCCGTATCACGCTTGGGGCCGAGAACGATGACGATATGATCGTACTTTATGTGGCCGACACCGGGATCGGTATTCATGCCGATGAACAAGAACATGTGTTCGAACGGTTTAGTACTGGCCGCGATGTGCCGCGTGGCCAAGGTGTTGGCTTGGGGCTGTCGTTGGTCCGGAGTTTTGTCGAATTGCATGGCGGCACTGTGACCTTATCATCTGAACCCAATGTTGGCACGCGGATCGAATGCCATTTGCCGCGCAGCCAGAACAATCAAGATTTGGGGCGGTTGGCTGCCCATCGTTCCGATGCTGTTGCCCAAGCGGAATGATAGTCGGCGAAATGATAGTGGGCTGAATAATGGCGGGCCAAACAAACAATAATCGACGGTCGTGGCGCATAGATCTTCCAGATTTGGCAGCGACGGAACGCTTCGCTCAAACGCTTTCAGGGTTCGGCGGCGCGGGTGATGTGATCGCGCTCAAAGGGCCATTGGGGGCCGGCAAAACGGCGTTTGCGCGAGCCTTCATTCGTGCCCGTTTCGGGATCGAAGAAGTGCCGAGCCCGACATTCAATTTGGTCTTGACCTATGATGGTGCTGCCGCCGTGTCGGTATGGCATTTTGATCTTTACCGGCTTGATGATCCTGACGATGTGTTTGAACTTGGCTATGACGACGCCCTCAGTGACGCGCTGAGCTTGATTGAATGGCCTGAACGATTGGGGGCCTTGCTGCCGACGTTCCGTTTGATGGTGTCGTTTGTGTTGGATGTGGGCGATCAGCGCTCGGTCATCCTTGATGCGCCGATGCCATGGGCCGAACGGCTGGCAGAGGTCGCTCGGCGTGAAAATTGGATTGGTGTTGAAGGATAGAAGGCGAATGACCGCGACCGTTGCAGAAAATCGTCATGTGCTTGATCGGGCGTTTTTGATAGACGCGGGGTGGCTCGACGCGGATCGTCGGACATTGGCAGGGGATGCCTCGTTCCGTCATTATGATCGACTGCAATCGGCGAATGGTTCGGCGGTGATTTCGGCGGTGATGATGGATGCGCCGCCACCGCGCGAAGATGTGAGGCCGTTTGTGGCCATTGCGAAATGGCTTGTCGCCCAAGGCTTTTCAGCGCCATCGATCTTAGCCCAAGATTTGGATAATGGTTTTTTGTTGTTGGAAGATTTGGGGGATGATCGATATTCCCGCATCATCCCGCGCGCGCCGGCGTGCGAGGAAGATCTTTATCGCGCTGCTGTGGATACGTTGATCGCGCTTCATCAAAAAACAACACCAGCACGTTTGGTCGTGGGCACAAGCCACTATCAGCTCCCACTTTATGATGATGCGCTTTATCTTCGCGAAGTGCAGTTGCTGACCGATTGGTATATGCCGGCCATCACCGGCCAGCCGATCCGTGTCGCTGATCGGCGACAGTATACGCAGCTATGGCAGGATGTTCTGAAACAGGTTGATGCGGCGGATGTATTGGTGCTGCGCGATTATCATGCCGACAATTTGATGTGGCTGCCGGACCGCGATGGCATTGCCCGGGTTGGTTTGTTGGATTTCCAGGATGCTGTGCGCGGCCATCCGGCCTATGACTTGGTGTCGTTGCTGGAAGATGCGCGACGGGATGTCGCCCCGGCTCTCGCCGAAAAAATGTTGGCGCATTATATTGACGCGACCGCTGTCGACGACGCATCGTTCCGGCGCGCTTATGCCATTCTTGGCGCGCAACGCAACGCAAAAATCATCGGTATTTTCACCCGACTTTATGCGCGCGATGGCAAGTCATCTTATTTGACTTTAATTTCACGGGTGTGGGGATTGTTGGAACGCGATTTACAACATCCGGCCCTGGCCGCGTTGAAAACATGGTTTGATGATCAGATCCCGGCGGCGCTCCGTCATGCTGTGCTTGATCCACAAACGGTGCCGCGTTTGCCGAAACAGGCCATGGTTCTGGCGGCCGGTCTCGGGCTGCGGATGCGTCCTTTGACGGACCATACACCGAAACCATTGATCGCTGTTGGGGGACGGCCGATGTTGGATCGTATTTTGGATCATCTGGGGGACGCCGGTGTCGACCGCGCTGTCGTCAATATCCATCATTTGCCGGATCAGATTAAAACCTATGCGGCCAGTCGGGCCGGACGGTTGCCGGATATAACGGTGTCGGATGAAACAGACCAGTTGTTGGAATCCGGTGGCGGTGTGGTCAAAGCCCTGCCGTTGTTTGATGACAAACCGGTGTTTGTGCTGAACGGCGACATGGCCTGGCGTGATGGTGATGGGGGCCATACATTACAACGCTTGGCGATGGGCTGGTCGCCCGCAACAATGAGCGGGTTGTTGCTGGTGATCCGGCGTGACCAAGCGCTGGGCTATGACGGCCCTGGTGATTTCTTTTTGGAACCTGATGGTCGGTTGCGGCGACGTGGTGCTGCGGCAGCGGCACCTTATGTTTTCACAGGCATTCAAATTCTCGATCCGAAACTTTTTGCGGGCTTGGCGGCTGAACCGTTTTCGCTCAACCGTATTTATGACGCGGCATTGGCAGATGGTCGTTTGTTCGGTGCCGTTCATGACGGCGCTTGGGTCCATGTCGGGACACCGGATGCCGTCGCCCTGGCCGATGCGCATTTAAGATAGGGATTTGGGGATGTCGCGCGCGCTCAGAACTCCGCCGCGTCTTTACAGCATTCCGACAGGTGTTTCTTTTGTCGATGGTTTGGCGCGCGGGTTGTTGCGCCGTTATGGATCAGACCCGCAGTCGCTGGCGCGATTGACTGTGCTGGTGCCGACCAAACGCGGGATCCGAAGTCTAAGCGAAGCGTTTCTGCGCTTGACCAATGGTCGCCCGATGATTTTGCCAAGCATGCAAGCGCTGGGCGATGTCGATGAAGACGAATTTTTGTTCAACCCGGCGGCTGTTGCGGCGGATTTGACATTGCCGCCGGCGGCGTCCCCAGTGTGGCGTCAGTTGACCTTGACGACGTTGGTGCAAGCGTTTGAAGCGCGTCATGGGGCGACCCATACCTCGCCCGCCCAAGCGGTGGTGTTGGCCAACGCGCTTGGCCGTTTTTTGAGCGACGTCGATACCGAAGGTTTGGATTTCGCGGGCCTTGCCGATCTGGCCAAGGATTACGCCAATCACTGGCAAGAAACGCTCGATTTTCTTGAAATCGTCACCACCCAATGGCCCCATGTGCTGGCCGATAAAAAGGTTATGGACGCGGTGCCGCGCCGCAATGCTTTGCTGCGCGGCTTGGCCGATTTGTGGCGGACCGTGCCGCCCCCGGGCCCGGTGATCGCCGCCGGATCGACCGGTAGTGTTCCGGCCACGGCGGCGCTGTTATCGGTCATTGCACGCTTGCCGGATAGCGGCGTGGTGCTGCCCGGCTTTGATCGCCATATGGATGCCGACAGTTGGGATGCGGTTGACGCCACACATCCACAAGCCACGATGAAAGATCTTTTGCAAACCATCGGCGCCACGCGTGAAGATGTTGTCGATTGGTTGACCGCGGATGAGCTGCCGGTGATGCAGCGCGGTCCGACCGAACGAGTGCGGTTGCTGACCGAAGCATTGCGCCCGGCCGCCACCACAGATCAATGGCGCGGCATGACATTTGATGGGAGCATGGTATTTGACGGCTTCACCCGGATTGATGCGCCGAGCCCCCGGGAAGAAGCCGGGGCCATTGCGTTGATCATGCGGGGGGTGCTGGAAACACCCGAAAAAACCGCCGCTTTGGTGACGCCGGATCGGGCGCTGGCGCGGCGGGTGAAGGCTGATCTCGATCGTTGGGGCATTGCTATCGACGACAGCGCGGGTATGCCGCTGGGGGAGACGCCGCCGGGCGTGTTCTTGTTGCTGGTTGCCGAGATGATCACCGAAAACTTCGCCCCCATTCCGCTGTTGGCGTGTTTCAAGCATCCGTTTGCCTCAGCCGGGCAAGATCCGATTGAATTTCGCAAAATGGTACGCTTGCTGGAACGCGAAATTCTGCGCGGCCCGCGTCCGTCGGCGGATTTACGCGTCGACCTGTTGCGGATCAAACACGAGCGCACGCGTGAGCGATTGATTGTGTGGTGGGATGCGATCATGGCGCAGGCGGCCCCGTTCATTGATCTTATGGATAAACCGGTTGCGCTCAGCGATCTTGCCATGATCCATATCGGTTTGGTCGAACGCTTGGCCGCGCGCCCGGATAAATCCGCTGACGATGTGTTGTGGCGTGGCGATGCCGGTGAAGCCTTGTCGCGGTTCGTCGAAGAAATGATCGACGACGGTAAAGATTTTATGGTGAGGGGCCAAGACTACGCCGCGTTGTTCAAAACCTTGATGCAGCATCGGGTTGTGCGGCCGCGCTATGGCCGTCATCCGCGCCTGCGCATTTTGGGGCCGCTGGAAGCGCGCTTGCAGCAGGATGATGTTGTCATTTTGGGTGGCTTGAACGAAGGCAGTTGGCCGCCCGATCCCGGTGTCGATCCGTGGTTGTCGCGCCCGATGCGGGCGGCGTTTGGATTGCCGCCGCTTGAACGACGGATCGGCTTGTCGGCGCATGATTTTATAGAAGCAGCCTCGGCGCCGGTGGTAGTGTTGACGCGGGCGGCCAAGGTCGATGGCGCGCCAACGGTGCCGTCGCGCTGGTTGACACGACTGGATGCGGTGTTGCAGGGCGCGGACATTCCCCACCATCCGGCATTGAGGTGGTACCAAGCCATGGATCATGTGGCCCAGGTGACGCCGATTGCGCCACCGGCGCCGTGTCCGCCGGTCGATGTGCGCCCGCGCAAGTTGTCGGTCACGCGCATTCAAGCGTGGATGCGCGACCCTTACGAAATTTATGCGCAATATATTTTGAAATTGCGCCCGCTTGATCCGATCGATGCCCCGGCCAGTGCGGCCGATAAAGGCACGATCATTCATGATGCGCTTGATCGGTTTGTGCGCGCCTATCCGCATCAGCTGCCCGACGATGCGTTTGAAAAACTGGTCGAGATCGGTGCCGATGTGTTCAAAGATATCATCGACAAGCCGACGGTGCGGGCGTTTTGGTGGCCGCGCTTTGTCCATGTGGCGGAATGGTTTGTGCAGAACGAACGTGATCGGCGCGCCGATTATAAAACGGTCGGCAGTGAATGCAGCGGGACTTTAGAGATTGATAGTGTCCTGCCGTTCACATTGACAGCCAAGGCTGATCGCATCGATCAAGGGCCGGATGGGTCCTTGGTCATCATCGATTATAAAACCGGGCAAGCGCCGGAAAATCGCCAGCTGGCGGCGGGCTATGCGCCACAGTTGCCGTTGGAAGCCGTGATGGCCATGGCTGGTGCCTTTGATAATGTGAAGGCCGCGCCGGTGACCGGGTTGGAATTTTGGCGGCTTCATGGTGGCGAACCACCGGCCGATGTCAAACAAGCCAAAGAAATCGATGATTTGATTTTGAAAGCACGGCGCGGTTTATATGATTTGATTGCGCGTTTTGATAAACCGACCACCCCGTATTTGTCGGCGCCGCGCCCGGATCAAGTGACCGGCGGTGACTACGATCATCTGGCGCGGATCAAAGAATGGTCGGGCGTCGGCAGTTTGGCCGCAGCAGACCACAATGAAAGAACAACAGTGCAGCCCCCGGACGGAGGCGACGCATGAGCGACCGTCAATTGTCCGCAGCCGACCCCGCAGTGTCGGCCTGGGTCTCGGCCTCCGCCGGAACCGGGAAAACCCACGTTCTGACATCACGTGTGTTGCGGTTGCTGTTGGCGGGCACCGATCCGCAAAAAATTCTTTGTCTCACGTTTACCAAAGCGGCGGCGGCCGAAATGGCCAACCGGGTCCAAGAAACTTTGGCACGCTGGGTGACGTTTGACGATACGGCTTTGGATCAAGCCTTGATTACTTTGGGTATTACGCGCCCGGTTGATTTGCGCCCACGGGCACGCCGGTTGTTTGCCGAAGTTCTGGATTGTCCGGGCGGACTTAAAATTCAAACCATTCATGCTTTTTGCCAATCCTTATTGGCGCGGTTTCCGCTCGAAGCGCAATTGCCGCCGCATTTCCAATTGATTGACGAACGCAGTGCGGCCGAAGCCCTGAACGATGCCGTCAATGACGTCATGCTGGATATCGACGATCACGACAGCGGTCATATCGCGGCCGCGTTGGCGCGGATCAGCCGCCGTATGACCGAATATAGTTTCATTGATTTCGTTGCTGCTCTGGTGCGCGAACGTGGACTTTTGGAACGCATGCGTCGGGCCTATACGACGGTGCCCGGCATGATGGTGGCGACGGCGCGGGTGCTTGGGCTGCGTGGTGATGAAACGGCAGATACGATCTTGCAGAATTTTCGGACTGCGTCCGATAGGGATGGCTTGCGCCGCGCTGTGACGGCGTTGAGCGCTGGCGGCAAAACCGATAACGATCGCGCCGCCCTCATTCGGGCGTGGCTGCAGGACGATAACCCAAATGCCGAAAGCTTTGCTGCATATCGGAAAGCCTACCTAACACAGAAAAATACAATATTGGCAAAGCTTGCCACCAATAAAATTGCGGCGGAAAATCCGTGGCTCGTCACCTTGCTGCAAGATGAAGCCGATCGCTTTTTAAAAACGGATGAAACGCTGCGTCTGGTCGATGTGCTCGACAATACCATGGCGGCGTTGACGTTTGTTTTTGCGGTGCTTGAATTATACGGTCAAGACAAACGCCGTGATGCGGTACTGGACTATGACGATCTTATTTTGGGTGTGCTGCGGTTGCTGCATCGCTCCGGTATTGCGCCGTGGGTGTTGTATAAACTCGATGGCGGGCTCACGCATATTCTGATTGACGAGGCCCAAGACACCAACCCCGAACAATGGCAAGTGGTGCGCACCCTGGCCGACGAATTTTTTACGGGGCAAAGCGCCCGCGATGATGAAACGCGGACGATCTTTGCGGTCGGTGATGTCAAGCAATCGATCTATCGCTTCCAGAGGGCCGAGCCGCGCGAATTTATCGGTGCGCGCGATCACTTTAAAGGCCGGGTCGAACAGTCCGGCGGTCAATTCCGCAATGTGTCGCTCGATCTATCCTATCGCTCGACCGCTGCGGTGTTGACGTTTGTCGACGCAGTGTTCTCTGATCCACAATTGCGGGCGCATTTATTGGATGCGGAATATATCGGTCACGACACGGTGCGGCGGGGCATGGCCGGTGTGGTCGAGCTGTGGCAACCTGAACAAGCTGACCCGGTCCATGATGATAGCGACGGCTGGGCCTTGCCGGTCGATCAAACCACGCGCGCCAGTGCAGAAGCACGGCTGGCGCTGAAAATTGCCCGCACCATTCGCCATTGGTTAGACAGCGGCGACTATCTACCGGCGCGCGGGCGCGCGATGCGGCCCGGCGATATTTTGATTCTGGTGCGGCGGCGATCCAGTTTCGATAGCTTATTGTTGAGCGCGTTGAAGATGCAGGGTGTGCCGGTGGCCGGTGCCGATCGGATGGTGGTGACCGAACAACTGGCCGTTATGGATTTGATGGCCTTGGCCCGGTTCACATTGTTGCCCGATGATGATTTGACCTTGGCCACGGTGTTGAAATCGCCGTTGTGCGGATTGTCGGAAGATGATCTTTATGCGCTGGCAACAGCCCGTGGTGACCGATCGTTGTGGGCCGAACTCAGCGCGCGGGCCGATTATCAACGTGTCCGCGCTCGCCTCGCCGACTGTTTGACGACGGCTGATTATTTATCTCCGTTTGACTTCTTCTCGCGCGTTCTTAACACGCTCGACGCTTATGGTTTGAGCGGGCGTGATCACATCATCGCGCGCTTGGGCAGTGAAGCGCATGATCCGATTGACGAGTTTCTGTCTTTGGCACTGGTGTTTGAACAAACGCACACGGCGTCGATGCAATCTTTCTTGCATTGGCTTGATGCACGGAGGGTTGAAATCAAACGCGACATGGACCAGGGCCGTGATGAAGTACGGATCATGACGGTGCATGGCGCCAAAGGATTACAGGCGCCGGTGGTGATTATGCCTGATACCTGTCAGGTGCCAAAAATGCGCCAGCCGCTTGTGGAAATTTTGGATCCGTATGGCACGACCCAACGCTTGTTATTGTGGCCCGGCAAAAGCGACAACGCGGTGGGGCCATGTGGTGACGCGCGCGAGCGTATGAAAACATTGGAACGGGAAGAACAGGCGCGGTTGTTGTATGTGGCGTTAACGCGGGCCGCCGACCGATTGTACATCGGCGGTTGGGTCGGACCCAAAGGCAAGGACACTGATTGTTGGCATACGGCGCTCGAAGACGGGATGCGGCGGCTTGATGGGGTGATCGAAATAGACAGTCCGGATGGCCCGATCTTGCGGTATGAAACCGAACAAACCGTTGCGACACGCAGTGATACGATCACCAGTGATCACGCCCGCCACTATGATTTGCCGCCGTGGATCAAAACACCGGCCCCGGATGAGCCCACACCATCGCGGCCGTTGGCGCCATCGCGGCCGCTTGAAGATGAACCGGCGGCGTTAAGCCCACTGAAAGCAGCAGCGGCGCGCGCCCGCGACAATATTCGCTTTCGGCGCGGTACGCTCATCCACAAATTATTGGAACGGTTGCCGCCGCTTGCGCGGGCTGATCGCCTTGCGGCGGCGCAACGGTTCTTGTTGGAACCGGCGCTCGCGCTCGATATGATGCAAATCGACGCCATCATCGCTGAAGTGATGATGATCCTTGATCATCCCGACTTCGCCGATTTGTTTTCGCCGGCGGCCCAGGCCGAAGCACCCTTGACGGGGGTGGTCGGCACGACCGCCATCGCGGCGCAGGTTGATCGCTTGTTGGTGACAAATGATCGCGTGGTGGTGGTCGATTACAAAACCAATCGTCCGCCGCCGCAAACTGTCGATGGCGTGCAAATGGTCTATCTGCGGCAAATGGCAGCTTATCGCCATCTGTTGCGGGCGATCTATCCGGGGCGCATGGTGACAACGGCGTTGTTATGGACCGATGGCGCCACGCTGATGCCGCTCCCGGATCATCTGCTTGATCAGGTGGTCTTGTGATGATCTTGTTAAGGCTCGAACTTTGTGTCGTCGTGGTCTTGACGTTCTTTGGAACGCTTCTTAAGTTTGGTGCAACGGTAATTTAGACATGTTCTGGAAGGACAAAAAATGGCAACAAAAAAGGTAACGGACGGTAGTTTCGAAGCCGATGTGCTTAAATCGGATAAACCGGTTCTGGTCGACTTCTGGGCTGAATGGTGCGGCCCGTGCAAACAAATCGGTCCGTCGCTCGAAGCCCTGTCCGACGAAATTCCAGGAATCGATATCGTCAAAGTCAATATTGACGAAAACCCAAACTCACCGGGCCAATATGGTGTCCGCAGCATCCCGACCATGATTTTGTTCAAAGACGGTAAACCGTTCGCAACCAAGATCGGGGCCTTGCCGAAATCGGCTTTGGCGGAATGGATCAATAAGTCGCTGGCCTAACTTTGACCTAACTTTTAAGAATGCTCCCGAAAGGCCGCCTTTTTGGCGGCCTTTTTTATTTGCGCCCCGTCTTGTGATGTAGCAGCTACCATAGCAGACGTCACCGTGCCGCTCGCATATGAGGTCGCCCGTTCCCGAGTAGGCATAAAAACTGTCGGATAAATTTACGACTAAATCCCCTTATATTAGAATTTATCTTATTAATTCATTGAAAAATAATCAAAAAATTATACGGCATGATTTTTGCTTAACTATCTTCAGTTTCAAGGGGAGTTAATAGTCGCAATTTACATACGGGGCTGGATATGAAAAAACTAACCATAGAGTTGTTAACTGCTGGTGCGCTAGCTTTGGGCATTGTCACAAGCGCGCAAGCGACACCCATCAACACCAGTCCGATCACGTCGGACTATTATATTGAGCATAACGGCCTTTATTGGGCCTGGGCGTCCCCAATATCTGTGCAATATTTCATCAATAATGAACTCTACTTGCCTGATATTCAGGACGGCTGGCGCTTCGCTACCGAAGGCGAATGGTCGTTGCGGCCAGAAGTCAGCGACTTTGGAACCAGCACTAGTTTTAAATGTGCGGCCAGTTTCTGGAACTCTAATTATTCACACTGTGACTATAATGATGCGGAGACAGGGCAGTTGACCTATTTATGGAATGGTGGCAGTGATGAGTTCAATGATCTTTTCTATGTCAGAGACATAGGGCAGTCAGGCGGCGGTGGCGATGTGCCCGCTCCGGGTGCTTTGAGCCTTCTGGGCTTGGCCCTGGCAGGTATTGGGCTGGCTCGCCGCAAGCGCTCTTAAAGGTTTATTTGCGTCATCAAGAGGGGACGACATATG
>JBBCIP010000345.1:0-12390 GCA_037189785.1 Alphaproteobacteria bacterium
CCAAAGTCCACGTCGGTCACGCTACCGATATAAGTCGTTGCTTGACCTCCGCGCTTTAAGATCACATCGTAGACGTCTTGCGCCGGCGCCGCATCCAGATCGTTGATCACAACCCGCGCCCCTTCAGAGGCAAGCTTCAAAGCAATTTCTCGACCAATGCCGCGCCCCGCACCGGATACCAAAGCCACTTTACCGTCTAATTTTCCTGTCATCTTTTTTCCTTATACCAAAGCAACCAGCGCCGAACCGGTAATTTTCACCTGGCCGTCGGTGTTTTTGACCGACAACTCGAGCCGGGCGCACGCTTCACCATTGAACGCGACCAATTCCGTCACCCGACCCGAACACAGCAATGTTTCATAAAGCTGGGTGATGGCCAAAAACCGCGATTGATAGTGTTTAACCCGTGATGGCGGCACCGCTTCGGTTAAAGCGCGCCCGAGATACGCCATCACCAACATGCCATGCACAAACACATCATTAAACCCGGCGGCTTTTGCATAATCGATATCAATATGGATCGGATGATGATCATTGGATGCACCGGCAAAAAGCGCCAAGGTCGCCCGTGAAATCGGCCCGACCACCAATTCCGGCATTTCAGCCCCGACGGTTAAGGCGTTGCTATCCCATACTGCTGTTGTTTTATCCATAATTCACCACCAGCAGATTTTCCAAAGTTGCCGCCATATCGCCGTGCTGATTGAGAACGCGGGTTTCCCGTTTCATAAACCACAGCGCGCCATTTTTTTTGCTATAGATATCGGTGATGCGGGTTTGAAATGTAATGCGATCACCGATCCTGATCGGGATCAGGTAGCTGAAACTTTGTTCCCCATGCAGAACTTTGTAGCGATCAATGCCGACGAGATCGATGGCATCGGAAAACTGCACCGGGTCGAGCCATAAACTGAAAAGATAGGTCGGCGGAATGATATCTTGATCTGGCCCAGTCGCGTCGGAGCCGACAACAGACCGAAAGAATTTGGTCGGCCCCGCTTCTATAACCACCGCATAGTCATCAAATTGATGACCGATATACTCTGTCTTTAACATCGCTCTCTCACGCGTTTTTATAAATTGTCACCACGGCGGCGCCACCCAGACCAAGGTTGTGCTGAAGTGCGATCCGCGCACCATCGACTTGGCGTGTGCCCGCTTGACCACGCAAATGCCAAACAAGTTCTGTACATTGAGCAAGCCCAGTCGCCCCCAACGGATGCCCTTTCGACATCAGTCCGCCCGATGGATTGACCACAAATTTCCCGCCATAGGTATTATCGCCGTCTTCGATCAAACGGCTGGCTTCCCCCGGACCACACAATCCCAGCCCTTCATAAGTGACGACTTCATTGGTGGTGAAGCAGTCATGCAGTTCGATCACATCAACATCTTCAGGGCCAACAGCCGCAGTCTCAAACGCCTGACTTGCCGCGCGGCGTGTCATGTCGGCACCAATTAAATCAAGCGGCGTGTTGTAAGCGGCATCGGTATCCGTCACCATCGCTTGCCCAGCAATTTCCACCAAATTTGTTAAGCCGTGGGCCCGCGCAAATTTTGCGCTGACAACTATGGCGGCCGCAGCGCCGCAGGTTGGCGGGCAAGCCATCAGCCTGGTCAGATGCGGCGGGTAAACCACCGGCGCCGCCATCACGTCTTCGACCGTTAATGGTTTTTGGAAAATGGCGTAAGGATTGTTCAAGGCATGGCGCCGCGATTTCACCGAAACTTTTGCAAAAATTTGCGGATCGGCACCATAAGTATCCACATAATATGTCCCGGCAGCCCCAAACAACCGTAAAGCCATCGGACCATCGGGCGCGTGCATCAATTCACTTAATCGATCACAGAAATGCCCCAATGGATTTGGCCGATCATCCCATAAATCGGTGGTGACAGCGGGCCGCATTTCTTCGAATCCAAACGCCAAAGCACAATCGATGGCGCCTGACTCCACCGCTTGGCGCGCCAAGAACAATGCGGACGAGCCCGATGAACAATTATTGCTGACATTGAATACCGGAATCCCGGACATGCCGACCCGATAGAGCGACCGCTGACCACAGGTGCTTTCGCCATAAACATAGCCGGCAAAGGCTTGCTGGATGTCGCCATGATCAATGCCTGCGTCCGCCAAAGCCGATTTAATAGCGTTAGACGCCATGATATCATAAGGCTCATGCGTGCCCGGCTTCATGAATTTCACCATGCCGACGCCTGCAATCAAAGCTTTATTGGCGGCTGCGGTTGTTATGGTCATTACCCAATCCTGTTCTTGCCATCATCAAGGATGTCTAGAATAGGCCAGCCGACCGACGCGAAAACAGTCCGTCAGATATCAAAACACTTAGCAAAAACCATCACCACGACAAAACAACGCCTGCCCTAAGCCTTGCCGCCAAAAAACGTGTTAACCAGGGATATCCAATAGCGCGCCCCCAGCGACAAGATATCGTCGTTGAAGTCATAAAGCGGGTTATGCACCATGCATCCGCCCTTTTCGGTCCCGTTACCGATCAAAATATAACACCCTGGCTTGGCTTGTAGCATGAAAGCAAAATCTTCCGATCCCATAATGCGGGCGGCGTCAGCCGTCACCGCATCAGCACCAACGACGGTCCTTGCGGCGTTCACCGCCACATCCGTTTCAGGCCCGGTATTGACCAAGGGTGGATAATTTGTGCGATAGCGGACTTCGGCTTTCGCCCCTTCGGCCGCAGCTAGGCCATGGCAATAATCGGTCATGATGGTCGCAATCGCGTCGGCATAATGGGGCATGAAATGGCGGGCGCCGCCGCGAAAACTGGCTTGATCCGGGATCACATTATAACTGTTCCCGGCCTTTACTTCGGTCACACTGAACACCAACGGTTCAGCCACATCGAATTTTTTGCTGATCGCCGTCGGCAGCCCGGCAATAGCCTTGGCCGCGATGATAACGGGATCGATGCCATTATGCGGCAAGGCCGCATGGGTGCCCTTGCCGATGATGTCGACATCAAACACATCAAAGCCTGCCAAGAACGGACCCGCACGGGTCGCAAACTGACCAACCGGCATGCCCGGCGCATTGTGCATACCAAATACCGCATCGCAAGGAAAACGATCGAACAAACCATCATCGATCATAGCCTTGCCGCCACCGGCGGCTTCTTCAGCCGGTTGAAAAATGAAATGAATAACCCCATCACCGTCATAAGACTGCGCAAGCTGTCGCGCCGCACCCAATAACATCACCGTATGCCCGTCGTGACCACAGGCGTGCATCACACCAGCATGCCGCGACCGATGCGTAAATGCATTCGCTTCATCAATGGGTAAGGCATCCATATCCGCGCGCAAGCCTATAGCCCGCCGCTTTATACCAGCGTTACCCCAATCCACACCAGCCCGATCTAATGTCGCGACCACCCCTGTTTGTCCAACCCCGGTCGTCACCGACAGACCGAAACTGCGCAAACTATCGGCCACAAACGCCGCTGTGCGGTGTTCGGCGAACGCCAATTCCGGATGGGCATGGATGTCTTGTCGCCAGGCCACAAGATCATCATGAAACGGCAGTGGTTTGCGCATCGAATTTATTTCCACACACGGTCACAAATACGCAGCCAATTTTGCCCCAAAATTTTCAAGATGTCGTCGTCTTTATAACCGCGTTTCAACAGACCTTCGGTGATATGCGGGAACTGCTCCGGCTGCACAATTGGCATATCCGCGCTATAGCGGCCGTCTTCCGGTAATTTACCGCCTGCAAGCTCCAATCCGATCACATAAGTCGACGCCAGATCATAAACAAAATCCAAGGAAATACCCACGTGATCGATCCCGACCAAATCAACGCAATAATCAATGTGCCGAATAAAAAGATCAGTTGACGAGTCCGCGCCTGGGCCCATCATATTAGATATACCCAAAATGCCGACGACACCGCCGCTGGCCGCACAGGCTTTGATTTGATCATCGGCAATATTACGCGGATGATCACAAATAGCCTTAGGGTTGGCGTGGGAGAAGATAACAGGATCCTTAGATATCGCCATCGCATTCATACTGGTGCGATACCCCGTGTGAGCACAGTCAACAATCATACCGACCCTGTTCATTTCAGCGATCAGAGCATGACCGAACCGTGACAACCCACCATCCTCCGGCTCCATACAACCGTCACCAACCCGGTTGCGGTTGTTATAGGCGAGCAGCATATGCTTCACACCCAAATGATAGAATGTTTCGACAAACTCAAGGCGATTATCAATCGGGCCTGTTCCCTGAAAATGGAACATCACCGCCATCTTACCTGCGGCCTTGGCGCGCAGAATATCCGCTGCCGTCTCGACCAAAACATAGGTTTCGGGGTCATTTAATATTTTGCGCCGTTCTTTGGCGATATAAGACAAGGTTAGCGCAGAATTGACCCCGGCGCCCGATACCGTCAAGGATACGAAATCAACCCCACTCTTACGGAACCGCGGCAACACCCGCGCTTTTTCCACAAGGCTTCCGATATCGGCATAAGGCAAGGTAAAATCACCGACAAGCGCGGCCCGATGTAATCGAGCCGCGCTTTCGCTAATTCCCCATAATTTTGCGTCGTCAACCACCGTCATCGCAACGATCGGACAATCCCTTAAACCTTAGTACTTCACATTCAAGGTTATACCATATGTCCGCGGATCGCGCAGCACGGTAAAGATCTTTGGTCCGGCTGGCGGTGGTAAGGGCACAGATCCGGCAGCAGCCACGATGTCCTCATCCAGCAAATTCCGACCCCACAGATAAACGCCCAAACGCCCATCAGCACTTTCAAGACCGACCCGGGCATTCAACAACCAACTGCTGTCGGCTTGGCGGGTATTTTCACTATTGAGATAATACGAATCCCGCCAGTTAGCTTCCCCGCGTAAGAATAACACCAAACCACTGGTGATTTCTTGGCGATATTGCAACGCTCCACCAAATGTCACCGACGGCGTGTTGGCTATTTTATTGCCATCCAAAATAATCGGCGGGGCGCCGAATTGATTGATTTGACCTTCTTTGATTTTCGCATTCAGAAGACCAGCATTGAAATCCATGCTCAACGCTTCGGTCAATTGTGCCGCCAATTCAAATTCGGCACCATAAGTCGTCGCTTTTTTGTCGTTCCGCACCACATTCGTGAAGAAAGCAGCGTCAAAATCTTGGACCTGGCGATCTTTCCAATTCAAATAAAACGCGGTGGCGTTGAAGCGAATGCGGTTGTCCCACAGCATGGAGCGGAAACCGAATTCAAAAGAATCCACATATTCAGGTTTCACACTGTAACCCAAGGTCGTCGCCGCCAAATTGGTTTGGAAACCACCCCCCTTATAGCCGCGAGCATATTTCAAGTAAGTGGATATGTCCGACGTCCATTTATAATTCAAAGTCAGATCACCGGTTACCACATCTTCAGTGCCACTGTTGGTCGGGGTCAACAGTCCAATCGGAATAAACGGCATGGATGGATCGAACGGCACGAACGCTTGGCCTGGCGCCGGCATTTGTAACGGCAAGCCAGCAGGCGTCAGCCCCAAATACCGCGCCGAACCTTCAAAGTTACGTTTATCATGGGTATATCGCAAACCGGCTGTAGCGCTGAATTGATCGGTGAAATCATAGCTAAGCGAACCGAACCCGGCGTAGCTGTCGCTATCCAAATCAGCAAATGCAATTGTATCGGAACGGAAGGCAAAGAACGCCGCGCGCGTTACTTCTTTGATCTTTTCATTGAAATAATAGGCACCGACAATCCAGCGCAGCGGCCCTTCGGACGGCGACGTCAGCCGCAGTTCCTGACTGAACTGCCGTTGCCGTTGCTCTTTGCCGGTGTTGACGAGAAGCGCCGGTGTCCCATCTTGCTCGAACACTGAATTCAAATTGAAACCACGATACCCCGTGACCGAGGTCAACATGATCCCGCTATCCATGGTGTAATTCATTTTAGCGAACCCACCGAACACTTCGCGCTTGGTCGGGCTGTCAAAATCCAACGCCACTTCCCGGGATGCGACGGTCGGCGTCAGCGGGCTTGTGACTTCGCCGGGCGCTGTATAAAGCGTCGGGTTGTCGTTGATGTCGTCCTTCATGTAATCGCCGCCGATCAACAGCTCGAACGATTCATTCGGTGTGAACAGGAATTGCGATGACAATGCATAATTGTCTTCCTCACCGAGCGTACTGCCGGTGAAGGTATTTTTCGTGTACCCATCGCGCTTGCGCAATGTGCCGGAAATTTTGGCCGCCACTTTATCTTCGATGATCGGGCCACTGACATAACCACGCAATTGCATCAAATCGTAATTACCGAACGTGGCATCGGCCGCTGCGGTCAATTCATTGCTCGGACGGCGTGTGGTGATATTGATGGCCCCACCGATGATATTCTTGCCCTGTAACGTGCCCTGAGGCCCGCGCAGAATTTCCACCCGCTCCACATCAAGAAACGTCGAGTTAAAAGCCGCCGAACGACCGATATACACCTCGTCAACCACGGTACCGGTGGCGGTCTCGAACCCGGCCATCATATCATTCGACACAATGCCGCGAATGGTCACCGACGAATTGAACAAGAAGCCTGAATTAACGAATTCAAAGTTCGGAACAGACGCATAAAGATCGCCCAAGCTTGATGCACCGGTTGCCTGCAACGCCTCCGCACTAAAAGCGCTGATCGAAATCGGCACATCCTGCAAATTTTCAGACCGCTTTCGCGCCGTCACCACGATTTCTTCCAAACCAATAATGCCATCGCTCGTCTGCGCTTGGGCAGGCGTCGCCATCAGCAACGGCATCAAAGCACCGGTCGCGACAGTCGCCAAAAGATATTTTGCCATTGCGTTCATTCCTGTATCCCCCTGAAATCCTATTTTTCTATTCCATGGATCTGCGGTTTAGCGGCCTTATACCGACTAAAATCCCGATTTTCAGGATACCCCGTTCGACACAAGCAGTAATAACGTCGACAGCCAACAGACTTAACCAATTCCGACAGCTCTGAATTTTCAACATCTTATTGATATTATTTTATTTTTTCGACGAATAGTCGGATTGAATCAAGCGCCTGACTGGCTTCGGGAAGATAAGGCGCTTGAATTTGCCAATCATGAGGGACGCCATCCCAAATATCGAAATTGACCGCAACACCATGGGCCCGCGCCTTATCGCCAAATTTGCTGTTGGACGCAAATGCCATATCCGCCCGGCTGGTCTGAATAAACAGCGGCGGCAGGCCTGATAAATCGCCATTGATCGGCGATGCTATAGGATGATCGCTTGGAGTATCGCGCAAAAACAATTTTTGCACATAATCGAACATCGGCCATTGGTCGTGCGGGATCATGCTTTTGTCACCGGCAAGATCAACCGCCGCACTTAAAGCAATGACCCCATCGGGACAGCGTTTGGTTTTATGCAATTGCGCAACATTAATCGCAACCCCCGCCCCTGCAGAATCACCGGCCACGAAAATACGCGCTGCTGGCCCGGACTGTGCTGGCCCCTGAGCCACCGCAAAACCATAAGCTTTATCACCATCCGCCGTGGGCACATCAAAAGGGTGTTCTGGCGCCAAACGATACTCCACATTCAGCACCGCCGATCCGGTGACACGGGCAAGTTCGGCTGCAAACGGTCGATACATGTCCACATCGCCACCAATATAGCCACCGCCATGAAAATAAACGATGCGTGACGACAAATCGCTATCCCGCCAGTAGACCCATTCAGCCACAGCGCCATCCGCATTCACGACCTCGACGATAACCTCAGGCGGAACCAGCGGCTGCAAAATTGTTTGTTTCAATAACTGACGGCTTTTCGGAATATCTTTTTCAAAATAGATTGCCGCGATGTAATCGCCGGATACAGCGCCAAGCCGCTCGAACAGTTCGTTTAGTTCCTTAGACACCCAGATACTCCGTTACAATCTTAGGACACCACATCCGCACCCTGTCTGGTCTCCCCAGCCTATCTGGTCTCACTGGCCTGTCTGGTCTCAGTGGCATCTAGGCTTTTGCGAAATGCCGACGCCCCGATCCACAGCGCGAAAGCGGATGGAATAAGCCCCAAGAGTGACACGACGAACAAAGCTTGTCCAAGCTTTCCCCCGTCGCTCACCACATGTTCATTGACGAACGCGACCAAGGTCGGACCCAAGCCATAGGATACGCCAACAACCAACAATTGGAACAAGGCAAACACTTGCGACAAAATCGGTGCCGGTGTCATCAATTGAAACGATAATGGCGGCAATACCGATAAACAGGCGCCTAAGAAAAATAACGGTCCAATAAACGCCACCGCCGCCATCGAACTGGGCATATGAGCAGCGATGCTTGCACACACCGCCATCAACAGCATGATTAAAACCGCCATCCGGAAACTGGCGTCTTTGTAGCCTTTGCCGAATAAATAATCGGCCATAAAGCCACCGCATAGATTGCCCAGCAACCCAAATCCCAAAACCACAAAACCTAACTGGCTCGCCGCTTCGGTTATCGGGATCCCGTATGTTCTGACCAGAAACGTCGGGGTCCAAGCCAACCAGCCGGAAAACACCATGCTGGCGGTCAAGAAACCAAAAATCATGGTCACCAATGTTTTGGTGTTGGCACCGGCAAAATCCCGCAATACCTGCCAATCCATCCGCGTCTGGACCGCCGCCTGAGGCGCAAGACGTTTGGGTTCGCGCACCGTCACCAGTAAAATAACCGCTAAAATAGGCCCAGGAATACCAACGATCATGAACAGCAAGCGCCACGGCTGATTAAAGCGATCACCCCATTCGCTAAAATCAAGCGGCGCCAAGGTCAACAACAACCACCCACCGACCAGCATCGCAAGCCCCGTGCCCATCCCAGCCCCGACCGCGAACAACGCATTGGCGCGACCAAGGAAGCGTTTTGGGAATAAATCCGGCATCAATGAAATGGTGGCCGGGATCAATGCCGCCTCGCCAATACCAACCCCAACCCGGGCAATGAAAAGTTCGGTAAAATTCGTCGCCAGCCCACAAGCCGCAGTCATGATACTCCACAACACCATACCACCGGCGACCAAATAAATTCTGTTTTTGCGATCCGCCAAACGCGCCAACGGCACACCGGCCAAGCTGAAGAAAATTGCGAAAGAAAATCCCTGCAATAGACTGATTTCAATATCGCTCAAACCAAGGTCGGATTTGATCGGCTCGACCACCAAACTTAGAATCATACGATCGATGTGGGAAACAACCGCCGCCAGCGCGAGAACGGCCAAAATATACCATGCCAGACGAATATCCGGGTAGCCTGCGTCCGATTTTGTATGTTGCAACGGGGTGCTCCTATAACACGTTACAATGACAAAACTGCCTGCCCCACAGTAACTTCTTGGTTGAAACGAAAACCACTTGGCAAGGTGCATCAGAAAATTGATGAGGCATAAAGTGGTGTTGTGAACAGTTGATTGTACCGCAAACACAACACCCGGCCATCACCCATTCGATCGCGTCAATTACCAAATACGATCAGTTTTTCAACACAGAGAAATCAACATACAAATCTGTATGTTTTTACTTTACGGGATGAAAATCTTGTGTTCAAGATTACACCAATTCAATCGTGCGCATGTCGTGATGCGCCATAGCCGCCTACTTTGATACCGCGGTATTTTACAGGATCGATATTCACAATGACCGGAATAATCCTAAACGCGCAAGACTTGCGCAAATCTTTGCCGATCGCACTGTGTATCGATGCCATGGCCACCGCCATGCAAAGTATCAGCGATGACACGATGACCATGGCGGACCGCAGCGTGATCCCATTAAAGAGCGGCGGCGGTTTTCTTGGTACCATGCCAGGATCATTGGGCACAGGATCATTGGGCACAGGATCGACAGCGGCCGATGGCATCAAAATCATGACCATCCGCCCCCACAACCCCCAAGCGGGTCATCCAATGCTACAAGGGGTTATGGTGTTGTTCGATCCTGACACAGGAGCCTTTTCGGGTCTGATCGACGCAACAGAATTGACGCTGTTGCGGACCGCAGCAGCCAGCGGCCTTGCCACACGGCTGCTCGCCCGGAACGACACAAAAACACTCAGCATTTTCGGCTATGGCGCTCAAGCCGCCCCTCATATCGACGCCATTCTAGCCGTGCGCGACATTTCAGACATCATCATCTGGGGACGATCCCCGGAAAAGGGCCAGGCCTTTGCCGACAAAGAAACCGAAAGACTTGGAAAGACCGTGCGCTTTACCACCAACGCACAGGATGCTGCCGCAGCCGCGGATATCATTTGCACCGTGACCTCCGCGACCGATCCCGTAATCCGCGGCGATTGGGTAAAACCCGGTACACATCTCAATTTGATCGGCTCCCACGATGCCAAACACCGCGAAGTGGATAGCGCCTTAATCGCAAGCAGTATCGTTTTTGTCGATCGCCTGCAATCGGCTTTGGTATCGGCAGGGGATGTGGTCGCCGCCGTGCTGGATGGATCGATCTCGGCCGATCATCTACGCGGTGAAATCGGTCAGCTTATCAAAGGCGACGTCAAGGGCCGTAGCGATCAGCATCAAATTACGGTTTTTAAATCGATCGGCATTGTCGCCCAGGATCTGGTGGCGGCCAGTGTGGCGCTTGAAAATGCGCGCACCCTCAATATTGGCAAAGTCTGTGGATTGTAACAATGATGACGGAGCAGCCTAGCATTGCCGATCAGATCCATCTTGATGGTAAAGTCGCGATCGTAACCGGGGCCGCCAAAGGTATCGGTTTTGAAATCGCGCAACGCTTGGCCGCCGCGCGGGCCACCGTGGTGATCTGCGATCTGCAACAAGATGAGCTCGACCATGCCGTGTCCCAATCACCAAAGCCGCTTCACACCCATGTCACCAACGTCACCAATCAAGATCAGTGCGAAACTTTGATTGCAACGACCGTTCAAAAATTTGGACGGCTGGATATTATTGTCAATAACGCTGGTACCACCGCCCCAGTCCGGCCGACGTTGCAACAGTTGGATAGCGATTGGCAACGGGTGATCGATGTTAATGTCCGCGGCACTCTGTTGATGAGCAAAGCCGCCGGATCGATTTTTATTGGTCAACGTTCCGGCAAAATTATCAACATAGGGTCATTAGCGGGATTAGCGCCATTGCCCGCCAGCAATGACTATGGCGTATCCAAAGCGGCCATTGCCATGTTGACCAAAACACTGGCCGCCGAATGGGGGCGATTTGGCATTACCGTCAACTGCGTGGCACCCGGTTTCATCGATGCGCCGATGCTCGAGGTCATGTTAAAAACCACACGCATGTCGGCCGATAGTTACCTGAAACGAATCCCGCTGCGGCGGTTCGGACAAGCCCAGGAAGTCGCCAATACCGTTCTATTTCTGGCCTCAGATTTATCATCATACATCACGGGCACAACCATACCGGTGGATGGCGGCTGGCTTTCCAATTGGGGACCGTGAGCCGCGCTCTAGACCGCTCGCACAAGGACCAGCATTTATGAAATTCGGCCTTCGACTTATAGAATATCTCGGCACGCCCCGCGACATTATCGATATGACGGTGATGGGGGAAAATGCTGGTTTTGACATCGTGTGGTATCCTCACGACACGTTCATGAACAACACTCTGGTGTTGACGAGCGCCGCGGCCATGGTGACATCGCGTGTCCAGCTCGGCGGGGTCGGCATTACACCCTATTCGACCGATCCGGCGGAACTTGCGACATATGTGGCAACACTCGATCACATCTCGAATGGCCGCGTTGTATTAGGCCTTGGCGTGCACACCACCGACTTTGTGGAATGGACCGGATTTGATGGCAAAGACTGCTTAATCCGCACCAAGGAATCCGTTGAGCTCATCCGTCGTCTTTTAAAAGGTGAGATTGTCGAGCATCACGGCCAAGTTTATGATTGGAGCAATCAGTGCTATCTTCGCTTTAAACCATTGCGCGATCATGTGCCGATTTATGTCGCTTGTTTTGGCGATGATTATCTGACGTTGAGCGGAGAAATCGGCGACGGCAGCTTACCCATGCTGACACCGCCAGGATCTGTCAAAGCCATGGTCGCGCCGATTGAACGCGGCATCGCCAACAATCCTCTCGATCGCAAAAACTACACTATATCCGGCTGCCTGTGGATGTCGCTATCGGAAGAACGCAGTGCCGCCGCGCAAAAAATGCGCAACATGATTACCTATTTCGGGCCTTATCTCGAAGAAAAGGCATTGAACACTATTGGCCTGACCTCAAGCGATTTTGATCCCATCCGTGCCGCCGTGCGCAATGGAGATTATGCGGCAGCTCGTGATTTGGTGACCGACGACATGCTCAAGCTCGGTATCGTCGGCACACCTCATGAT
>JBBCIP010000346.1:0-17169 GCA_037189785.1 Alphaproteobacteria bacterium
CCAGGCGGTTTTTTCCAACTCGCCCATGTCCACACCCGCCGCACTTAATGCAAGCACCATCGAAGACAACAAATGAAGCGGCTCGGCATCGTCTTCATCCAAGGACACCCAGCCACTGACGGCCTGCTTGGTCGCGTGTTCTGAGCTCCATTGCGACAACAGCGTGGTTTTGCCGAACCCCGCGGGCGATATTACCAAAGTGAGTCGAGCGATAAGGGCGGGATTAAGGGCTGTCTGAGCCTCGGGCCGATCAACCAGAGTTACAACGGGATGCGGAGGCGCCAATTTGGCCGCTTGCAACCAGTTGTAATCGTTATCGCTTCCAGATGTCACCGTCTATCCTCTTGCAACGTGCCCTACGATAATGGCAATTCCCCAATCTGGACAAGGCGCTCCTTATGAAGAAAAGAGGCTTTTATCAAATCTGTGACATACTGAACACTTGGCCGCGCCGCGTCACGACGGCTCGAAACCAAATTCCATGCCACGCGCGTATCTTCCACGGCTATGGGGCGCAGAATAACCGGCCAGCGATTATACTCGTGATCGAGCATCCGGCGCGGCAGGATGGTGACGCCCTGCCCCTGGCTGACCAGGGCCAGAACCGCATCCGTAAGCCCGGCACTGATCACCGTGCGCGGCAAAACCCGATGGCGGGCAAAGATGATCTCGCTCTCACGCCCGCGCTCCGGACGCGTATGATTGGTTACATGGGTTTCCGTGGCAAAGTCCTGGGGCTCGATCATGGTTTTTGTGGCCCAGGGGTGATTTAGGGCCGCCACCGCCACCAAATCATCATCCTGCAAGTGATGAACCGCCAATTCGGGGTCATCCACCGCCCCGAGCACAATGGCGACATCAATCGCGGCTGTTTTGACCTCCCGAACCGGGTCATCGAACAAGCGTGACGGAATTTCCAGGGCAATGCGGGGCTTAGTCGGCTCGGACAAGGCCTTTTGCACCCGTGGCAACCAATCAAATGGCGTGTAATAGGCTCCGCCCAACCGCACCACATCGTCGTAACCACTTGATATTTTTTCCAAATCCTCCTGAACTCGTTCCATTTCGTCAAGTACGTCGCGGGCCGCCAGCAACAAGCGCTCGGCCGCCCCGGTAAAACCGATCTGCCGCCCACTTTTCTGGAACAGCTTGGTATTTAAGCGTTTTTCGGCTTCACGCATGCGATGACTGACGGCGGATTGAGTTAATCCCAGAATTCGGGCTGTTTCCGATACGCTACCGGTTTTGAACAACTCATCCAGGACGACCAAATGCCGCATACCAAGTTTCATCATGACGTTTAACCTGGGTAATATATGAAAATTTTTTGCAGAATATGCGAAAATTATGAATTTGATAAGCGTATTCTCGTGTTTTATTCTGACAACAACCGCATATTACAAGAGCATAGACATCATGACAGACACCAATACCCCCGGACAAATCAGCGCTGTCGACCTCACCAAGGAAACCGTGCATTGGGAACAGGACATCAGTTATGGCCAGTATCTCAGCCTAGACAAAATCCTGAGCGCACAGAATTTGCGCAGCGATCAACATGATGAAATGCTGTTCATCGTCATCCATCAAGTTTCTGAATTATGGATGAAGCTGTCTATCCACGAATTGAAAGCCGCCGTCGCCCAGGTGCGTGCTGATGATCTGGGGCCTGCATTTAAAATGCTGTCGCGTGTCGCCCGCATTCAAGCTCAATTGATACAAGCTTGGTCCGTTCTTTCCACCATGACCCCGTTTGATTATTTGCGGTTCCGGGACTCACTTGGGCAAAGCTCAGGATTTCAATCTTATCAGTATCGCTCGCTGGAATTTTTGCTGGGCAATAAAAACCCGCAAATGATCAAAGCCCATCGCGGCAATCCTGAGGTCTATGCCGATCTGGAAAAGCTTTTGAATGCACCAAGTTTTTATGACGAAGCGTTGATGTTACTGGCGCGGCGCGGCTTTAAAATACCTGCTGATAAATTGGACCGCGATTGGTCGGTTCCTTATACCGCATCGCCTGAAGTCGAAGCCGCTTGGGCCGAAGTTTATCGCAATGCCGATAAATATTGGGATTTATACGAATTGGCCGAGAAGCTGGTGGACGTTGAGTATCATTTCCAACAATGGCGGTTCAGCCACATGAAAACTGTTGAACGCATCATCGGATTCAAAACCGGTACAGGCGGAACGTCCGGCGTCAGTTATTTGGTGAAAGCTTTGGATCTGCGCTTCTATCCTGAACTGTGGTCAGTACGGACCAGCATATAGAAAGTGCTGACGCATGAAGATTTATGATATTTCGCAGCCGATATATCACGGCATGCCGGTATGGCCCGGCGACACGGCATTTCAAGAACGCTTGACGTGGCAGATCACAGATACCTGCCCGGTCAACGTATCCGAAGTGATTATGTCGCCGCATACCGGGACCCATGCCGATGCACCATACCATTACGATCAAAACGGCAAATCTATTGGTACCGTTGATCTTGATGCGTATATCGGGCGCGCGCGAGTTATCGACACCATTGCAATCGGACCGTTGGTAAAACCTGAGCATGTGGAACAAGCGCTCGAAAATATTCCTGAACGTGTTCTGTTACGCACCTATGGCCAAGCGCCGACCACAGAATGGGACAGCGACTTTACCGCAATCGATCCCGAAACGGTTGAGCTCCTGGCTGCACACGGCGTTAAGTTGATCGGGATCGACACGCCATCGGTTGATCCGGAACAATCCAAAACCCTGGATAGTCATATGGCGATCAAAAAACATGGCCTCGCCATTTTGGAAGGGCTCGTGTTGGATGGCGTCGCCCCCGGTGATTACGAGCTGATCGCTCTGCCTATAAAATTTGCCAATCTCGATGCGTCGCCGGTGCGCGCAATATTACGGAGTTTATAATGGCTACTCTCACCCGCGATTATTTTGTCGAGCTTGATCGGCAAGATCCGTTGGCTTCGGTCCGGGATCGTTTTTCTTTGCCCGCAGACACCATCTATATGGACGGCAATTCGCTCGGCGTGTTGCCAAAATCCACACTGGCGCGCGTTCAGGATGTCGTCACCCGCGAATGGGGACAAGATCTGATCAAAAGCTGGAACACGGCTGAATGGATCACCTTGCCTGGCCGCGTCGGCGATCAGATCGCGAAATTGATCGGCGCCAATGCCGGTGAAGTGGTCGCAGCCGATTCAACCTCGGTCAATCTATACAAACTTGCTGCCGCAGCCTTAAAGATGCAGGCACCACGCAAAACCATTATCTCGGAACCCGGAAACTTCCCGACCGATCTTTATATCCTGCAAGGTATTGCCGACTATTTCGGCGCAAATATCGTCACCGTGCCACGCGACCAAATCGTCGACCGCATTGATGACGACACCGCCGTCGTGGTGCTGACCCATGTTCATTACAAAACAGGCGCTATGTTCGACATGGCGGCCATCACCAAAGCCGCCCAAGCCAAAGGCGCTTTGGCGCTTTGGGATCTAAGCCATAGCGCCGGTGCGGTACCGGTGCGCTTGAATGATGCCAACGCCGACTTGGCGGTCGGTTGCGGTTACAAATATCTGAATGGCGGTCCTGGGGCTCCTGGCTTTCTTTTTGTCGCCAAGCGCCACCAAGACGCGATCATCCCGCCGCTGGCCGGTTGGATGGGCCACGCGGCACCGTTTGCTTTTCATGACGCCTACGCCCCTGCCCCCGGTATCAACCGCAATTTATGCGGCACGCCGGTGGTCATCGGCATGTCGATTTTAGAAGAAGGGTTAAAAGCTTTTGAAGGTGTCGATCTGCAACAACTGCGCGAAAAATCAAAGCGCATGGGCGATTTATTTATCGCCCTTGTCGATCAAGAATGCGACGGGTTCGAGCTGGCGTCACCACGCAATGCCGATGCCCGTGGCAGCCAAGTATCGCTTATTCATACCGAAGGCTATGCGATTATGCAGGCGTTGATTGCGCGCGGCTTGATCGGTGATTTCCGCGCCCCCGATATTCTGCGCTTCGGCTTTACACCGCTTTATCTGCGGTATGTCGATTTGTGGGATGCCGTGGCCATCCTTCGCGATGTGATGGCCAGCGGCAGTTGGAAGGCGGATGAATTCAAAGTCCGTGCAGCAGTGACTTAAGCCACAACAGCCGTTGTCTCGATTTCGAGCAACGCATCATCTTCTATCAATCCGGCGACGACCACCACGGCCATCGCCGGAAAATTTTTACCGAATATTTCACGATAAACAGCACCGACTTCGCGGACTTTTTCAAGATACGCAGGTTTATCGGTAATATACCATGTCATCCGCGTGACATGTTCCGGCCCAGCGCCTGCTTCTTTCAGGATGGCCACCGTATTTTCCAAAGTTTGCCGAAATTGCCCGACAAAATCTTTATGATCAAAAACACTGGTCAGCGGATTCCAACCGACTTGGCCGCCCACATAGACAACACGGCCAGATGCTGCGATCCCGTTGGAATAACCTTTTGGTCGTGGCCAATCAGGTGGCAATAATATTTGCATATCTCAATTTTCCTTAACAAGACTGCGCGCCCGCTCTTCTTCTTGTTTACGAAGAACAAAGCGCTGGATTTTTCCCGTTTCTGTTTTGGGAAGTGTCGTAACGAATTCAACAGCACGCGGATATTTGTAAGGAGCTATCGACGCCTTTACAAAATCTTGCAATTCTTTCACCAAAGCATCGCTCGGGGCGTTATCTTTCTTTAACACAACAAACGCTTTGACGATCTGCCCACGGCCCGGATCAGGAGCCGCAACAACCGCACATTCGGCCACCGTTTTATGGGCCAACAAAACTTCTTCGACTTCCGGTCCGGCGATATTGTAACCGGCCGAGATGATCATGTCGTCAGCCCGGGCTTGGAACCAGAAATACCCATCCTCGTCCATACGATATGCGTCGCCGGTGACATTCCAGCCATTGACGACATAAACTTTCTGACGCTCATCGGCCAAATAACGACAACCAGTCGGGCCGCGAACGGCGAGCTTACCGACATCCCCCACCGGCGCAGGGTTAAAGTCATCATCCAAAATACAGGCTTCATAACCCGGAACAACTTGGCCCGTAGCACCAGGACGAATATCGTCCCCTGCGGAGGAGATGAAAATATGGATCATCTCGGTCGCACCGATCCCGTCAATGATTTTGATACCTGTTGTTTCGAACCATTCGTCCCAGGTGGGTTTAGGAAGATGCTCCCCGGCCGAGACACATTTTGTGAGTTTGAAATTTCCTTTGGCCCGCAACAACGGAATAAGATTCTTATACATGGTCGGCGCCGTAAACAACGTCGTCACGCCATGTTTTTCCAAGGCATTGATGATAGCGTCCGGCGATGGTTGTTCAAGCAACGCAGTGGCAGCCCCGACGCGCAGCGGAAATATCACCAAGGCACCCAAGCCAAAGGTAAAGGCGATGGGTGGCGACCCCGTGAACACGTCATCAGGCGATGCTTTCAGGACATGACGGCCAAAGGTATCCGCCATCGCCAAAATATCACGATGGAAATGAACACAAGCCTTGGATTTCCCAGTCGTACCCGATGTAAAAGCCAGCAGTGCAACATCATCGGCGGCCGTATCGACAGCCTTAAAATCCGTGGATTTTGTTGCCATCAAACGATCAAGGTCATGGTCTGCGCCAAAAGCAACAATTCGCGTCAAGCGCGGCGCGAGCTTTTGCGCGCCTTCCATTTCAGTCAAAAAGCGATAATCACACAGGGCAAGATCAATCTCGCCCTTTTCAATCGTCGACTTTAATTCAACCGCACGCAACAACGGCATTGTCGCGACAACAACGCCACCAGCCTTCAACACGCCCAACCAAGCCGCCGTCATCATAGCATTGTTGGGGCCACGCAATAAAACGCGATTGCCGGGAACAAGCCCAAGATCCTGGACCAGCACATGAGCCAATCGATTGATATTTTCTTGAAGTTGCAGATATGTCCAAACATGATCATTGGCAATGATCGCCGTCTTCGCCCCTAATCCTGCGGCCACAGCATCGTCGATCAAGGCAACCGTAGCATTCAAACGATCCGGATAGTTCAGTTCCGGCAAATCAAAGGATATTTCAGGCCACAAATCTGGCGGGGGCAAATTGTCACGCGCGAACGTGTCAGTATGTGCAGTGTAGCCGGACTTCATAGAACACCCTTTTATCACTTGTTAATCTGCGGATAGTTTTACTTTATGCCGGTTTATTCCGCCGCAAGGGTCTGCCGCGCTATAACCAGCTTTTGAACATCGGACGCGCCTTCGTAAATGCGCAGCGCACGGATTTCACGATAAAGAGACTCAACCATTGTACCAGATGTTACGCCCAAACCGCCCCATAATTGCACGGCTTCGTCGATCACTTTTTGTGCGGATTCGGTTGCATATAGTTTGGCCATAGCGGCTTCACGGGTCACCCGTTGACCTTGATCCTTCGTCCACGCCGCCCGGTAAATCAACAAGGCGCTGGCATCCACGTCCAACGCCATTTCTGCCAGGTGCGACTGCACCAATTGCAAATCCGCCATGGGGGCGCCAAACAAGATACGACTTTTGGACCTCCCAAGCGCTTCATCCAAAGCCCGGCGTGCGAAACCCAAAGCTGCAGCACCAACGGTGGAGCGGAAAATATCCAAAGTCCCCATGGCAATTTTAAAGCCTTCGCCAGGCTTGCCCAAAAGATTGGCTTTCGGCACCCGCATATTGGTAAACGTCAAACGCGCCAACGGATGCGGCGCGATCACATCAATCCGTTCCGCGACTTCAAAACCGGGCGTATCGGCATCCACCACCAGCGCCGTCAACCCCTTGGCGCCGGGCGCTTCGCCGGTGCGGACGAACAGCGTGTAAAAATCGGCAATGCCGCCATTCGAGATCCAGGTCTTTTCACCATTGACCAAGTAATGATCGCCTTTGTCTTCGGCCGTGGTGGTGATATTAGCAACGTCCGATCCGGCAATCGGCTCAGACAAGGCAAACGCCGCTATTTTTTCGCCACTCGCCACCCCTGGAAGATAGCGACTTTTCACGTCATCGTTGCCAGCGATTGTAATCGCCCCGCTGCCCAAGCCTTGCATCGCGAAAACAAAATCCGCGAGCCCTGAGACGTATCCCAGAGACTCGCGGACAAGGCACAACGAACGGACGTCTAACGACTGATGGCGACCGCCAAAAGCCGCAGGAACACAGTTTCTCAGCCAACCACCTTGGGCCAGCAGTTGAATAATCTTTTTACAATCGGCATCGACATCATGCGTATGCGGTAATGGCGCAATATGGGTCTTGGCCCAAGCGGCAAGATCTTGAGCCAGCGCACGATGATGATCTTCAAAAAATGGCCAGGTTAGAAATGTTTTATCAGCCATTAGTCACCTTCGAACTTTGGTTTTTGTTTCGCCACAAACGCGTCATAGGCGCGCGTGAAATCTTGGGTCTGCATGCAGATGGCTTGGGTCTGCGCTTCCATCTCGATGGCGAGATCGATGCTCATGCTCCATTCGATATTCAGCGCCGTTTTGGTCATGGCATGACCAAAGTTCGGGCCATCGGCCAACGTCCGTGCCAATTTCAGCGCATCATCCAACAGCGCATCCTTGGCCACCAAACGATTGAACCAACCCCAACGCTCGCCTTCGTCGGCGGTCATTGCGCGACCGGTGAACAGCAGTTCCGACGCACGGCCTTGGCCGATGATCCGCGGCAAGATGGCGCAAGCCCCCATGTCGCAGCCGGCCAAACCGACCCGCGTGAACAAGAACGCCGTTTTCGCGTCCGGCGTGCCCAAACGGATGTCGGCGGCCATGGCAATAGCGGCCCCTGCCCCGGCGCAAATACCATCCAACGCGGCAATAACCGGTTGCGGGCAATTGCGAATAGCCTTGACCAGATCACCGGTCATGCGGGTAAAGCGCAGCAAGTTCTTCATATCCATCTTGGTCAACGGACCAATGATGTCGTGAACATCGCCGCCCGATGAGAAGTTGCCCTCAGCCCCTGTGACCACAACAGCTTTGATGTGATCCATATAGACCAAGCGGCGGAACGCATCACGCATTTCGGCGTAGGATTCAAATGTGATCGGGTTTTTGCGATCAGGCCGATTGATGGTCAGCAAGGCCACACCGTCGGTCACGTCCCACAAGAAATGCTTCGGCGTAAAATCTTCGGTAGACGACAGCCCGGATACGTCAAACTTTTCTGACATTATTTATTCTCCTCATGGCGAACAATGGATGTCTTCGCCTTGGATAACAGCATTAGCAACGTTTCAATCTCATCAGCCGAAAGATCACCGAGCAAATTGGTGATCCATTCCTCGTGAGTCTTGGCCCAGGATTCAAAGGCAGCCCGACCGGCTTCGGTCAAAGTCACATACTGGGTGCGGCGATCTGTCGGGGATGGCTGGCGCGCGATCAATCCTTCTTTCTCTAATCGGTCGGCAACGCCGGTGACATTGCCGTTGGAGACCATCAACCACCGCGACAGCTCGCCCATCGTCAACCCGGATTGGTCGACACGATAAAGCGCCGCCATCAAATCGAAGCGCGGTAGCGTTGTATCGAATTTATCTTTCAACAACCCCCGCATCCGCTCTTCGATCATATTGCTTGATGTCAGCAGACGCAGCCACAGCCGCAACACCTGTTTGGATTCAGGAACGGCACCGACTTTTTCTTCAATAACATCCAGCGATATGGCCATGATTTACGTCACCTCTCCACCAGCTACAGGCAGCGCAAGACCGGTAACAGAGCCTTGATCCGGATGGACCAGCCAAGCAACGGCCGATGCGACTTCAAAAGGTTGTATCATACGCCCCTGCGGATTGCGCGCTGTCAATTCAGCCCGGGCTTCCGCCTCTGTCCGTCCGGTTTTCGCGACAATGTTTTTCACAGCGTCGGCGACAATTTCTGTTTCGGTATATCCGGGACAAACAGCATTGACCGTAATGCCCTTGGTCGCGAGTTCCAAAGCCAAAGCCCGGGTTAAACCGATCACCCCATGTTTCGCTGCGGTATAAGCAACGACATATGGATAACCGACCAAACCCGCCGTACTGGCTACGTTGACGATCCGGCCACGACCACGGGGTCTCATGCTGTCAACTGCAATCCGGCTTGTCAAGAACGTGCCGGTCAGATTCACAGCAACCGCTTTATTCCAATCGGCCGTACTCAATTTATGAAAAGGAACGGCTTCGGCGACACCGGCATTGTTGACCAGAATATCGACCGGGCCGAATGTGCCCTCGGCTTCGGCAAACGCAGCAATGACACTATTTTCGTCGGTCAGATCCAGAGCCACCGCTTGTGCCACAGGCAATGTCTTGGCTTTTGCCTGCAAGCGATCAAAATTGCGCGCCATGATCGTTACGCGCGCGCCCATGGCGGCCAAACGATCGGCAATAGCGGCGCCAATTCCCGTGGCGCCGCCTGTGATAACCGCATGCTGCTGATCGAGCGGGCGTTCCGTCATACCACCCCGCGCTCCAACAAACGCTCGTACTGCATGAAGCCAGAAATATAAGGGGATGGAACACGCACCCCACGATAGTTCTGTTGAATGGCCGCTTTGAGCGTCCAGAACGGTTCAAACAAATGTGACCGTGCTAAGCAGCACATGTCGGCACGACCGGCAGCAAGAATGCTGTTAACATGATCGATTTCAAAGATATTGCCGACGGCCAAGGTCGAAATGCCGGCTTCGTTACGAATACGGTCAGAGAACGGTGTTTGGAACATCCGACCATAAACCGGTTTTTCGGTTTTGGATGTTTGACCCGAAGACACGTCGATGATATCGGCACCCGCATCGGTAAAGGCGCGGGCGATTTCGACCGCATCGACATCGGTGATGCCTTCGTCACCCATCCAGTCATGGGCCGAAATACGCACCGACATCGGCTTGTGTTGTGGCCAAGCGGCCCGCACAGCACGGAACACTTCGAGTGGGAAGCGCAAGCGGTTTTCAAGGCTGCCGCCATATTCATCTTCGCGCTTGTTGCTGATCGGCGTGATGAACGATGACATCAAGTATCCATGGCCAGCATGGAATTCGAGCATATCGAACCCGCATTGTTCGGCCCGGGCAACAGCACTGACGTAATCGGCTTTAACGCGATCCATGTCGTCCCGGGTCATGGCGCGCGGCGTTTGGTTGATCGGCGACCACGGGATTGCCGATGGACCGATCACTTCCCAATTGCCTTCGTCAAGCGGCTGGTCAAAACCTTCCCAAATAACTTTGGTCGATCCTTTGCGACCGGCATGACCAAGCTGCAGCGCAATCTTGGCATCCGTCCGTTCATGGACATAATCAACAATCCGTTTCCAGGCCGGGATATGATCGTCACTATAAATCCCCGTGCAGCCCGGCGTGATCCGACCATCGGCAGAAACGTTGGTCATTTCCGTATAAACCAGCGCCGCTCCACCCAACGCACGCGATGTATAGTGCGTCACGTGGAAGTCATTGGGCGTACCGTCAACTGCCGAATACATACACATCGGCGACATCGCAACGCGGTTTTTCAATTCCATATCGCGCAGTTTGAACGGCGTGAACATCGGCGGCGTGCGTTGTTGGATCGGATGACCGCTGGCTTGTTCCGCAAACCATTGTTCATACCCTTCAAGCCATTCACTGTCGCGTTTGCGCAAGTTTTCATGGCTTACCCGTTGCGACCGCGTCAGCAGCGAGTAGGTAAACTGTTGCGGTTCCATCTTGAGATAACGGTCGATTTGTTCGAACCACTCCATGGAATTCCGGGCGGCGTTCTGAATTTTCAGAACTTCGATATGACGCACTTCTTGATAATGGCTGAGCGCTTCATCCAACGGCATGTCTGAATGCAACACATCCGCCAGTTTGATTGCATCTTCAAAGCCAAGCTTGGTGCCGGATCCGATCGAGAAATGCGCGGTATGGGCCGCATCACCCAACAGAACCACGCGACCATTGCGCCAATTGCCGCACACGACACGCGGGAAATTGATCCAGGCCGAGCCGCGAATATGCTTTGCGTTGGTCATCAAGCTATTGCCGTCGAGATATTCGGCAAACAGCTCTTCGAGGAAACGGCAATTTTCTTCTTGGCTCATATTCGCGAAGCCAAACGCATCATAGACATGCGGCTGACATTCAACAATGAAGGTCGATGTGTCTTTATCGAAGCGATAAGCATGGACCCAAATCCAGCCATGCTCGGTTTCTTTGAAAATAAAGGTAAAGGCATCAAAGATTTTATGGGTCCCGAGCCAGACGAACTTATTGGCCCGCATATCGACTTCGGCATCGAACGTTTCGATATTACCGTTCCGGATTTTGGAATTGAGGCCATCGGAGGCAATGACCAGATCCGCATCTTTGTATTTCGTGTCGATGTCATCGAGCTCGAATTCAACCCCGAATTCAAGCTTCACCCCAAGCTCCCGGGCACGATCATGCAGCAAATTCAAAAGCCGCATCCGGCTGATCCCGCAGAAACCGTGACCGCTCGACGTAATCACCTCGCCCTTGATATGGACGTCGATGTCGTCCCAATGGGCAAAGTTATCAAGAATCACATCCGCGCTCATGGGGTCATTGCGGCGCAGGTTATCCATGGTTTCGTCGGAAAAGACCACGCCCCAGCCAAAGGTGCTATCCGGCTGGTTCCGCTCAATCACCGTGATATCGTGATTGGGGTCTCTCAGTTTCATGGAAATGGCGAAATACAGACCGGCTGGGCCGGCTCCGATGCAGACGATTTTCATGCCCGTTCTCCTATCGAGTCGGATATTATTTTAAGCTTAAAATAATTTTGAAGGCAAGGGAGAAAATGAGCTCACCCACAATAATGGCAACAAGGAGCACGCCCCCAAGAAAGGACTGGACGGATGGCCCCGGCTTTTCTAGCTTCGGGCAACACCTTATCCATTGGGAGCCTGCCATGAGACCATTGTTTTTAATGATCAAATGCGATCTGGGGAAAGCCTATGTCGTAGCCGATGAATTGGTCGACAGCATTCCAGAGGTATCAGAAGTTTATTCAATATCCGGACAATACGACCTTTTGGCGAAATTCAACCTGGAAGACGGCCAGGATATCGGCCGCTTTGTCTGTGAAAGTGTCCAGGTCCTGCCCCATATCAAAGACACCTTCACGATGATCTCATTCCGGGTATTTACGAACTAACAGACCGTTTTACAACGATTTTCTGAAACAAATAGGCAAGCCCCATCAAACTGAGCCCAAGCCCAAGGAACGACGCGACGCGGTAAAGGCCGGTTAGCTCGGATGTATCGTATAAAAATACCTTGCCGACGGTTAAGCCCAATACCAACAACCCGCCATACCGCGCAACGGACTGGTCTTTGACCGCGCCATAGACCATGACAATAGCGCCGAACACGAGCCAAACCGCCGAATAACAATATTGCTCGATTTCCCCGGTGATGGTTCCCGCCAAAATCGCCCCATGAAACGCTTGTTTGACCTGCAAACTGACGGTCACAAAGAACAGGATTATGGCCCCGGCCTGGAGATAGGGCCGCTGTTTAACCAGCCCGACTTGCGCAGCACGGTAACTTATAATCGCCGCAATGGCGCCGGGCACGGCATAAATCCATAACAGCCAGTTGATGATCGGTGTCGCGCCGACAAACTGCTTGATGAACAGCGGATTGCTATGCACCAACGGCACGGCGACCAGCCAAGTCAACGCAAGCCCGAGAAGGCCCACGCCAAGCACCGCCAATGGCCGCAGCGCATAGTGGCGATCCAACCACAGATACGCCCCTCCCAACGCCAGCCATAGCAAGGTATAGATGCCGATTTCAGCGTAGCCCATATGGCGATCTAGAACCGTATCGGCAAAACTCAACTGGCTGTCTGAGTGGAACGCCGTCATGACGACTACGGTTAAGAAGATGACCAGGAGCAAGGCCGCAGAGCCCCATAACCCACGCAACAACAAGGTCGGGAATTGCCCCCGCATGCGCTGCGCCAACATCCCTATCACCACCATCGGCACAACATAAGCCAGGATCAAAACAGCCCAAACATTCAGGTTACTATCGTTATAAGACCCCTCGAACAGCTCGGTATTATTCGCAATCCCAAACCACACGGCGATCAAACCCAAAAAGGCACTGGCTTTCGCGCCATTGGCAAAGGCCAAACGCTCCCACCGCCGGTTTGCCAAATCCCAAACTGCACTGGTTGCAAAAAATATAATGGCCCAATACGGTCCCATCACATGGAACGGAACCGTTGCAAACATCGGCTTGTCTGACAACAAACCGGCTTCAAGCAATACGGAAATCGTCAGACCTATGACACCAAAGTGCCCAAGCAAATTGTCGGCAGCGCCCTGAGCTCGCTTGCGGAAACCTTCGGCTGCCAGTAATAGCCCAGCACCCGGCAATCCAAATAACACGACCGGAAGCCAATATCCGCTAACTGCCTCCAACCCGACAAGAGAGCTGATGATCATCGCCGGCAACAGTAAAACGGCCGCCAATCGCAACACCCCATTGCGCAGCGGACCAATGCCGAACGGCGCGGATTTTTGTGCCTTCGCCTCGATCCAACCAAGGGCAGCGATTTCAAGTGCCAAAGCCAAAGCTTTGTAGCCATCGGGCACCAAATATCCAATGGCGATAGTCACAAAGAATATCACCGTGCCCACAACCAAGGCTTGACGATAGTGGTGATCGATGGCCGCTAAAGAACGCCCGCAAACACTATAAAAGTATCCGGCGTAAATGACGGCAATCGCCAAGGCGACAATGCCGAAAATCGTATCCGTCAGATGCGATAATCCTTCTATCGCCGCAATGTAATACCCGACAGCGGCAACAATGGATAAGCCGATCCATTGCCACCCGTCTCCTTCACGGACAGAAAATACCAGGGCTAGTCCGGCAAAGGCCACAGCCAACGCACTGAAAATCAGCACGGCATCTTTTGATGCCGCAGCACCGCCCGTGTAAGTCCACACGAAAACCAACAACAACGGCAGCAACAGCCCGCACCAGGCCAGCGCCATATAGCGTTGACGGAATTTCGCGATCACCATGGCGGCAATACCGACAACCGCCAGTTCGAACCATTCAAATCGGGTGAACCCAGCTTTGACAACAACGGCCGTCATCATGAACACAATAGCGACGACTTGAACCGGCAACACAAATAACACAGGGATACCAAGCACCTTCCTGCTATCGCCCGCATCCATACTGCTATAGAGCGCGAGCACGATCCCCGCCGATCCCATCAAGAACAACACAAACCATAAACTATGATCGGCGTCGAACATCAAGGTCAGCCAAATAAGCGCCCACAAATTGATACCGAGCAACGTGCCGAGAACAAGTCGTACCCAGTTGCGTGCCCGCGCCAGGAACAACAACCCGATTTCCAACAACAACAGATAGCCGAATAAAAAGGCCGGATGTGAATTATCGGAACCGACCAAAGCGGGTGTTGCAAAACCACCGACCATACCAAGCACAGCCGCAATCGGCCCCTGCCGCAACGACAACACAATGGCCATAGCCGCTGTCAACGCAAGCAACACAAACCCGATAGCTTCCGGGACCATGTCATAAAGTTTAACCGCCGCCAGGATAATACCGAACAGATTACCGATGCCCGCCGCCGTCAAGCCTTGCGCCACACGGCTTGACTTATGGCGTAACCATTCGCCAGCCGCCAAGAATGCAAACGCTGTCACGGTCCCGATGACAACCCGCGCACTCGGGCTGAGCAATCCGGACTCGATGGAATACCGTACAAAATAGGCCCCAGCAAAAAGCAAGGCGATCCCACCGATCCACACAAACAAACGTGCACCGATCAGCTCATCAATCTTAATCTTCTTGAACCAGTCAGATAAATTTGCGGCCTCCAAACTCGGGCTTGGCGACTTATCCGGCGTGGACTGTTCGGCTTCGCGCTTTATGGTAGCGGCCGCGGCTATGCTGTCTTGATCAACACCCTTCGAAACGGATATGGAATGTGGCGTTAGGTCTGGCAGAGACTGAGACTGCATCCATGGCTTAGGCCGCAGATGAAATGGTACTGTCTCTGCCTCAGGTTTTGGTGGATCGGCTGCAGGCATGGGTGGCGGAACAGCTTCTTCACGCAGACCCTCCTGGGCTTCACCCTGGTCACGGTCCACATTGGGCGCTGCCTTCTCAAGAGATTGTAATCGTTGCGTTAAAGCCGCGATCAAGTCTTGTTGACTGCGCAACAGCCGCCGCGTTTCCTTCGCGCTACTATAGGCCCCTATGCCCAGAAAAAACGCAATCAACGCTAAGGCTATTGCTGATAACATCCCGACTATTGCCCCCCTAACACATATGGCACAACTTTAGATATCCATAGAGCTCCTAGCAATACAAATAAAAAAGGCCGCCTTGGTGGGCGGCCTTTTGCATTGAACGTTTTTCTATCAGCCGAACGGCGAATGATAAGGATTATCGGCCACACCCAAAACATCCAGATGAATGCTGACTTGGGCCCAATCGCTCCACTCAATCCCGTCATGAGCCCGGATCCACAATTGATCCGAACCGTTATGCCCTGCTGTCCACGCCAAGTGACCGAAATCGTCGCCATCAATCGTGATGACATGACCGACATTGTTGCCATCCAAGGTCCAATGCCCGCTGGACATAGCGTTTGACCACAATTGATATTGCAGGATCGGATCGCCATCTGGATCGGTCACCGAAAACAAATCACTGGCCAAAACCGAAGCGCCAATATCCAAATTAGCATCGAAGGTATCGATTAAGGCCGCATGATTGACCTCGCCGGACGACGTAACATTAGCAGTCATCCAGCCACCCCAGTTACCATCAACCCGGACACGCAACCACAGATCTTCCGTCTTACCGCCCTCACCCACAACCCATACGGTGTTGGCAAAATCTTCTTTGGTGATGATGATGTTTCTATCTACAGCAACACCATTCACTTGCCAGTGCCCCGTATCATCGGCCCCAGCCCACAAATTGATTTGAACATTTTGATCTGCGTCACCCGGCAACATGAACTCAAACAACGACGACGCGGCTATTTCCGTGCCGGGCATTTCACGCATGTCGATGATCAATGTGTCTGGCTGCTGGGTCGGATCCGGCGTGATCACAACATTTGTATCGGCCCAATCACTCCACCCCGTGCCATCGAAGACACGAATTGAAATGATATCGGTGGACCCAGCACTGCCGCCAACCCAGGCGAGCTTGTCAAGATCGCTACCAGACACAACATGACCATCCGCCAATGCAACACCCTCAAGCGCCCAATGCCCAGTGGCCCCGGCCCGTGCCGACACTTGAACCGACACGATGGCATCACCATCGGCGTCTTCAACCGCAAAAATATCGTGAAGGCTCAAACTGGATGCCGAAGCCGTTTCTTGAGGCTGACCAGTGACCACCGACAGATCATTGACGTTATTAACCGTCAACCGGAACGTGTCGGAGACCTTGGCACCCGACGGATCGGTTGCGGTGACTTTGATGTCGAGATTACCAACCTGAGCCTGACCCGGTGTCCCTGTAAAGGTCTTGGTCGCCGCATTGAACGTCAACCAACTTGGCAACGCCGAGCCGTCAGCCAGTGTGGCCGTAATCGCCAGCGTATCCCCATCAGCGTCCGTAAACGCCCCAGCCGGAACCGCAAAGCTCCACGCCGTCTTTTCGTTCACAGATTGATCCGCAATCGGTGCAGCCACGATCGGAGCGTCATTGACATTGTTCACGGTCAGGCGGAACGTATCCGAGACTTTGGCGCCAGACGGATCGGTGGCGGTTACCTTAATGTCGAGATTACCGATCTGAGCTTGACCCGGTGTGCCGGTAAAGGTTTTGGTTGCCGCATTGAACGTCAACCAGCTCGGTAACGCAGATCCATCGGCCAACGTCGCCGAGATCGCCAGCGTGTCCCCATCCGCATCCGTAAACGCCGCAACCGGAACCGCAAAGCTCCACGCTGTCTTCTCGTTCACAGCTTGATCCGCAATCGGTGCGGCAACGATCGGGGCATCATTGACATTGTTCACCGTCAACCGGAACGTGTCGGAGACCTTGGCACCCGATGGATCAGTCGCGGTGACTTTAATGTCAAGATTACCAACCTGAGCTTGAC
>JBBCIP010000347.1:0-1856 GCA_037189785.1 Alphaproteobacteria bacterium
ACTTGATCCGCCACAAAGAATTTCTGGCGCAATACGATGCTTTGGTGGTGCCGGAAAAAACGACGCTGTTGTTACGAAAATTATTGGGGCCGCGCACACCGAAATTGATTTATACGCGCCACGGCAGCGGTGACCGCGCCATCGGCATCACCCCCGCCACCGGAGAATTTGATTTCGTTATGCTGGCCGGCGCCAAACTGCGCGATCGGTTTACGTCGCTCGGGTATTTGCGCGACGATCAATATGCGTTGGTCGGTTATCCGAAATTCGACACCATCAAAGGATTACACGAGGCGCCGCCCAAATTCTTCGACAATGATCGCCCGACAATTCTTTATAATCCGCATTTCGAACCAAAGCTTGGCTCCTATCACAGCATGGCGCTTGATGTGCTCGAGCATTTTGCCGATAGCCGCGACTACAATCTCATTGTCGCGCCGCATATCATGCTGTTTCGCAAGCGTGTGCATATTTCCCTGGAAAATTTCCGCGTGCGCATCCGCAAGGATATTCCCGAACGCTTTTTCCATATGCCGCATATCAAAATCGATGTCGGTGGACCGGCGTTGTTGGATATGACCTATGCCTTGGCCGCCGATATTTATTTGGGTGATGTCAGCAGTCAGGTTTATGAATTCATGATCCGCCCGCGCCCCGCTGTGTTTTTAAATTCTCACAACGCGACCTGGCACAACAACCCGAATTATTTGTTCTGGACCTTGGGCCCCGTGGTGTCTGACGTGAAAGATTTGGATGCGGCGCTGGCCGATGCCCGGGCCGACCGCGGCGGCTGGCGTGCCGTTCAACAAAAGCTTGTCGATGACACGTTCAACATCACCGATACGCCATCGTCGATCCGCGCCGCCGACGCCATCGCATCCTTTATGGATCGCGATCATGATCGATTGCCGGGTCAAGCCCGGCAATGACAGATTAAAATGCAATGACAATAGGTGTCTCTATCGTCACCACCGGGCTTGACCCGGTGGTCCAGAGCGCACCCCCCACACTAACCGATATCGTCAATCGAAGAGTCTAGCCCGCCATTGACACGCGCCGCCAAGGCCGCGTTCAAGAACGCGTCAAGATCGCCATCCAACACCAATTGCGGTTGGCTCGATTCAACGCCGGTGCGCAAGTCTTTGACCATCTGATAGGGCTGCATAACATAAGATCGGATCTGATGCCCCCAACCGATATCGGACTTTTGGGCGTTCACCGCATCCGCCGCTTCTTCGCGTAATTTCAATTCACGCTCATACAACCGGGCTTTCAACATACTCATGGCGGTGGCGCGGTTTTTGTGTTGGGATCGTTCATTCTGACAAGCAACGATGATGTTGGTCGGAATATGCGTGATCCGCACCGCGCTATCGGTGGTGTTGACGTGCTGCCCACCGGCGCCCGAGGCCCGATAGGTATCGATCTTGAGATCCTTATCAAGAATTTCAATTTCAATTGTGTCGTCGATGACCGGATAAACCCAAACACTGGCAAAACTGGTGTGGCGGCGCGCGTTAGAGTCAAACGGCGAAATCCGCACCAAACGATGCACGCCGCTTTCCGTTTTCAACCAGCCGTAAGCCTTAGGCCCTTTGACTTGAATAGTCGCCGATTTAATCCCGGCTTCTTCACCGGCATGTTCTTCGATCAAGTCGACTTTGTAGCCATGTTGTTCGGACCAGCGCGTATACATCCGCAGCAGCATCAAAGCCCAATCCTGGCTTTCGGTTCCGCCGGCCCCGGAATGGATTTCAACAAACGCATCATTGCCATCGGCTTCGCCCGACAACAGCGCTTCTATTTCGCGCGCACCACCGATTTTTTCCAATTGCCGTAAAGACTCTTGGGCATCT
>JBBCIP010000348.1:0-7709 GCA_037189785.1 Alphaproteobacteria bacterium
GTTCTTTGTCCTTCCAATCCCAGGTTCCGGCAACACGTTCGGAGTTTGCAATTTCTTTGGAGTTCAGTTCCAGCGATAGGATGTTTTTGTCGTCCAAGATATTAATGCCGACATAGGTGGCGCTGTTGAAACTTATGATCAGGGTATGATCTTTAAAGGTCGTGGCGTCGACTTTTTGCGATGGATCGATCGGTTTCGCTTCATTTGCTTGTAGCATGGACGCAGAAACCAGGGAAAAAACGAGGGATAAAGTGACTAATTTCATTGAATAGATCCACAATTTGTCTGTATAAATGTTATAATATAATTTATTATGTTATAACAATTTTAAAAATCAAGCGATGAATCGAGACTGCGCATGGTGTTAGCAAACTGCCTGAAGATTGCCCGAAAAAGACTGGGCGTGCTTTTTATTGCCTCGACGGCTTATTGTGCCTGGGGCGTCTCGATGGTGACGGCCCAAACGCCGGGGATGGCGGCTGAACAAAAGCCCGCGATTACCATCATTCATGCCGGGAACTTGATCGCCATACCAGGCGAGCAGCCGGAACAAAATGTCAGTGTTGTTGTCAATGGGGCGGTTGTTCAAGATGTCAAACAAGGATTTCTGTCCGAAACTGACGCACGCACAGCCTATGACACCGACCAGGTCGTTATCATCGATTTAAAAGACAAATGGGTGCTGCCGGGGTTGATCGATGCCCATGTGCATTTTGCCTCGACCGATCCATCCAAATTGTTGGCGCATTCCGATGCGCATTTGGCGCTTTATGCACTGGCCAATGCCCAAAAGACGCTGAAGGCCGGATTTACGACCGTTCGCGATCTGGGGTCTCCCGCCAATGTCGTCAAAGATCTGCGTGACGCGGTTGATGGGGGAATAATCGACGGTCCACGGATTGTCGCTGGAAGTTATTTGTCTAAGGTCGGGATGTATGGGTCGTATATTTCCGGGTATCGGAAAGAAGTGATGGATGCCCTTGCCCGTCTTAGCAATCAGTGCGTGGGTGTGATCGAGTGCGAAAGAAAAGTCCGTGAACTTCATAAAGAGGGCATGAGCGTCATCAAAGTTGCTGTCGATCACAGCGCTTCACCACAAGATCCGGCGTCGTTCAGTGATGAAGAACTGACGGCGATTGTCTCGACCGCGAAATCATTGGGCATGACGGTCGGTGCCCATGCCCACTCTATTGCAGGCATCAATGCGGCGCTGAAGGCTGGTGTCAATTCTGTCGAACACGGCACCTTCGCAAATGCCGCGTCCTTGAAGCTGTTTAAGGACAAGGGGGCATTTTTTGTACCCACTTTATTCGGCATGGAAGAAATCAAGATGATGATGCCGCACTGGCCGGCAGAATGGCAAACATTGTGGAAGCCTGCCATCGATAATCTTGGCAACACCGCCAAAGAAGCCCATAAAACCGGCGTTAAGATTGCGTTTGGCACCGATGCGGGTGTATCCCCGCATGGTCGTAACGCGGAAGAATTTGCATTGATGGTGCGTTATGGTGGTTTATCACCAGCCGAGGCACTAAAAGCGGGCACGGTCAACGCCGCAGAACTGCTTGGCCTTGGCGGAAAAGTCGGGGTTATCAAGCAAGGCAGTTATGCCGACATCATCGCTGTTGGTGATGATCCTTTGAAAAACATAGATGTGTTGCGGACTGTGACATTCATCATGAAAAATGGGCGTGAATTTCGCTAAGATGATGGAGAGAAACCATGTCATCTAAGTATATTGGCGCTGTTGTTTTTGGTATTTCCGCGTGTGCTTTTACAACATCGAGTGTCATAGCGGCAGACGCGTATTTCGCCGGTGCCGAGCAGTCGATTGTTTCATACACGGCGACACCCCATCGTTCATTGCGATCTTGTGAAACTTTGCAGGATTTGGGTAGCGATGCTGTGTCGGTTAAAGTCACCTTGGTCGCGGCCACAGAAGACGCACCGGAACATTGCGAGGTTATTGCCATCGTATCGCCCGATACCCATGTTTATATTGGGTTGCCGACGGCCTGGAATGGTCGTTTGTGGATGATCGGCAATGGTGGGTTCGCCGGCGGCAGTGTTCTACGCCAAAAAGTGATCGAAGGCGATATCATTGCAGCGGTACGGTATCGCGCCGTGAACGCGGGATTGCAGCATGGCTTTATGACCGTTTATACAAATGGCGGTCATTCCCGTGGTGGGCCGTTTGATGCGGATTTTGCCTATCAACGGCCTGATTTGTTGGACGATTGGATCGAAGGCGCCGTTCACAAGGGCGTGGATTTAGCCAAAACGGCAGCCCAAACATTTTATGATCAGCGTCCGCAGTATTCGTATTTTGATGCCTGTTCAAACGGCGGTCGTCAGGGCTTGCGGGCGGCAACAGAGTACCCTGAAGACTTCGATGGTATTGTTTCCAATGCCCCGGCGCTGCGGTGGAGCGAGATTGTTCTCAAAGTCCTTTGGAATGATGCTGCATTTCGGCGCGCGCCGACGCTGACATCCCAAAAGCTGACGATAGCTTGGCAGCATGTATTGTATAAATGTGATGCAACAGACGGTGTCATGGATGGTCTGATCGGGGATCCGCGTGTTTGCAATTTTGATCCCGAAACTGACTTACCCAAATGCTCAGAGGAACAGGATAAAGAATGTTTTAATGCCGCAGATATTCAGTCGCTGAAGGATATATATAAGGGCCCACCACTGCGGGATGGTACAACCTCGCCACAATATTGGGATACATTGCATCCGGCAACAGTCTATGGCTGGCTTGCGAATGGAGATGGATCGCCCTTGATCGGCACGTTTCTAGCCCAAAGTTTCCTGCGCTATATGGCGTTTTATCCAGATCAAAACCCAAGCTATGACTGGAAAGAATTTGATTTTGAGCGCGATCTGCCGCGGCTTCAAAAAATTGACGAGATGTTGAACACGACCACGGATCTTGGGGCGTTTCAAAACGCAGGCGGCAAGATCATCGGGTATTGGGGGTGGTCGGATGCCGGTCTGAATGCGCAAACAGGCACTGAGTATTACGATCAGGTTGCGGATCCGTTCGGTTTAGAAAAGACACTGGACTTTTACAGGATGTTTTTCATTCCTGGAGTTGCGCATTGCGCGGCAGGCTATGGTCCCGGTGAAATCGATATGATGACGCCCCTGATCGAGTGGGTGGAAGCCGGTAAAACGCCTGGCCGTCTCAAGGCGCGCAAGACCGTTGATGACCAGGTCAAATATGATCGAGCGTATTGTCCTTATCCGCAACGCACGGTCTATCAGGGTGGTGATCCGGAACAGCACGCATCCTGGACCTGTATGGACCGCTAACGATAATCAAGGCCGGGCTGTTTCGCCCGGCCTTGATTGTTCCAGTTGGCAATGTGTTTAGAAATCTTTTTTAACGTTTATGCCGATTGTGCGTGGTCTGTTGGTGGTGATCCGTTGCAGACCTGGGATCGGCGCACCAATCGAATCCGTGGTTCCGAGATTGGCGTATTTGTTGAAAAGATTATTGACGTATAACGCCGCTTCCCAGCTGTCTGATCGAATACCGGCACGGGCGTTGACGAGTGCATAACCAGCCCGGCGATCGGCCGGATTGTTTTCGTTAAAGGTCGAAATGGAATTGCCGACATATTGAACGCTGCCATGCAGGAATCCTTGATTGTCGGCAAAGGCAGGATAGGTGTAATCCGCCGATGCACTGGCAGTCCATTTCGGCGCATCTTGCAAGCGGTCGCCTTTGACGCCACCAAGACTTGGAGCATTGACCGATAGCGTTGCGTCGTTATAGCCGAAGCCCGCCGACAATTGGAATTGTTCGGTGATGTGAGCGCTGATTTCAATTTCCACGCCTTTGCTGACGGCACCCCCGGCGTTATCCGTGAAGCGGAAGCCGCAGCCCAAGAAATTCAATTGCTGCACATCTTTCCAGTCGATGTAATAGAGCGACCCATTGATCGTCAGGCGACCGTCCATGGTCCGGGTCTTGGCACCGACTTCGTAATTGATGACGGAGTCGGCATCATACTGTGTCGGTGCTTCGGTCAAGCCGAGCGCGGCCAGATCACCGGCGCAGACGGCTGTTGGAACACCGGTATTCGGTGCGCCGGGGCGGAAGCCTTTTGAGATGGTGCCGTATACCAAGACCTCATCGGTGACTTCATACGATGTCAAAACACGGAATGTTGTGCCTTTTTCTGAAGCGTCACCGCTGAACAAATCATCGCCGCCGTTGAATACGCCGGTGGCCATGCGGGTGAAATCAGATTTCAAATTGAACCAGCGGATACCACCGCTGACCGCCCATTCCGGAGTAATGTTATACGTCGCATCGGCAAATAGCGCGAATTGCCGGGTCTTACGATCGGTGCGACCGGTATAGAAATTATTTTCAGCAAAGCTTGGGCCGAATATCCCGGTCCAATCACCGACCGCATCGCTCCAGCCGGTGACGATCATGTCGTTCATCCATTTGTCTTTGTTGCGGTTGTAGTATCCGCCGATGATCCATTGGAATGGGCCGCCATGGGTCGAGGTCAGCCGAATTTCCTGGGTGAATTCTTTGACCGGCAAGCTTTCGGTGATCGGGGCCGGGACAAACACGCCAAACGGGAAATAATATTCAACAAGCTCGGTTACATCTTCGGCTTGCTTCGATTTGCGATCGAAGTAGGAGCTCGATGACATCAACTCGGCCCAATCACCCATTTGATATTTCATGGTCAGGTTATACAAAACCCACTCATCGTTATAGACTTCGGGAACGTCTTGAATACGGAATTGTCCCAGATGATCGGCGCCGGGCGGGTTATCATAGGTTGGCGAGCCGTTCATTTTGATGCGCTGCGCATATACGCTTGGCATGATCTCGAGATTTTCGGTGGGCTGTAAGCGCACGACCAGACGGGCCCCCTTGGTCGTTTGATCGTTGACGTCTTTGTTACGCTTATAAGCCGTGCCGAGATTTTTATAGTCGGGGAATGTCGCAGGATCGTTATCGAGCGGGAAGGCGCCGACGTAGCGATCAATATATCCACTATCGTCACTGTAATAGCCGACCAGACGCACGGCTAATTTATCTTCGATGATCGGCACATTGGCCATGGCGTTGATATTATAATTCTCGCCGCCTTGTTTGGTGGTCGACAGGCTGGCATCGATTTTGGCTGAGAAATCGTGGGCATCGGGTTTGTTGCTGATGAGCCGAACCGTACCACCCATGGAGCTTGCGCCATAAAGTGTGCCTTGTGGCCCGCGTAAAACTTCAACGCGATCGACATCGAACAAACGCGGATCGACGGTGACGGAACGCACGGTGCCCGATTGCGCGGAAATGGGCGTTTCATCCAAATAATAACTGACGGTCGGTGCCCCGGCTTTTGTCGACAACCCGCGGATGACCAGCTTTTGACGACCGGCTCCAGAAGAATGGAACGATAACGACGGCACGGAGCGTGCGAAATCTTCGAATTGCGCAACACCAGCGCGTTCCAATGACGCCCCGGTCAAGGCAGTGATGCTCATCGGCACATCTTGCAAGGCTTGCGCACGCTTTTGCGCGGTCACGACAATTTCTTCAAGACCAAAACTTGCACTGTCTTGCGACCATGCGGGCGTGGCCGCCGTAGCCAAGATCATGGCTGAGGATAGAACCGTGGTGATGGTAAGATTTTTATGAAACTGAGTTACGGGCAATGACGAACGTCTGATCATTTTCCAAGTCCCTATCTGTGTTGATTGAATTTGTTGAATTATATTTCAGTGAAATATTGTTCAATAAAAGAAATGCTGTCAATCCCCATAAATCCGGAATTCAAACTTAAAGTGGGGGCTTAAAGCGGGGGCTTAAAAGGCGGGGAGAGTGTTGACTGCGTGGGAAGACCAAACGACAAACACAAAAAGCCATGCATTCCGCGGTCGAGATACACGGAGCATGGCTTTTTCGTGATCGACGATGCCAATGAACCGAGGCGTCGTCGGTCTATTGTTTACGCAACTATTAAAATCTCAGCGTTTTGTTGCGGCCGTTTTGACATAGTGGTCGAGCAACAACACACCGTATCCAGTGGCAACGGTTATGCCGAAATTATCTTTGTCCTTGCGCCACGCCGTGCCGCAGATATCGAGATGGGCCCAGGGAACATCACCGATAAAACGCGCCAGAAATTGTGCGGCAGTCGCACTACCGGCTAGGCGTTGTTTGGGAATGTTTTGGATGTCGGCCACAGAGGAATCAAGCATGCGATCAAAGACTTCATCCAGCGGCAGACGCCAGGTTTTTTCCCCCGTCGCTTTCCCGGCGTCGACAAGATCCGCGGCCAGCGAATCGTTGTTGGAAAAAAGACCGGCAAACTCTTGACCGAGGACAGCGGTCATAGCACCGGTCAAGGTGGCGATATTGATGATTGCACGCGGTGAAAATTTTTGTTGGGCATAGGTCAAAAGATCGGCCAGCACCAAGCGCCCTTCGGCGTCGGTGTGTAACACTTCGATGGTTTGGCCAGATAATGAGCGCACCACATCGCCCGGTCGTAACGCATGACCCGACGGCATGTTTTCAACCAACCCAACGATGCCGACCGCATGAACCGGCACGGCCCGTTCCGCAAGTGATCGGATGGTGGACACCACGGCGGCGGCACCGGCCATGTCGTTTTTCATGTCCCACATTTCTTCGGGACCTTTGGGTAGAAGACCGCCGGAATCAAAAGTCACACCTTTGCCAACCAGAACGATCGGGGCTGTATCGGCTCCGCGCCAGGACATCACGACAACAGCCGGAGGTTCGTCGCTGCCTTGGGCGACGCCGAGTAATGATCCCATTCCAAGGGCCGTCAAAGCATCGCGATCAAGGACATCGACCGTAAGGCCGGGCATCGCAAGATCTTGGATGCGTCCGGCCATAATGCTGGGGGTCAGCATGTTGCCGGGCTCGTTGGTCCAATCCCGGGTGCGGGTGACGGCCGCGGTCAAACTTTTTGTGGCGACATGGGCCGCTTGTGCGTCTTCGGCTGCTGCTAAACAAAAGCAAAGATCAGGTGTTGTCGGCGTGGAGGATTTGGTTTTGTGACGCGTGAAACTGTAGCGCGCCAAATCGGCGCCCATGGCCAAGGCGATCGCAGCATCAACGGGTGCGATGTCAATGCCCGATAGACCGTCGATCATGACTTCGGCTTGCGTGCATTTCAGATCACGCAAATGCATCAGCAATTTGCCGCCAGCCAATCGCAGCGATCGCGTGTTGATCGATTTTTTATCACCAAGTCCCAGGAATGTTACGCTCCGAAGTGTGCCGCCTTCGGGGATGAAAACGGTTTGGCATTGGCCAAGTTTTTTATCGAATGCGATGGTCTTTTCGGCTGCGGCGATGGCATCGCGGCTGTCTGTCGGCAGACCGGCGACTACGGTCTGGGCCGGGCCGTCGGCGATAACCGGAACAACGATTGGAACATCGTGGGCGCTGGCAGTTTTGCAAAAACTTATGGTCATCAGTGTGTCTCGTTACAGGATGGATTGCCACAGGATGCGGCGGCGCTGATCTGGCCCACGGTCAGGCCGACGACATTGCGCACCAAGGGTTCGCAAAAGGATTGTAGCGCTTGCCAATCGTCGTCATTCAGAAAACCGATCTGGCGTAAAATATGCCCCATGGCGACATCGGACGCGCGGCGACCACCATCGACGACCTTGGTGACAATCCCGATGCCATGGCCGGG
>JBBCIP010000349.1:0-7884 GCA_037189785.1 Alphaproteobacteria bacterium
GGCTGTCCACGCGTCCTCCCTGTGGCGTCAATATTGGCCCCTGACAGCGGCCAGCGTTCTCAGTGTTCTGTGGATTGCAGGGGCTGCCTATTGGTTTTATCAAGCCATGGGCGGAGTAAATCTCATCACATTGCCGCTCCCCGATGGGGCCGCCCTGCTGTCCGGCCTGATCCTGCCTTTGGTAGTCATTTGGTTGATCGCCCTCGTGATTTTACGCGGCGACCCGTTGCGGGAGCAACGCATCGCCTTGGATCAGGGGCTCGTGGAACTGCTGTCCCCTGTAGAACACGCGGAACGTCGCATTGCCGCTTTGTCGCAAAAACTCAAAAAACAGATTGAGGCCGTCGAAGCCGCCGGTGATATCGCTTCCAACCGGCTCAGCAATTTGGAAAACCGTTTCCAAGCCCAAATCAACGACCTTTTCAGCGCCACCACCGGAGCCGAGAAATCGGCAGAAACCCTGAGCTTCCGCCTGAGCGCCGAACGGGAGGCCCTATCCGGCCTCAAAGCCAGCCTGACCGACACCAGCCGCGACATCGAAACCCGGCTCCAAGATACCCGCCAATCCTTGGAAGCCGCGGGCTCCGCCGCCCGGACCGAGGCGGAAAATGCCGGGCGTCAGGTCCAGTCCGAAACTGCGACGATGCGCGACGCATTGAAGGACGGTGCCGACACCCTTCAAACCCTGATAAATGCGTTGGCCGCAAGTTTATCCGGCCTGCGCGGTGGATTGGCCGAGGCGGACACAACCGTTGACGGCTTTGTGCAAAAGACTGCGGATCGTCAGCAAGCCTTTAAGGCATCGATCGAAGCCTTGGCTGCTGATACCCAGGCCTTAAGCGACCGCATGGATGCCCAAGCCCGGACCATTGCCGACTTGAGCAGCCGGACCGCGACCGAAGCCGCTGCCCTTGAGGACAGCATCAAACGGCAAGCCGCCGATCTATCTGAAGCCGCGGCCGGTGCCTTGGCACAAACCGCCGAAGCCGGACGCAGTTTCGAAGCCCAAGCCCGCACCGTGTCCAAAATCACATCAGACACTTTGGCCGATGTTGAAAGCCATTTAACAGAAATCCGCCAATCCACGGTGCGCGATTTGGATGCCGTTGCCCAAGCCACCGCCGATGCCAGCGCCAAGGCCGAACAAGCCATCCGCATAGCAACAGACGAAGCGACGACGGCGGCCCAGCGCATCGAAGAAGTTGCAAGCCTGGCCGCGGAAACCTTGACCCGCCGCATGGGCGATACCCGGATCAGCGTTGAAAACCAAACCCAGGCCATGACCTTGGCGCTCGATGCCCGCGCCCAAGCCGTCGAAGATGTGTTGGCAAGCGGGGCACAACGCCTGAAGCAAGCCATCTTGGCCGAGAAAACCACCGCTATGGCCGCTCTGGAAGAACACCAGGCCGCCGTCGCCCAGGCGCTCGAAGACCAGGCCCGGGCCGTTCGCTCTGCGGTGGAGCGGCAAAATCAATCTGTCCATGACTCGATTGCAGCGCAGGATGCATCCCTGACCGACGCTATCGGCGGTCACACCGCCGCAATTCGGGACGCCGTGTCTGCCCATGAAATTGCCGCCCGCGACGCTTTGGACAGCGGTGCGCGCGGCGTCGAAGACCGCCTCAGGTCACAAGCGGACGCCATCCGCCAAGCGCTTGCCGATCACAGTGTGGCCGCCGCCGAGCTTCTGACTGGGCAAAGCCAAGATGTGCGGGATAAGCTTGAAGCACAGATCGCAGCCGCCCGGGAAGCGCTTGAAGCGCAAGCAGCGAGCCTTGATACAGCGGCATCCCGAACCGGCGAACGGTTGGGCAGCTTAGCCAGCACCTTGACCCGCGATCTTGCGGCGTTGACCGAACACGCCCAAACGGCGGAGTTGACTTTGGCTCGGTCGAGCGACGGCATAACCGAACGACAAGCCGCCTTTGAAGCCATCGCCACGAAACTTGAAAATAACGTCAGCGCCGTCGCCACTATTTTTGCGCGGGAACGAGAAACGCTTGATGAGGCGGTCCGCACGCTGCACCAAAATGTTGGTAAAGCGACAGAAGATTTAGGGCGACAGGCCCAAATCCTCGATCAACAAGCCTCGTCTGTCCGCATCAGCGTGGCGGAAACAGCCGCTGATTTGGAAAACCGCTTGACCTCTTTGAGCGAAGCCACCACCGCGCGGCTTAGCGAAGTGGAAACGGTTCGCGGCGGCTTCGGCATGGCCGTGTCCTCCCTTATTACCGATACCGACACAGCACTCACCAAACTAAAAGAAGCCGGTGTCGTCGCCCAAGATCAACGCAGCGTCGCAACGTCGGAACTCGAAGGATTGTTGCGGCGCTTAGCGTCCGTCAGCGACGCCGTACGAGACGAATTGTTGTTGCTCGGGGAAGCCGGACAAAAAGCCGAACAGGAAGCGTCTCGGATTTCCACCACATTGCGCAGCGAACAATCTGCGGTCCGCGATCTATCCGATGACATGGCCGATACCGCCCACAAACTTGAAGAAACATTCCGCAGCCGCGTCCGCGGATTGGAAGATACTGTTCGGCGCATGGAATCCTCGGCCCAAAATCTGATTACACGAGCCGCCGAGTTCGAAGCGCGTCACGCTGAAAAAACAAAAAGCACATTCGCCCGCACCGCCAGCTTATTGATTGAAGCGTTGGGATCATCGGCGATCGATATTCACCGCGCCTTGAACACAGAGATCCCGGATGAACTGTGGCAGCGCTATTTGAAAGGCGAGCGCAGCATTTTTGCCCGCCAGACAATTCGCATGGGGGACCGCAACACCCGCGACGCCATCGCCAATCGCTATCGGACCGATGGTGAATTCCGCGACCATGTCGATCGCTACCTGGCCGAGTTCCAAGAACTGATGGCCGAAGCCTTGGCTACCGATCCTAAAAGTGTGCTTGGAGTGACGCTGATCTCGTCGGAACTGGGGCGGCTTTATGTGTTGTTGGGGCAAGCGCTCAAAAAGCTCAATTAACACCCCAACAAATAGACATAAAAAACGGCGCCATCACCGACTGTGATCGCGCCGTTTTTATTTCGACACAGCGTCACTCTACTTTTTCAGTACTGAAAACATAATATTTGAAGCGATCGCGCAAAGCTGTTTTTTGAATTTTGCCGGTTGCGGTATGCGGTATTTCATCGACGATCGCGATATCATCCGGCAACCACCACTTGGCAACCCGCGTCGACAGGAACTCCAGCATTTCTGATAAGGTAATCGTCTGCCCCGGGCGCATGACCAAGACCAGTAACGGGCGTTCCGTCCACTTCGGATGGGCAATACCGATCACCGCCGCTTCCTGAACCTTTGGATGCGCCACGGCGGCATTTTCAAGATCGATGGAACTGATCCACTCCCCGCCGGATTTGATGACATCCTTGGACCGATCGGTGATCTGCATAAAACCCATCGGATCAATGGTTGCAACATCGCCGGTATCGAACCAGCCATCGGCATCGACAGCATCGTCTTCTCCTTTAAAGTAGCGCTGCACGACCCACGGCCCCCGCACCAACAGATGACCGAACGATGTGCCATCCCATGGCAGTTCATTGCCGTCGTCATCGGTGATCTTCATGTCGACGCCAGGCACAGCGCGACCTTGTTTACAGGCCACATCCAATTGACCTTTCTCATCCAACGCTTCCGTCGCCAAGGTTGGCGTGTTGAACGTGCCAAGCGGGCTCATTTCCGTCATGCCCCAGGCATGGCCGACACGAACGCCGTAGCGATCTTTGAACGTTTCAATCATGGCCCGCGGCGCCGCCGATCCACCAATCACCGTGAATTTCATTTTACCGAAATCTTGGCCGGTCTGTTCCACATATTGCAACAGCCCCAACCACACCGTCGGCACACCGGCACTGGTCGTGACGCCTTCGTCGATGATCAATTTATGCAAGGCTTCACCGGTAAGATTAGCACCGGGCAGCACCAGCTTGGCCCCCACAGCCGGTGTCAGATAAGGGCACCCCCACGCATTGGCATGAAACATCGGCACCACCGGCAGAACACAATCTTTGGCACTCAGGCCGAACACATCAGGCAAAGCCATACCGAAGGTATGCAAGCACAACGACCGCTGCGAATACAACACGCCCTTTGGATTACCCGTCGTGCCCGAGGTGTAGCACAACCCGGCAGCCAAGTTTTCATCCAACTCCGGCCACGGATAATTTGCGTCCCCCGTTTGCAAAAACTCCTCGTAACACATCACATTCGGCAATTTCGTTTGCGGCATGTGGGCGGCATCGGTCATAAAAATGACCGCCTCAACCGTTTTGAGGTGCGGCCAAATAGCTTCGAGCAGCGGCACAAACGTGAGATCCGCGAACAACAAGCGATCTTCCGCATGATTGGCGATATAGACGATTTGTTCTGGGAACAGCCGTGGATTAATCGTATGGGTCACACCACCCATGCCGGAAATCGCATACCAGGCTTCGATATGGCGATAATTGTTCCAAGCCATCGTCGCCACACGGTCGCTTTCTTTGATGCCATAGCGCGCCAAGGCACTGGCCAAGCGCCGCGACCGCGCATCACAATCTTTATAGGTGTAGCGATGCGTACCTTCGGCCACAGTCACAGAAACAATTTCTGTATTGGCATGGTGCCGGGCACCGTGGCTAATGAAGTTTGTCACCAACAAAGCATGATTTTGCATTAAACCGAGCATTCACTATCCCCGAAATTGAAACCGTCCCAACCATTTCTTTCATTTTATGAGACGAATTTACGGAAAATATCCAGACTTTGGAAGGTTTTCTGGCAACTTTCTGTAAAAAACACTTGCCATAATTTGGGCTAAAGTTAACCCTAAGCTCCACAGTGGAGACAATGTGCCGGTCAGAAGGATGGGATATATGGCTGTTTTGGCAAGAAAATTCATTGCTAGCGTGATCATCGCTATCGGCTGCGGGACAGCCACGGTGCAGGCCCAGACCCAAGCTGAGCCTAAAGCGACCATGGACACCGACGCAAACACTTACGACAAAGAGTCCATTATTAACGTTACTTCGGATTTCTTGGGAGAAAGTACACAGGCCGTCGCCAAAGTGGTCGAGAAAGTGTTCTCGGATCTGGGTCGGCCTAATGCCTATATCACCGGCTCAGAAATGAGCGCAGCCGCTATTGTCGGCCTGCGCTATGGTGACGGCGATCTCAACCATAAAATCGAAGGTGCCAGCAAGGTCTATTGGACCGGTCCATCGGTTGGTGTTGATCTGGGCGCCAATGGATCGCGCGTGGTGACCTTGGTTTATAAGCTTTACGACACCGAAGATATTTTCCAGCGCTTCCCCGCAGTCGAAGGCAGCTTTTACTTTGTCGGCGGAATCGGTGTGAATTATCAACAACGGGGCGACATCATCCTTGCCCCGATCCGCGTCGGTGTCGGCCTGCGGGCCGGCGCTAATCTTGGTTATTTGCACTACACGCGCGACCGGTCGTGGGTTCCGTTTTAAGGCGGGGCACAGTATAGACACCCAAAAGGCCGGATTTGATCCGGCCTTTTCTTTTGCAGCACTTATGCCTTGCGGTGAAATTCTAACCTTGTCTCGGTCGAAAGCTTGGCCTGAAATTTATAGCCGTCATCTTTAAAATCTTTGAGTTTTTCCGGCGCCTCTATGCGGTTCTGAATAATATAACGCGCCATCATACCGCGGGCGCGCTTAGCCATCAAACCAATCACTTTGGCTTGACCATTTTTCACTTCTTTGAAAACCGGCGTTATAAACTGACCGTTGATATTCTTTGCGTGCACTGCCGAGCTATATTCCGTCGACGCTAGATTAACGACCACCGGCTTTTTATCCCGAGCGATGGTTTCATTGATAGCATCAGTCAATGACGCGCCCCAGAAATCATACAAATCCTCGCCGGATGGATTTTTTAATTTCGAGCCCATTTCCAAACGATAGGGTTGGATCAAATCCAACGGCCGCAATAACCCATAAAGCCCCGATAAAATGCGCAAATGATCCTGTGCATAAGCCAGATCCTTGTCACTCAAGCTATCCGCATCCAACCCCTGATACGTATCACCGTTGAACATCAACACCGCATGCTTGGCATTGGCTAAGGAGAACGGTGTTTTAAAAGCTTTGAACCGCGCGTGATTCAGCTCGGCCAATTTTTCAGAAATACCCATCAAGCTCGATAAATCAGCTTTGCTCAACTTCCGGGCTGTTTTGACCAAGCGTTCGGTGGCTTTCAGAAAATCTGGCTGGGTATAGGCCAGGTCTTCACGCTCAACCGTGGCATCAAGTTTCTTGGCTGGTGAGATCAATACTAACATCGGCCGCCCTCAATTTCCCCGTTTCTGTGCTTCAGATTGCCCATCCAAGTCAGCCAGCCATCCTGGCGGTTCAATCGCCCGATAGGCACGGCGCAACGCCTCCGACCATTCGGCATGAATACGTTTATAGCCCTCATCTTGATCTGTAACACGGCGACGCAAACCGACACGACACCTATCACGCTCAATAACAACCAAGTCCACAGGCAAACCTACACTGAGATTGGAGCGTAAAGTAGAGTCCATGGAAATCAGGGATAATTTAACACCATCCGACAATGAGGTTTCATAAGTCGCGGCACGATCGAGAATGGGCTTGCCGTATTTAATCTCACCAATTTGCAAGAACGGCGTATCTGCCGTTGCTTCAATAAAATTACCAGCTGAATACACTTCGAACAGACGCAGGTTGCGGTTTTTGATTTGCCCCGCCACAATGAACGACGCATCGAAACTGACGCCGTGTTTCTTCAATTCTTCGCCGTCGATATTGTAAATATGCCGTACCGCTTTACCGACGAATTGTGCCGCGCGGAACATTGTCGGCACCGTATCCAAGGTCTCGAGCTCACCGCTGGCTTCATCCACCAACCCGTCGATCAGCACATTGATGACACTTTGCGTAATCGCCAAATTACCCGCCGTCATCACAACAAACACTCGTTCGCCAGGCGTCTCAAAGACATGCATCTTGCCGAAGGTCGCAATATTATCGACACCCGCGTTGGTGCGCGTGTCCGACAACAAAACGGCACCATCCTGCAATAACAACCCCATACAATATGTCATCTCTACTTGCGCCTCTGATTTTCGGCCATGTTTCACTTTTTGCAGTACCTTAGCTTTCGTCGGATTATTGTTGTCCCTGCACCATTTCAGCAGTCATTTGCTGCACTTTTACATGCACATCTAAATTTTCTCGGCCCGCACCATACCAAATTCCCCGAACGGGTGCCGCGACCCGAGAATCAAGGCCATAGGCCGCACGCACATAGGCGTCCGTTGGACAGACCCGATTGGCGACATCAAAACCGACCCAGCCTAGGTCGGGCACATAGGCTTCGGCCCAAGCGTGACCCGCGGTCGAGTCCACATCGTCACCAGTCCACAGATAGCCCCCCACATAGCGGGCCGGTACACCGATCACCTTGCAGCAGGCAACAAAAACATTGGCGTGATCCTGGCACACACCGGCGCCTTTGGCCAGCACATCGGCCGCCGCCGTATGCGTTGCCGTCGCTCCAAGCTCGTAATCAACTTGATCTCGAATAGCGCCCATCAGATCATGCAAGCGTTGCAACCGTGGCGCTCCCGTATCCTTATGAAAAGGCTCAACGAGCGCTTTCACGCTGTCGGATGCGGTTGTTAAATCGGTTTGACGTAAATAGAACGCAGGCGGCAGAGTTTCGTTGCCTTCAACAAGGCCATTGCAATCTTCGGTGTCAACCACCCCCTCGACCGATACAACCGATTGTTGATGCCACCCATTGACCGTATGGGTGTGAACAACATTGCCATAGCCATCCAAAATAAACGGCAAAGAATCCTGCGTTTCACCGGTGATTTTCCA
>JBBCIP010000350.1:0-4270 GCA_037189785.1 Alphaproteobacteria bacterium
CTGGGAATGACTGATATTGTTGCCGCTTTGGAACGCAACAACCAGAATATTGGCGCAGGCTACATCGAACGGTTTGGTGAGCAATATCTTATTCGTGTCCCCGGGCGGGCGCGGAGCATAGAAGACTTAAAGAAAACGATCGTTGCCGAAGATCATGGCGTCTTGATCAGACTTTCGGATGTTGCAGACGTCAGCATCGGCCAAGAACTCCGAAATGGTGCTGCAACAGAGAACGGTCAAGAAGTGGTTCTTGGGACCGTTTTCATGCTGATGGGCGAAAATAGCCGTACGGTGGCAAAAGCGACCGCTGAACGACTGGAACAAATAAACGCGAGTTTACCGGAAGGCATTATTGCCCGCGTCGTCTATGATCGCACAATACTCGTTGACCGGACCATCGATACCGTCAGTAAAAATCTGATGGAAGGCGCTTTGCTGGTGGTGGTCATCCTGTTTTTGCTCCTTGGCAATGTGCGGGCAGCGCTTATCACAGCAGCTGTTATTCCATTATCGATGCTGATGACAATTACCGGCATGGTCAGCAATCGCGTATCCGGTAATTTGATGAGTTTAGGGGCCATCGACTTTGGCCTTATCGTTGATGGCGCCGTCATCATCATTGAAAATTGTTTGCGGCGTTTTGGCGAAGAGCAACACAAATTGGGTCGATTGCTCGATCGTCGCGAACGCTTATCTTTGGCGGCATCTGCCACGAATGAGGTCATAAAGCCAAGTCTATTCGGCGTTATGATCATCACTGTCGTATACATCCCAATCTTTGCCTTAACCGGCGTTGAAGGAAAAATGTTCCATCCCATGGCCCTTACAGTTGTCATGGCACTTCTGGCCGCACTTGTGTTGTCGGTTTTCTTTGTTCCAGCTGCTGTTGCATTATTTGTGACCGGCAAAGTCGATGAACGGGAAAATCGCATCATCCGCGGCGCAAAATCGATCTACGAACCGGCTTTGGACTGGGCCTTAAAATGGCGACTTCCAGTTCTGGGCGGCGCTTTGGCAACGATTGGATTAGCCGCCGTTCTCGCCATACGGCTAGGGGCGGAATTTATTCCAAGCCTCGATGAAGGTGATGTTGCCTTGCATGCCATGCGCATACCGGGCACAAGTTTAAGTCAAGCCATCGACATGCAAAATGCTTTGGATAAGCGGATCAAAAACTTTCCAGAGGTTGAACGTGTCTTTGCAAAAATTGGCACGGCAGAAGTCGCGACCGACCCCATGCCGCCCAGTGTTGCCGATACCTTCATTATGTTGAAACCACGCAGCGAATGGCCAAACCCACGGAAAACCAAACAACAGTTGGTTGCAGAGCTGGAAGCCGAACTGGCCAAAGTTCCTGGCAACAATTATGAATTTACGCAACCAATCCAGATGCGGTTCAACGAATTGATTTTCGGTGTACGGAGCGACATCGCCATCAAGATTTTTGGCGATGACCTTGATGTTCTGGCTGAGCTTGGCGAGACCGTACAAAACATTGTACAAACTGTTCCAGGCGCAACGGATGTCAAAGTAGAACAAGTCACCGGACTACCAATCCTGTCCATCGAACCGGATCGCGATGCGCTGTCTCGATATGGATTGAATGTCGGCGACGTCCAAGATGTCATCGCCACAGCCTTGGGCGGTCGTGTCGCCGGTCAAATATTCGAAGGGGACAGACGATTTGATCTCGTTGTTCGTCTGCCCGAAATCCTTCGCAACGACTTGGACGCCATCCATCGCCTACCCATCCCATTCCCTGAAGGATTGCGAACTCAAGATACCGGCGGCCTGTCGGCTGTTCCCCTATCTGAAGTCGCTAAGATAGATCTGATCATTGGCCCCAATCAGATCAGCCGCGAAGATGGAAAGCGCCGTGTTGTGGTAACGGCCAATGTTCGCGATCGTGATTTGGGATCGTTTGTTGAAGAGCTGCAACAAGCTGTCTCTCAACAAGTGACCTTACCCAATGCTTATTGGATCAATTATGGCGGCACGTTCGAACAGCTGATCTCAGCCAGTCAACGCCTACAAATCGTTGTGCCTGTGGCACTTTTACTGATCTTTGCCTTGTTGTTCTCGTTATACAATTCGGTGCGCGATGCGGCTGTTGTGTTTTCCGGCGTACCACTGGCACTGACCGGCGGTGTGTTTGCACTGTGGCTACGCGATATTCCATTCTCCATCTCGGCCGGTGTCGGCTTCATTGCTTTATCCGGAATTGCGGTGTTGAACGGGGTGGTTATGGTGTCGTTCATTCGAAAACTACTGGATGACGGCTTGCCGCTTGACCATGCCATCCGTCAAGGAGCGTTAACACGTCTTCGCCCCGTCCTGATGACAGCTTTGGTGGCAAGCCTTGGCTTTATTCCCATGGCTTTCAACGTCGGCGCCGGCAGTGAAGTGCAGCGGCCGTTAGCAACCGTCGTCATCGGTGGCATTGTGTCATCGACCATTTTGACACTGGTGGTGCTGCCGGTGCTTTATAAATTGTCTGGGCGATTGCGCAGACAACCGGAATAGATCTTCAAAACTTTCCAACCTCTATGACTGCAGCTCCACCACAGGAGCTGCAGTTTTATTTTGCCCGCTTCAAATCGGCAGCTTCGTTGTCATTTTGACGGATTTAAGGGCAAAGCTCGAATTAATCGATGCGACCCCGGGCATATGCAACAACACCTTCTTCAAGAACTGCTCATAGTGCTCGATACTGGCAACGACGATCCGTAGCACGTAATCGCTTTCCCCGCTCATGGAGAAGCATTCGACAATTTCCGGTAAATTCTGCACGGCTTTCTCAAGCGCATTCAAAGTGGCCTCGTCGTGATGCTTGAGCTTGACGCTAGCAAACACCGTCACCGCCAAATCCAGCATGGCCGGATCAAGAATGACCGCCCGCTCCCGGATCACGCCGTCGCTTTCCAAGCGCTTCAGCCGCCGCCAGCACGGCGTGTGAGATAGCCCAACCTTGATCGCAAGGTCGGCCACGGACAATTCCGGGAATGCTTGTAGGGCCCGAAGAATTTTCCGATCAATGTCGTCCATGAAATATTTATCCTAATAAATCCAAATATTTTGAAATTTATATCCTAATATATGCCCCATAAAACCAGAAATAAAGGAGGAAATTTCTAGCCCCCGTTCCATACTTGAGACTCTAAAACCGGGTGGCACGAGGCGATAAAATGCAAAACAATCAACCATTACATCTCCATATCCCGACTCCGCGGGCGCGGCCCGGTGATAAGGTCGATTTCAGTCATATGGAGATCCCACCGGCCGGCGCCACCCGCCGCCCCGATAGCGCCACCCCAGAAGCCGAGATGCGCGACTTGCCCTATGGCCTGATCCGCGTTTTGGATGACGAAGACAACGCCGTCGGCCCATGGCAACCACGCTTAGACCCCGCTATTCTGCACCAAGGTCTGCGCGCGATGCTGCTCACACGCATTTTCGATGATCGGATGTTTCGCGCGCATCGTCAGGGTAAAACCAGCTTTTACATGAAATCCATGGGCGAAGAAGCCATCGGTGCTGCGCAATCCTTGATGCTTGGCCGGGATGCTATGTCGTTCCCGACGTACCGGATGACAAGCTGGCTGATGGCCCGCAATTATCCTTTGGTCGATATGATCAACCAGATCTTCTCGAACGCCAAAGATCCTTTGAAAGGGCGGCAATTACCCATTCTTTATTCCGCCAAGGACTATGGATTTTATTCGCTGTCGGGGAATGTCGGCAGCCGGTTTGGTCATGCCGTTGGTTGGGCCATGGCCTCCGCTTATAAAGGCGACACCAAAATCGCCAGTGGCTATATCGGCGACGGCACCACAGCCGAAGGCGATTTTCACGAGGCGCTGACGTTTGCCGCCGTCTATCGTGCCCCAGTCATTCTCAACATCACCAACAACCAATGGGCAATTTCCAGTTTCCAAGGCATCGCCGGTGGTGATGAAACAACCTTTGCCGCCCGCGCCATCGGCTATGGCCTGCCGGGATTGCGGGTCGATGGCAATGATTTCTTGGCTCTCTGGGCAGCAACCGAATGGGCCGCTGAACGGGCCCGCAGCAATCGTGGCGCGACCGTCATTGAAATTTTCACCTATCGCGCTGCGGGGCACTCGACCAGCGACGATCCAACCAAATACCGCCCCGCCGATGAACCCGACCATTGGCCGTTGGGCGATCCGCTCGAACGTTTAAAGCGGCACCTGATCAAGCTTGGTGAATGGTCCGAAGATCAACACGCCGCTCTCACCATCGAACTTAC
>JBBCIP010000351.1:0-3397 GCA_037189785.1 Alphaproteobacteria bacterium
TTTATCGGTTTTCATACCACTCAACGGCTGTTGGCCCGGGGCGATCGGGTTATCGGTATCGACAATGTGAATGACTACTATGATGTCAGCTTGAAAGAAGCGCGCCTGAAAGAAATCGGTGGCCATAACAATTTTACATTCCATAAAGTCGATTTTTCGGATTTTGAGGCCCTAACCACTGCGCTCAAGGGCGAGAAGGTCAAAAAAGTGATTCACCTGGGCGCCCAGGCCGGGGTCCGTTATTCGCTGACCAATCCCTTTGCCTACGCCCAATCGAATTTGATCGGCCATTTGAATATTATGGAATATTGCCGTCACCTGGATAGCTTCGAGCACTTGGTCTATGCCAGCTCAAGCTCGGTCTATGGCGGCAACACCGATTTGCCGTTTTCCGTCGACGACCGGGTTGATAATCCGGTGTCGCTCTATGCCGCGACCAAGAAAGCCGACGAACTGATGAGTCAGTGCTATTCTCATCTGTATCGGATGCCGCAAACGGGCTTGCGCTTCTTTACGGTTTATGGCCCGTGGGGCCGCCCCGATATGGCGCTGTGGATCTTCACCAAGGCCATTTTGGAAGGCAAACCCATACACGTGTTCAACCACGGCGACATGCGCCGTGACTTCACCTATGTGGACGATATTGTGACCGGCGTGATCGGCACCATGGACCACACCCCGAAAGACGACGGTTCGGTCCATGCGGTCGGCTCAACCGCCCCGCACGAGGTCTATAACATCGGGAATCATCAGTCTGAACAACTGACGCGGATGATCGAGATTCTAGAAGATTCGCTCGGCAAAAAAGCCGAGAAAATTTACGAACCGATGCAACCGGGTGACGTCAAGGAAACCTATGCAGATGTGGAAAAGTTGAAAACCGATATCGGGTTTGAACCGTCCACCACAATTGAAGTCGGCATCCCTCGCTTTGTTGAGTGGTACCGCAAATATCATAATGTCTAGGTGAGCCATGTACACCCTCGCCGCCAAACTTGCCTGGGGTGTACTGCAACCAAGCAATCTGATTGCCATCCTGGCTGTTCTTGGCCTTCTGGCCGCGATCTGTCGCTGGAAAGCCTTGTCTGCCAAGCTGTGGTGGGGCGCCGCGGTTTTATTGCTTATTTTTGGTGTTTTACCAACCGGGCAGATTCTGATTGCACCGCTTGAAGATCGTTTCCCGCAACCAGACGCCACAGCCGTGGCCAGCGCCCACGGCATTATTGTATTGGCTGGCCCTGAAAAGCCGACATTGACCTTTATTCGGCGTCAGCCGATCCTTGGTGATAGCGGCAACCGGGTGATCGCCGGCATCGATCTGGCTCACCGTTTTCCCAAGAAACCGATGATCCATACCGGCGGCGCTCCCGATAAGGACAGTGGTCTGTCACAAGCAGAAGTGGCGGCCATGGTCTTCAAAGCCGCGGATCTGCCGGATGATCGCGTGATCCTGGAAAAAGGCTCCAAAGATACCCATGGCAACGCCAAACTGACGCATGCGCTGATCAACCCCGCCAAAGGGGAGCAATGGATTTTGGTGACCTCGGCTTATCATATGCCACGGTCGGTCGCCACATTCCGTTCGGCCGGATGGTCTGTCCTGCCTTATCCCGTCGATTATCGGAGTTCGGGCGTGGACGGCAAATTGAGCTGGCAATTGGAGGTGGCCAATAGCCTCAGGGAAAGCGATCTGGCCGTTCATGAATGGATCGGCTTGATTGCCTATCGCCTGCTCGGGCGGTCCAAAGAGCTTTATCCGGCGCCATAAGTTGTAGCCCCATCATGGGGCCCCATCGCCCCCCATTTCCCCTGTATATAAGGGGGCATTTTTGTATACGAATTTCAAATATTGTCCCCAGTGTCGGCTTATGGTCCGTCACAGTACTGTCGCAATACTTTACACTCTAACCAATCCGCGACTGCTCATTTTTTGGGCAAGCGATTGATATAAAAGCATACACGTGGAAATGGCACGGTATTTGCTGATGATCTCGTTGGGTGGTGTTTCATAATGAAACAAAGTTTTTCCACAAAATGCGACTTTGGAGATCAGAAATGGCAAATACACTCATTCAGAAGCTGATTGCGACCGGAACCGTGGTTGCCGGGCTGGCAGTGGCTTCGGCAGCGCAGGCTGTAACGTTGAATGGTTTTGTCGGTGGATTACCGCAGCCGACGGCTGGCGGCACAATCATTTATGACAATCTAAACAGCTACACCGTGCAAGGTGATGGTAGCTGGCTATTCTCGAGCGGCGTTCGTGTCACCTTTGACCCAGATCCAGGTAGCGGCGGCCATGTAACCGGTTCACAAGCCGGACAATATGCGGCCCCGTTCCTATCCAATTCCAATGGGGTTCCATTCGGTGACAACACCGTTGCCGGTCAGGACACAACGCCCTATCTCAGCACCGGGTCATACAATGACCGCTTGATCATTGATCTGCCGGGCGACATGCAATTCTTTGGTTTGTTGTGGGGTTCGGTTGACGCCTACAACACCATTGAATTCTGGGATTTCGGCGGTTCAGGTCTGCTGGATACTTTCACCGGCGCTGACGTAACGGCTGCGGCCAATGGCAACCAAGGTGCGGAAGGTACGTTCTATGTGAACATCAATTCCGACACCACGTTCAATCGCGTTGTTCTGTACAGCAGCTCGTTCTCGTTCGAGTTCGACAATATTTCGTATAGCGAAAAACCGGCAATCGTACCAAGCGAAGTGTCCGAGCCTGCCGCTTTGGGTGTTCTTGGCCTGAGCCTTTTAGGACTTGGCCTTGCAGCACGTCGTCGCAAGTTCGCGTAAATTACAGAGTATCCAACATGCAAAAAGGCCGCCTATTAGGCGGCCTTTTTCATTATAAGGGATGGTTTCTTAAAGCGTCCAACGCCGTACATTGTCCGGCAATTGAAGCCCACGCCAGATACCCTTGATATCGGCAACAATGCCGCCCGGTTTCACAAGACCGGCGATTTCCTTGGGGCTCAGGCTTGCATATTGACGGTGCGGCACAGCGGCAACCACACCATCATAACCACCATCGGCTTTGGCAGCGGCAACCACATCGCCTAACGTCCCTGTCTTCAATTCAACGCCGTATTCGTGTTCGGCTTCTTCCACATCGGCCATCGGATCATGAACATCGACGCTGAAGCCGCGACGCTTCAAGCCGTTGATGACATCGATCACCTTGGAGTTCCGCAGATCCGGCACATCTTCCTTAAAGGTCAGGCCGAGGATCAACATGCGACCGCCACCGGCACCCGATGCCTGCGCCGTAATACGTTCGGCAATGAAGTCGCCCATACTGTCGTTGATCTTACGACCCGCCCGGATGATTTACGGATTGTGATTGATCTGCATGGCCCGTTCCGCCAGATAGAACGGATCGACACCG
>JBBCIP010000352.1:0-10688 GCA_037189785.1 Alphaproteobacteria bacterium
GTTGGACCCGCTGCCGAACTGGTGAAATACAAACTTGGGACACGACCAAAAAGGTCGGTGGCCGTCTGAATCCGGGCCTTTTCAAGATCAACGGCTTGAAGGGCGCTCACGGCCAACGGCACGTCTTGCAGTGTTTCCGCACGCTTCCGAGCCGAGACGACGATTTCGTCCATAAACGCTGTTTCAGCAGTAGCGCCTTGGGCCTGTGCAGTTCCGGACAGCCCTAGGGTTGATGCAAATAATGCAATAATAACAGTTGGTTGCCATGATATAGATGACAAGAGCTTAGATCTTAGCATGCGTTTTCTCCCAATATTATGCCTATATGGATCACTATATCCCGGCCAGCTTAGCGGATCGGATCAGGGGCTGCTTGTCCTGGCGGCACTTAGTTTTACGCTGGCGGCACTCTTGACAGTGCTTGTTAATACATACAGTATTGTATGGAATTGGTAAGATCGACCCTGCAAGCATCATAGAATGCCGCTTGAGGAGAAACAGAACGATGGGGCTTGCCCAACCTTTTGTGGTAGCGAGATCGGGAAAGAAGCAATGGCCGCTGTCTGTTGCAAAGGACCGTGTGCAACAAAGTACATCGCCGTTCTCGCGAAATTTCATCATTCCTTACAACAAAGACTCCATGCAAGGTTGGATTCCGCACGGGTCGAATGATGGGGTGCAGTGGGAAACTCTTTGCGATACAACGACGGCGATTTCTCTGGATTTTGCTCGTATCGCGGCTGAACATTTTTCCGGCTATCAGCAACATGTTCGGATCGGCCAGCAACTTGGCATGATAATAACGCATAAGCATTGTCATACAGGGTCTTACAACACGTATGTGGGCGGCATCGAGCAATTATCGTTGCAATTCCGCATCAATGCTCAAAGTCTTGAGGGTCACGCCACCAAACATTTATCGCCCTATGAAGATTATACCTTGGTGATACGGGCTTATTCCGGCGATGTGGAAACGCATCAGATTGTTGAAGCTGGCTCGATCTGGAAAACAGTCACGCTGCATTTCCCACGGGAAATGTTTAGTGACTTATTACGTATCAGTCGCACTTTATTGTCTCCGGTTTTACAGGCCATGACCCAAGACAAGACCCTGCAATACACGGAACAAGTCGTCCCCATGACGCCGAAACAACGGTTTATTGTCGAAGATATCCATTCTTGTACATTGGTCGGCGGATTGCGGGCATTGTATCTCGAAGCCAAATATTATGAATTATTATGCACTGTGGTCGATCATCCAGGAATGCCGTTGGGGGATGTTCCGGTGTTGTCACGTCGGGATATCGAAAACTTGCATACGGCTCGGGAAATTTTGACCCAGCAATTTCGTAATCCGCCGTCTTTGGCAAGCTTGGCGAGTCAAGCCGGGTTGAACCGGCGCAAGCTGACCGAAGGCTTCAAGTTCCTCTTCGGCCAGACGGTTTATGGCTATTGTATATGCCTCCGTATGGATGAAGCGCGCCGTCTTTTGTCTCAGGAAGATATGTCGGTAACCGCCGTTGCGCTTGAAATCGGCTATAAAAACCCTGGGGGCTTCACCAAAGCTTTCAAACAATATTTTGGATTCCAGCCGCGGCAGCTTTCGGCAAATTCATAATAAATTTTCCGATCACGCCGGCTGATAGATAATATCCTTATATATCATATAGATAAGATCTTCCTTGTGCAGCTTAACGGCTGCCGCAGGACCCAATTTGCCTAAATTTCCGTCAGAATTCGGTACAGTTATCAAAAAGTTAAGGAAAATTTGCTTTAAATGCCATCGATACCCACTATTGGGACATGGGGGTAGGACTGGGGGGCGTTAGATCGTCGTGCGTTCGCTCTCCAAGTGGGCTTAATAAATAAAGACCAGAAATTCTGGTCTCGTGTGCGAGGAAGGGCTAACATGCTTACGAAGAGCAAATGTTTTTTGAGTTTGGTATCAGGCGTAGTGGGTATAGGACTTGCCTCGGCTCAGGCTGCCGGCTTCTATTTGGAGGAACGCAGCGTCAAAGCAAGCGGACGGGCGTTTGCCGGAGCGGCAGCTATGCCGGACGATGTGACGGTTATGTCTTACAATCCCGCGGCCATTACTCATCTGAAACGCGCCCAAGCGGCGGCGGGGATGTATATGGTCATGCCGAAAGCCTCGCTGACCGATGCCGGAAGCGCGGCCACCGTCGGTCCGTTCAGCGGCATTCCCACGGGTGGATTATCCACAGAAAACGGTTTCAGTCCGCAGCCCAGCGGTTATCTATATGTGGCGGCCCCGGTCACCGACGATCTGTGGTTCGGGTTATCCTTGACGGCGCCGTTTGGTCTCAAGAACGATTACGAAGACAACTACTTTGGTCGCTATGACTCGACCAAGTCTGAAGTGATGGTCATCGAAATTGCTCCGACGATCGCTTATCGCATCACGCCCGCCATATCGATTGGGGCAAGCTTGGCTATCCAGCGCTCGAGCGTGACCTTAGTCAGTGCGATCCCGAACCCGTTTGATCCTGCCGTTCCCAATGCGGCGTCGGATGGGGAATTCGACGTCGACGGCAAGGATTGGAAACTTGGTTTTGATGTGGGCGTATTATTTGAACCGGTCGAAGGTTTTCGCATCGGTGTAAATTATCGTGCCGCCGTTGATCATCGTTTGAAGGGGGATGCTGTTCAGGATTTCTTAGGCGGCGTGGCGACGCAGGGCGTGGCCGCGACGATGGAGCTGCCGGATGTGATTTCCGTTGCGGTTGCTTATGACGTGACACCGGATTTGACGCTGTTGGCTCAGGTCAATCGGTATGGTTGGGACCGTTTTCAGGAAATCCGTTTGGAACTTGAAGACGGAAGTGAGCTTGTTTCGGCTGAAAACTTTAAAAACGTTTGGGGCTTTTCGGTTGGCGCGCAAATGCGTATGTCCGAGCGCCTGACCCTTCGCAGCGGGATCGAGTATGACAAAACCCCGACTGTCGATGCCGTGCGATCCACCCGTATACCGGATGCGGATCGGTTGTGGCTGGCCTTTGGAGCATCTTATCAACTGTCCGATCGCTTCACAGTCGATTTTTCGTACGCTCATATGTTTAGAAAAACGGAACAGATCAATCGCGTGACGCCGTTCCCGTTGTTGGCGACCTCGGTCGATACTGTTGCTCTGACAAAAACGAGTTCGAATGTGTTGGGTATCGGCCTGACCAGTAATTTCTAGAGTATTTCGAGTCCGTTGAATGGAAGTCGATTGGAAAACTGCAGTAACTGTGCCGGGTTTTGCGATCCGGCCTTTTACGCTGCGTTTTACTGACGAAGGTATGGAGCAAAGGTTTGCGGTCGATCGTCTCGAACGCGCCTTGGTGAGTATCCGCATTTTCTTATTATGCGGGGCTTTGTTGTATGGCCTTTTCGGAATTCTTGATTGGTATGTTCTCGGCGAAGCGACATATTTGGCTTGGGCCATTCGCTATTTCTTTGTGGTTCCCGTGATCCTGGTGGTGTTTGGTTTAACCTTTACATCACTGTTCAAGGAAATTTCCCAATTTGCGCTCGGCATGTCGATGTTTTCGGCGGGGCTTGGCATTGTTATTATGACGGCGGTGTCGGATCCGCCGGCCAATGGTTTTTATTATGCCGGTTTGATCATGGTGGTCAGTTACTGTTTGAACTTGATCAGACTGCGCTGGACCTATGCGGCGACATTGGCCGTTCTATTGACGGCTCTTTACCAGCCGGTGGCGATCTGGATCAATCCGATCGAACCCTATTTGATTATCAGCAATAATTTCTTTCTGATTATGGCGACGGGGGTCGGGATTTTTTCCTGCTACGTGCATGAACTATACATGCGCCGGGATTATCTCCACGCCGAAATGTTGAAAATCGAGAAAATTCGCGCCGATGAACTGTTGGCTGAGGCCGAATCCGCAAGCCGCGCCAAAAGTAATTTCCTAAGCGTGATGAGCCACGAGTTGCGGACACCGCTGAACGCGATTTTAGGGTTTAGTGAGGTCATGCAACAAAAAATGTTCGGGCCGATTGGGTCCGAACGTTATGCTGGTTACATTGACGACATTCATTCAGCCGCAGGGCATTTGCTGCGCATTATTTCCGATGTGCTCGATTTATCGAAAGCCGAAGTCGGTAAGTTGAATTTGGAAAGTGAAACGGTCGATGTGGTCGATGTCTTGAAGTCGACATTACGGCTGTTGCGTGAACAAGCGGCTGAGAATGGATTGCGGTTGTCTTTTGATATGCCCAAGCATCCGCCACTCATCGATGGAGACCCGCAACTCCTGAAGCAGGTTTTTATTAACCTGGTCGGAAACGCTATTAAATTCACGCAGTCGGGCGGATCAATCACAGTCAGCATGCAGGAAGACGTCGTGAACGGTTTGTCGATTTCTTTTGCGGATAGCGGGATTGGTATTTCTGCTGAAAATCTGGCCCGGGTGATGGATCCCTTTGTGCAGGTGGAAAGTGCGTTTGCGCGGAAACATGGCGGCACCGGCTTGGGGCTACCGTTGGTCAAGCGCATCATTGAATTGCACGAAGGGGTGGTCAAGCTGGAAAGTCAGTTGGGTGTCGGGACCACGATTACGGTGGTTATCCCACCGTCACGACTGGTCGGTCATATTTCAATTGAAACAACCGACCAGCGCGCAGCGGAATAAGCTTTAAATTTAAGCTTTCTTATACATAGATAGCAACACGACCCGACCCGTAGGGTCGAGGCTGGTGGAGACTTCGGCATCCGGCAGATCTTTGGCCAGAGCCATCATCTCTTGCTCATCACGATAAATGATGTTCCAGTCCGTCAAAAACTCCATCGGCCATAAATTGCTGGTAGGGCATTTCATCATGTTGCTGATGATCAATTTACCGCCAGGTGCGATGAATTTATAGAGTGACGTGATCCAAGCCTTGGCGCGGCGAGCGTGCAGGTAGTCGATCAAGCCGACGGAATAGACAAAATCTTGTGGGCCGATCGAGGCAAACAGTTCCTGAGTTTTCAGAAGCTGCGAGAATGACGCATGCAAGCAGCGAACCGTCGCTTGCTTATTCAATCGGATCACTTCCGGATGGGTCGATCCATAAACCGTCTCAAGCGCCCCTTCGTCTTGATCGATCAACGTAAATTGAACCGGACGCGGCAATTCACGCAGTTTCAGATAGTCTATGACCTCGCGCCCTGATCCACAGCCAAGGTTGGTAATTTTCACCGGCCCGCTCGTTTTTTCCAAAGCCGACTTGGCAATTTCCTGGCGCATCAAAACCATCCGGGTTGCAATGCACTCCGCTACATCAAGGCCGATGCGATGGACCAGCTTCTCGTAAAGCGTCGTGCCGACCCGCTGCCAGTCATAAACCATATTCATGATTTGATAGTCGCCCGGATAACCAAGCGGCTTTTCATAGCTGCGGCGCCAAATTGCCCCTGGCATCAATTCGGGGACTAAGACCAATTCAGTGTATTTCTTAGTCGCCATTAAAGCTTCGGGGTCATCCATAATGACTTCTGACAGGGCATTGCCGCGAAACCATAACTCACGCCATTGTGGAATGATTTGCGCTTCGCAGGATGCCAGCAATTCCGCCGCCGCTTCGTCGGTAAGGTTGGTCGCGGAAATATTGTCGAGCCCCGTCTTATAAGAGCGCAGCAATTGAATGGTGTCGGCGCATAAGGCGCGATACTCCGGGGCAACTCCGGCTCCGGGAGCGGTATTGGCAAAACCCGCCAAATCTTTGCGCAGTGTGACTTCTTTGTACCTTGCGACGATTTGGTTAACGTTAAAACTGCGGTCAAGCAACCGCACGCCGAGCTTTGTCCCGCTTTGGGTCGGTTCGACCCGGACGACTTCGCCAGCCCCTTCAAAGAGATGATTCTCTCCCAAGGCAATCTGAATCGAAACGCGCTTTTCCGTTTCATACTTCAGATTGGGGGTCGGTACGGCCAAAGCAGACAAACCGCTCAAACTGACATCGAAGAGATTCAGTGGTGCGTCATCTAGCATGAGTGACGGCATTGCGCGTTTGAATAAGTCGTTAGCCTTATAACGCTCTGCCCGAAAGTAGATACGACGGCCTTCGCCACCGCTTAGTTCTTCATAACTCTTCATACTCCATATCCCCCTAAACAAAAACACAACCGAGGTTAATAGATCAGTCCACAGCCTTCTTCGCGTTATAGTAGATATGTTTATTAACTAATTATTAACACTGTTTATCGCGGGATTGAATTGAAAAGTTAATCTTGAGCTATGGATTGCAAATTTTGTGATCCTCTGTTGCGTCTGCACAACCCGTACCGATGTGGTTCTATAAGACATTATGTGTCTAATATTATGACATCCTGACTTAGATATCTATTTTGCCTTCCAAGAATAACAAATATTAACCATAAATATCTATCTCTTTCAATCTATTCCAGAGGCTGTGAGGCGAAGCTTGGGTGTGGTCATGAAGAGGGGGTGATTTGCTAAGAAATGTCTATTCGCAGCGATAACCACTTGATTTTGGCATTTTGGTTACAACAAAAGTGAAATATAAATGTTGCTTTTCGGCAACAGACACTCGGAAAAATTTTAGACGTGGCTGAGGAAAATTCCCCTCTTTCAGGGGGTTGCCATTATATCGTCATAGTTATATCGCACTAAAGCGCAGCATTGATGTGATGGCAATTTACGTCACCACGACAGTGCGCTATAGGATAGGTATAGTGTGTGACATCAATATCTTGGCTATTTAGCCGTCAAACTACGTTTATTCAGTATCTGAGTTGTGTTTTTGATTTATCGCGCGGTGAACAAAGCAGGCACCTACATGCGGGTTTAGCAGGGGCGTCTAGATAATGTTCGATTGTCATAAATTTACTAAAACTTTATGGCTGAATGTTTAAAATTGGCCACTAAAGTAATGGAGTATATATGGTTCTTATGGTTAATCGGGCTCTTGACCATTTGTTAATAAATGGTGTTTTATAAGCCGAACACACGCAGGGCTGGTGTCAATGTATATCTGTGTATAAAGGACGCGCTGAACTCAGGATAACTGTGCTGACTATCAAGTTTTAACTATTCCAAATCTTTCTAAACCCCAAATCTTTAGCTAACCCCCAGTATTTTTGTTTAATTTCCAATCCTCATGGGAGGGACTACATGAAGAAACAACTGCTTGCAGCATCTGCTTCAGCAGCTTTGCTCGTTTACGGCGCCCCAGCAGCTTTCGCTGACTGCTTGCCGAACGCCTCGGGCTTGACCATTACCTGCGTCGGTGCGCCGATCACGGGCTGGAATGGTGCCGCTACCAATGGCTTGACCATCGAAGTTGATGCTGCTGCAAACGTCACGTCCGCTTTGTCGGCCGGCAAAGACAGCGCCGTTAACAACGAAGGTGGTGTCAACGTTGGTGTGGGCAATACGGCGGTTTCCGTAGGCGGCAACAGCACGGTTTCCAATGCGTCTACGGCAACGGCCATCATTAATGGTAATGTGGTTTTTGGCGCAGCTGACGCAACCAAGACCAACGTCTTTAACAACAATACCGGCCCAGGTGGTACTGCATCCATCACCGGCAATATCAGCTCCGCTGGTGGCGCGTTCACCGTTAAGAACGAAGGCGAAATCATCGGTAATATCAGCTCGGTCGGTGCTTTGACCCTGACAAATGCTGCTACCACGGGCGAAATCACCGGCAACATCACCTCGGGTGACGGCAACGACAGCGTCACCAATTCGGGCGACATCACCGGCAACATCAGCACCGGTGCAGGCGACGATAGCGTCAGCAACACCGCAACCGGTGAGATCACCGGCAATGTGGATCTCGGCTCTGGAAACAACAGCTTCACCAATGCAGCTGGTGGCCTTTTAACCGGCGATCTGCTCGGCAGCGGCAACAACACCGTCGTTAACAGCGGCGATATCGATGGCGACATCGTGTTTGGGGCTGGCAATGACACCATTACCAGCACCGGCACCATCACCGGCGATATCAATGTCGGTTCTGGCGTCAATATCGTTAACTTCTCGGATGATGCTCAACTCCCTGGCGGCGGCGACATTACAGCCGATCCGCTTGGCGACAGCACGTTGAACCTCAGCGGTAGCGGCAACAATACCCTGACCTCCAACGTGACCGGCTTTGACCGTTTGAACAAAAACGGCACCGGCACCTGGACCCTTGACGGCTACAACGAATATGACGAAGCCATCTATGTCCACGAAGGTGTGATCAACGTTGAAAATGCCGACAACCTCGGCGCCAACACCGTTGTAAACAACGCTTCGGTCACCTTCACGAGTGCAGGCGGCGGTGAATATTCCGGCAACATGAGCGGCACGGGTTCCGTGTTGGTCGATAATGCGGGCACCACCACGTTCTCCGGCACCAATACCTACACCGGCGGCACCACCGTCGACACCGGCACGCTCATTCTTGAAAATGGCGCTGCTCTGTCCGACACCGGCGCTGTTGTGCTGAATGCACCAGGTGTATTGCAAGTTGACACCGCTGAAACCATCGGTTCGCTGGCTGGTGACGGTAACGCCACCCTGAACGCGACCCTGACCACGGGCGGCAATAACGCGTCGACATCGTATGATGGCGTTGCTTCGGGCGCTGGCGGCTTGACCAAAGCCGGTACCGGCACCTTCACTTTGACCGGCACCAACACCTTCACCGGCCCGCTCACCGTTTCTGGCGGTACAGTGGTTCTGGATGCAGGCGGCACGGCTATCGCTGATGTCGTAGACGTCACAGTCGGCACCGGTGCGGCTCTTGTTCTCAACGACGATGAAACCATCGGTTCGTTGGCCGGAGCTGGTTCGGTTGTGCTGGATGTCAACGACCTGACCACCGGCGGTAACAACGCTTCAACCACCTTCTCCGGTGTAATCTCCGGTGACGGCGCTCTGGTTAAAGAAGGCACCGGTAACTTCACCCTTGGCGGCGCCAACACCTATGCTGGCGGCACCACGGTGAACGCTGGTACCTTGACCGGCACCACCACCAGCCTGCAAGGCGACATCGTCAACAACGCTACGGTTGTGTTCGATCAGTCGACCACGGGCACATATGCCGGTGCAATCAGCGGCGCTGGTGATCTCGCTAAAAATGGCACCGGTACGGTGACCTTGACTGGCGTCAACACGGCAACCGACACCTTTGTCAATGCTGGTCGTTTGAACGTCAATGGAACCTTGACCTCTGAGGTCACCATCGACGCCGGTGCTACACTCGGCGGCGGCACGCTGGATGCCGATGAACTTTATGTTCCAGGCATCATCGTTGGTAACGTTGTCAACAACGGCGGCACCTTGGCTCCGGGTAACTCGATCGGTCATCTGGTCATCGACGGCGACCTGACCCACGATGCTGACTCGGTTCTTGAAATCGAAGTCACCACCGACTCTGCAGGTAACCTGTTGACGGATCGTTTGGACGTCACCGGTACGGTCAATGCAGCCGGTACAGCACGTCTTGTTGCGGCCCAACGCTTCTATCGTGAAGGCGATTCAAGTGTTGTCGCGACCGCTGGTGCTGTAAACGGTGACTTTGACGACGTAGAATTGGCAAGCGCGGTTGCCGGGTTGAGCCCGAACCGTTTCGTCAGCTTCGATCTTAGCGTCGACGATCCGCTTGCACCGACGGTGTTCACCTTGACCGTGGAACGCGACGATTACGATAGCGTTGCCGGTCTGAGCCATAACCAAACCTCGGTAGCAGCCGCTTTGGATAACGCTGTTGGCGCTGGTATCGTTGCTGGTTCCGATTTGGAAGCAGCGCTGACGGCCGTTGACTATGCACCAAATGCAGCCGCTGCATTCGACCAACTGTCGGGTGAAATCTACGGCAGCGTTCTGGCCGCTGGTCAGTTTGCTGGCGACAGCTTCCAAAACCAACTGAACCGTCGCTTCCGTGATGGTCGTGCGTTCGTGGTTGATGGTACCGGTCTCCAACTCTGGGGCCGCATCTATCACACCTGGAACTCGCTCGACACCAAGAACGGTCTCTATGGTTCTGATGTCGACACCTTCGGTGGCGCCATCGGTTTGGACAGCGTTGTGTCCGAAGGCTTCACCATCGGTTTGGCTTTGGGCTATGCGAAATCTGACATCGACAGCGACCTCGTTGGCGGTAGCGGTGACGTGAAGTCCTGGCAGATCGGTGCTTACGCATCGGGTAACTTTGCTGGCAACGGCTTTGTTGATGCGTCGATCTTCTACGCCAAAAACAAAGGCGAAGTTGTTCGCGGGATCGGTTTCGGCACGCTCGCTCGCGTAGCCGGTACGGATGATGCAGACGGTGATGAATGGCGTGCACGTTTGGCAGCTGGTGTGAACCTCGGTTCAGAAACCACCCGCTTCCGTCCGTTCGCTGCGATCCAATACTCGAAGCTCAGCGTTGACGGCTTCAGCGAAACCGGTGCAGGCGCTCTGAACCTCAATGTCAGCGACATTGATGGCGATCGCTTCCTCGGTGAAGTTGGTGTCGAATTCGACAGCAACATGGGTGGCATCACGCCAAGCGCATACGCTGCTTACCGTCATGCTTTCGACCGTGATGACCGCGTCTTCACGACCTCGTTCGCAGGCGCTCCTGGCACCACGAGCCACACCATCATCGCTCAAGACGGCAAAAAAGGCATCTTCGCCTTTGGTGTCGCCCTTGGCGGTCAAGTCAGCGACAACGTCTTCCTGTCG
>JBBCIP010000353.1:0-6119 GCA_037189785.1 Alphaproteobacteria bacterium
GCCCAATGTGCGCCCGTCGTGACCCCGGATGAACCGGAGCACACCAGTTACGTTCCTGATTTTAAAGCGTTAATTGAGGGTATGCAGGTCAACACCCTGTTGGTCGACCCGGCCACACTCACGGTAATCTATGCCAATCCGCGCTGCCTTGACGTATTGGACCGGATCGGGGCGACCTTTGGCTTGCGTGATGGGGCCGCCGTCCTTGGTCAACCGATCGATATTTTATACGGGCCCATGGGCGCTCCCCGCGACATCCTACGGGACCCAAGCCGACTGCCTTATCGCTGCCGGACCGCCATAAAAACCGACTTCTTCGACGTTTTGGTAACACCCGTGCGCACAGGCGGCGGACAGGTGAAAAATTTACTGGTGACCTGGCATGTGGTGACCGAACAACAAAAAACCGATGAGCGCGGCAGTCGTTTGCTGCGCATGGTCGAAGACATGCCGGTCGGCGTGTTACTGGCCGATGCGGAAACCTTGACCGTGACCTATGTCAATCGTACCGCCAAGACGGCCTTGGATCAGACCGGGCGCGCCAAGATCACGGCCGATGGCTCCGCCGCCTTAGGGCGCAGTCTTGTTGATATTCTTGGTGATAGCAGCCTCCATAGCGTGTTGCGGACCATCGACCGCAAGCCGCATACAGCGCTTTTGAGCTTTGGTGCCGACCAGATCAAAACCCATTTCAGTGCCGTGACCGACAGCCAAGGCGCCTTCCGGGATATCATGGTGATCTGGGAGAACGTCACCGAACAGGTCGCGCTCGCCAGTCGGGTTCGGGATGTGGTCGGTTTGGTGCAACAAGCGTCCGAAGGCATGGAGCAAACCGCCATCCAACTGACCGCAAGCGCCGACGAAGCCAGCCATAAATCCAATGCTGCCACGGTCGGTATTGATCGCGCCACCGCCAATGTGGAAACGGCGGCGGCAGCGGCGGAGGAACTGTCGTCATCAATCGCCGAGATCAATCGCCAGGTTCATCGATCATCGGCCGAAGCGCAGCAAGCCGTGGCCGAAGCCGAGCGCACCAGCGCCACCGTCAATAAATTGGCTGACGCATCGGCCAAGATCGGCGATGTGGTCAAATTGATCTCGAGTATTGCCGGTCAAACCAACCTGCTTGCACTCAACGCCACCATCGAAGCAGCCCGCGCCGGGGAAGCCGGGAAGGGCTTTGCCGTCGTTGCGTCGGAAGTGAAAAACTTGGCCAGCCAAACTGCCAAGGCGACGGAAGAAATCGCGAGCCAAATCGCCGATATGCAAAACGCCACCGCGCAATCGGTGGTGGCCATCGGCACCATTCAAACCGCCATCGAAGCCTTGAACGATATTTCTAGTGCGATTGCCGCATCGATCATGCAACAAAACAGCGCCACCGAAGAAATCTCCCGCAGCATGGCGCAAGCGGCGGACAGCACCCGTAGCGTCGCCGATCATATCGGCGCTGTCAGCCATGCCGCAGACAAATCGGGGGCCGGGGCCGGGGAGGTCTTGAGCGCGGCCCAGTCTTTGGTCAACGAAAGTCGAGGCCTTAAAGGCGAAGTCGATCACTTCATCGACCGCGTGCTGCATCACTCAGCACGGCACTCATAGCCGTTATGTTGCGCAGCATAAGCTGCAGCAAAAATCATCCGGCAGCATGGTAATCAGGTTTGTCTCCGTGTTGTCTATACGTCTGAGCAGCTATATTTCTCGGATCGGGGCTGCCATACTCATGGCCTCCCTATCGGTTGCCGAGATATTCACTCATGGTCCTAACACCCCCCATCATTCGCAAAGCTGTCACGCCCGCCGATCTCGCGGAGGTGTCGGCGTTGTTTCATGACTATGCGGATTGGCTCAAAGCCGCCATCAGTCTTTATGACTTCGCGGAAGAAATGAAAATTTTCCCACGGCCTTATGTGGAGCCGGATGGCGTGCTGTTGCTGGCCGAAGTGAACGGCAAGATCATGGGTGCGGTCGGCGTCCGCCGCATCGGTGCCGATATCTGCGAGATGAAACGGCTTTATACCCACCCTGACGCGCGTGGCCAAGGCTTGGGTCGACGCTTGGCGGACGCCGCCGTGGCGTTCGGCCGTGACGCCGGATACCGTGCGATGCGGCTTGATACAATCCCAGAACTAGCGGCCGCCCAAACACTCTATGAAAGCATGGGGTTTGAACAGATCGAGCCCTACAACCCGAATCCGCCCGATCGCGTCCTGTTTTTTGAAAAGCTGCTTTAGGAAATTTGGGGATTAACAAGCGCGCTGTCGCTGACCGTCATGTCGGCGATCAGAACGCGGTCGCCATCGACCTTGGCGCGGCCCTCGGCCACCAGCCGTAATGCTTCCGGATAGATCCGATGTTCCTGTTCCAGCACCCGAGCGGCCAAGCTGTCGGCGCTATCGTCCTGGTGCACCGGCACCGCGGCTTGAATAATGATCGGGCCGTCGTCCATTTCCGGGCGCACGAAATGAACCGTGCAACCGGACATCCGTACCCCGGCCTCGATGGTGCGTTCATGGGTATGCAATCCCTTGAACGCCGGCAGCAGCGACGGATGGATGTTGATCATCCGATCAAGCCACCCAGTCACAAATCCCGCGGTCAAAATACGCATGAACCCGGCCAGGCATATCAGTTCCGTGCCATGACGGCGCAGCGCGGCATCAAGGGCAGCCTCGAAGCTAGCGCGGTCGGCGAAAGCCTTGTGGTCGACCACTGCCGTCGCAATTCCAGCTTTTTGGGCCCGTTCCAGTCCATAAGCATCGGGACGATTGGAAATGACGCAAACGATTTCGGCCGGAAAGGCCGGATCGGCGCAGGCATCGATCAGGGCTTGTAAATTTGATCCCCGACCGGACACCAAAACGCCAACAGCAAGTTTCCCCATCTGAGATCGCCCTTACTTGCCGCCTTGGGATACGGCGTCCCAAGCCGCCGTCGCGCCCCAAACACCGGCTGCCCCACGGACGACCGTTCCGGCATGGGGCGAATTTGCGCCTTGTGCTTCAAGAACACCGATCTTGTAGACTGTCTCGCCTGCGGTGCGGAGAGCATCGGCCAGGGCATCGGCCTCCTCAGCCGCCACAGCCGCGACCATCCCGACCCCGCAATTGAAGGTCCGCACCATTTCCACCAACGGAATATTGCCGAGCGTCATCAGCCATTGGAAGACCGGCGGCAATTGCCACGTTCCGGCATCGATAACGGCACACAGATCTTTCCGCAGCATGCGCGGTGTATTTTCGGTCAGGCCGCCGCCGGTGATATGGGCCAACGCCTTGATCCGGCCATTGCGGATTTGCGGCAGCACAGTTTTCACGTATATCCGGGTCGGCGTCAGCAACGCGTCACCCAAGGTTACACCCGGCGCAAACGGACACGGATCGTCATACCGGAACCCCTTGTCGTCGACCAAGCGCCGCACCAAGGAATACCCATTGGAATGGACGCCCGACGACGCCAAACCCAACAACACATCCCCGGCCTTTAAGTCTGGGGATGGAATGTTACGACCGCGTTCGAGCGCACCGACCGAAAATCCGGCCTGGTCATAATCACCATCTTTGTACATCCCGGGCATCTCAGCAGTTTCACCACCGATCAGGGCCGAGCCTGACTGACGGCAGCCTTCGGCAATCCCGGCGACAATGGCACGCCCGGCTTCGACCGAAAGTTTGCCGGTGGCAAAATAATCTAGGAACAATAACGGCTCAGCCCCTTGCACCACCAAGTCGTTGACGCACATGGCCACAAGATCGATGCCGACCGTGTCATGTTTGTTGGCTTCAATGGCGACCTTCAATTTGGTGCCGACGCCATCGGTGGCCGCGACCAGGATCGGATCGGTATAGCCCGCCGCCTTCAGATCAAAGAAACCACCAAATCCACCGAGCTCCACATCAGATCCGGGACGGCGGGTCGATTTGGCCAACGGTTTAATGGCATCAACCAAGCTGGCTCCGGCATCGATATCGACGCCCGCGTCCTTATAGGTGTATGTAGTCTTATCGGTCATTGTATGGCTCAAGGTCGTTGATTGGCGCGCCACCATAATGCATTACTCGGAGTTTGAGAAGCGATGCCCACGGAATGTTGGCGTAATGCTGCAAAAGCCTGAAAAGTAAGGAGGTTGACGATGAAATACGGGGTTTGGTCTGGCTCAAGCTGGGGCTTAACACTGCGAACCGGCATGATGATCGGCGTGATGATCGGCGTCCCGGCCGCGACCTCCCTTTTCATCACACCGTCCGTCACCGCCTGGGCCGCTGCGGCCACTCAGAGCACCAAAAGCGATGTCTTCACCATCGAAGGGGTTGCCGTCGACATCACCGCCCAAAGTGCCGCCGCCGCTCGGACCCAAGCCATCGCCAGCGGCCAACGCAAGGCTTTCGACCTGTTGATGCAACGGCTATTGCCATCGGACCAACGCGGCCAGATCGGCAGCATTGATGCCGCGACCATCAGCCGCATGGTCACCGGCTTTGAGGTGGCGCACGAACGTAGTTCCGCCGTTCGCTATATCGCGGCCTTGAATTTCCGCTTTGACGGCAACCGGGTGCGCGACTTCCTGCGCAATCGCAGCGTCGGGTTTTCACAAACCATGGGCCAACCGATCCTGGTCCTGCCGATTCTGGAAAGCGCCGGATTGCGGCTGCTGTGGGAGCCGGAGAATGCCTGGCGTCAAGCCTGGCACGGTGCCGCCATCAAGAATCGATTAATCCCGTTTGTGCTGCCGGATGGCGGCACCGAAGATCTTTACCTGGTCCCGGCCGCCCAAAGTGTCGATAGCGGGGGAGCCGCCGCCCGCGCCATTGCGGCCCGCTATGGTTTGCGCCAGGCCATCACGCCGGTGGCCACCGTGAGCCGCGCCGCCACAGAGAGCGGCTATAGCGTCGCCATCACGTTGACCGACACCGGGATCGGCGCGCCCGCGTTCAGCACCACAACCTACGCAGCAAGCGAACAAGATTTGCCACGCGCTTACAGCGAAGGCGTGGCGGCTTTGGTCACCAGGCTCGATGATTGGTGGAAAGCACAAACCCTGATCCGGCTCGATCAAACCGGGGCCTTGGCCGTGACCGTGCCGCTTCGACAAGTCGCAGACTGGGCCGAGATCAAACGACGGCTCGGCACCGTGAGCTTGGTTCAAGCCGTGACCTTGAAACAGCTGCAAGTCGGCGAAGCCCAGGTTGATCTGACCTATGTCGGCGCGCGCAGCCAGTTGGATCTGGCCCTGCAACAAGCCAATTTACGGCTCCAGGACGACGGCGAGACCACCACATTGACGCTACCCGAAGCGATCGGACCGGCACCAACAGGATCGGCACCAACAGGATCGGGATCGGCCACAAACCCGGCCGTCTCTGACCCTGGCCCTAATTCTGGCCCTAATCCTGGCCCTAATCCTGGCCCCAATCCAGGCGAGACCGACAGTGGCGTCAACTAACCAACTGCCTTTGGCCTTGCCCTATCGCACGGCGCTGGATGGCGACGACTTTTTTGTCGCGCCCTCCAATGACGCCGCGGTGGCCTGGATCGACCGATGGCCGGGGTGGCCGGGCGGCATTACTTTGCTGTGTGGCCCGCAAGGCTCGGGCAAAAGCCATTTGGCTGCGGTCTGGGCCGCACGCGCCGATGCGGTGACCATCCTGGTCAATACGCAGGCACCCGCTTTGGCGGACAACAGTCTATCCCTCGCCCGGAACCGCAAAAACATTGTTTTGGAACAAGCCGATGTGCTCACCGGCACCGCATCCGAAACAACATTCTTTCATCTTATCAATACGATACGAGAGGTTGGAGGGAGTTTGTTGCTGACCGCCCGCCGTCCAGTCGGTCAATGGGACACCAAGCTCCCGGATCTTTCGTCGCGGTTGCGGGCTTTACCCCAAGTCACGCTCGTGGAACCTGATGAGGCGTTGATGGCCGCCGTTTTGGTCAAACTCTTTAATGATCGGCAGCTTAAGGTCGGGGCCGAGTTGATCACGTACCTGGTGCCGCGCCTGGACCGGTCGTTTTCCGCCCTCAGATCAGCCGTGGATAGTCTGGGTAGTTCCGCGCTGGCCGAGGGCCGCGCCGTCACAATACCTCTAGCCCGCCGCGTGCGTGGGATTTATTTTGGGTGA
>JBBCIP010000354.1:0-1886 GCA_037189785.1 Alphaproteobacteria bacterium
TAATGAACAGCAAGGTCAGCCCGAAATCCCGTTGTAAATCCATCAACAGGTTGATGATCTGCGCCTGAATAGAAACATCCAAAGCAGAAACCGGCTCATCGCAAATGATCAACTTCGGCTTGACGATCATGGCCCGCGCAATGCCGATGCGTTGACATTGCCCGCCGGAAAATTCATGGGGGTAGCGATTGATCATGTCGTCGCGCAAACCGACCTTACCCATCATATCGCGGACCCGCGCCATGCGGTCGGCCCGGGAACAAGATGGCTGCAACGCCCGCAATGGTTCCGCGATGATATCACCGATGGTCATACGTGGATCGAGACTGGCCAACGGGTCTTGAAAAATAATCTGCAATTCCCGCCGCTTCTGCCGCATCGCTTCTGCGTCCAGCGCCGCCAGATTCTGCCCCAGCCACAAAACACGCCCGGCGGTCGGTGTAATCAGGCGCAAAATAGCACGGCCAAGGGTCGATTTCCCGCAGCCGGACTCGCCGACGATACCGAGTGTTTCGCCCTCCGCCACAGAAAAGCTCACTCCATCCACAGCCTTTAACGACTGTGTTTTCGAGCGCAAGCCATGATCCACAGATACGGGAAAATGAACTTTGACATCGTCCACTTGCAATATCTGCGATTTCATACCGAGCCCTCCGCCAAATGGCAGGCGACGCGAACATCCGCGCCGACATCAGCACCGACATGGCGAAGTTCCGGCCGCTCCCGATGGCAGCGATCAAAAACTTTGCCGCAACGATCAGCAAAGGCACAGCCCATAGGCGCTTTTTGTAAGTTCGGCGGTTGTCCAGGAATGGTTTGCAAGCGCCCTTTGTCTGCCTGAAGACGCGGCATTGAAGATAATAAAGCTTGCGTATAAGGATGCTGCGGCCTGTCGAACAACTGACGCACCGGCGCATCTTCCACCACACGACCGGCATACATCACCAATACCCGGTCAGCTAGGCTCGCGACCACGCCTAAATTGTGACTGATCAGCGCCATGGCGGTGTTATCACTTTTCAACTGCCGCAACAAATCCAACACTTGCGCCTGGACGGTAACATCCAAAGCCGTGGTCGGTTCATCGGCAATAATAAGATCCGGCGCGGATAACAGCGCCATCGCGATCATCACACGCTGCCGCATACCACCGGACAATTCATGAGGGTACTGTTGCAGGCGCCGATCGACATCCGGGATTTGCACGGCCGCGAGTTTGTCTTTGGCCAATTGCCAAGCCTCGGCTTTTTTCATGTTTTTATGAAAAACCAAGCCCTCGATCAACTGGTCGCCAATTTTCATATGGGGCGTCAGCGCCGTCATCGGATCTTGAAAGATCATCGCCATGCGGTCGCCGCGAATATCATTCAAGGCGCTCGGGGCAAGGTTTAAAATATTTTGCCCCTCAAACTTCACGACGCCGGAACTGGTCCCATTGCGAGCCAGCAACCCCATGGCCGCCATAAAAATTTGACTTTTGCCGGAGCCGCTTTCGCCGACCACTCCCAAACATCCGCCTTTTGGAATCTGAAAGCTGACATCATAAGCGGACTGGACACGACCATCATTGGTGTCGAAAACAATATTCAAATTCTGGACATCAAGAACCGCCGTCATCTCAGCGATCCTTTGGGTCCAGCGCATCGCGCAGACCATCACCCAAGAAATTAAAACAGAACAGCAGAATGGCCAGCATCCCAGCCGGGAACAACAACATCCAAGGTGCCGTTTCCATCTCGTCGGCCCCTTCGGAAATCAGCACACCAAGGCTGGTCAAGGGTTCTTGCACACCGAGCCCCAAGAAGCTCAGAAAGCTTTCAATCAAAATAACCTGGGGGATCGTCAAGGTCATATAAATGATCACCGGCCCCAGCAGATTGGGTACG
>JBBCIP010000355.1:0-6692 GCA_037189785.1 Alphaproteobacteria bacterium
CGCAACGCCGCCCACAAAAGAACTGCTGGATAAAGTTTCCCCCAACAATCCGGTGACGTTGAGCGATATCAGCCTCCATAGTTCTTGGGCCAATAGCCTCGCTTTAAAAGCGGCGAATATTTCCGCCGACACCCCAGATCCAGAAGGCGGCATTATTGAACGCGACAGCAATGGACAACCGACCGGTATTTTGCGCGAACAAGCATCCTGGTTGATGCGGCAAACCGTTCCATCACCGTCAGCCGAACACAATGTTGACTCTCTACGCCTTGCACTCCGCGAGATGATGGGATACGGCATCACATCTTTGACGGACGCTGTTGTTACGCAAGATAGTTTGGTTGCTTATCACACACTCGAACAGCGCGGTGAGCTTAAGCAACGCGTGATCGGTTGCGTCGCTTATTCACGCGATCAAAATATCCTTGAAACACGCACCGATTATGCGGGGGCAAACTTCCAACCATCATGCGTCAAATTATTTCTGGATGGTGTGCCAACCGATGCACGAACCGCATCGGTCTTGGTTCCCTATGTCGATTCCGAACATGATCATAAACGTGCTTATGGCATGCTCCTGATGGACATCGAAGACCTCAAACAAAGCCTCATGACCTTTGACGGCCAAGGTCTCGCTGTCAAAATGCATGCCGCCGCCGACGGATCGGTGCGACAAGCGCTTGATGCGGTAGAAGCGTTAAGACAAAAAAATGGCTTCAGCGGATTAAAGCATAGCATTGCCCATGTCGGCTGGATCGGCCAAGCCGATGCAGCGCGCGCCAAGACATTAGAAACCACCTTGGAGTTTTCGCCGTATGTTTGGTACCCCATGGAAGTCATCCCTGATGTGCGGAAAGCCGTGGGCGATGCGCGCATGGAAACATGGTATCCAGTCCGCTTGGCAATTGACTCCGGCGCCCTGGTTCTCGCCGCGTCGGACTGGCCCGTTGTACCATCCGTCAATCCATGGCTAGGCATGGAAACGCTGGTCACGCGCAAAGCCCCCGGCGGCATGCCTCCGGGCCTATCCGAACAAAACGCCATCACCTTTAAAGAAGCGTTCCAGCTTTATACAATCAATGCAGCGATACACGAAGGCAAAGGCAAGCAACTTGGTTCGATCGAACCCGGCAAGAGTGCCGACCTTATCGTCACCAACCAAAATCCCTTTGACGTTCCGGCCGGTAAGATCCATGAAACCCGCGCTGTGCGCGTTTTCATCGGTGGGAAAGAAGTGCCTCTATCGTCAAATTCCAAGAATTAAAGCCGCTACATCCCGAAACATCGAAGCTTGGTGATGGAGAAATCGTGTCATACGATTTCTCCATTTCCCCTATAACTCCATCGCCTTCTCGATATCTTACGGAAAGCTCTCCAGTTTTTGAACCTATTGGATGGCCCGATGGAACTATTTCAGGCCTTATGCGTATACTTCCCAGTGAAAGTTGCAAGGACGAAACGCATATGGCAAATGCTTGCTCCGCGCCCGCCACAGGTACACTGACCTACGCGATTTTCAGATTGCTGCTGTCGTTCCCGATCACATGTTTCAGCCTGACCATAGTGACAGACATAGCTTATTGGCAGTCATCGAATCTTCTTTGGTTGCATTTTTCGGAATGGCTTCTCTTCATCGGGGTGATCTTCGCCATTCTTGCGGCAGTCGCCGCTACCATACATTATATGGTGAGTGCCATACGACCATCGTTTCTGGTTGTACTTGGAAACGTTATGGTGTTCTTGCTGGCCGTTCTCAATAATTTCATTCATACAGCCGATGGATGGACAGCCGTCGTCCCTTGGGGGCTGACCGTTTCTGTGGTTACCGTGCTTGTGATGATCGTCACCGGCTGCTTAAGCAGAAGGACGCTCTGTCATGAATAAATATGGGTATAGGTATAGACGCGGCACGTTTTACATTGGCGTTCTGGCCGGCGCCTGGCTGACACTTGCTGGATGCTCCAATGAAGACGACGTCGACGTATCACAGCAACTTGGGTCAGATCCCGTTCTTCCAGCGCCGTCCTGGAGTCTATGGCCTGACGTGAAAGTGGCAGAAGTGACCGGGTGGAGCGACGGACAGATGCCGACTGTGTCGGATGGTCTGGTCGTTACTGTATATGCAACCGATCTTGCCAATCCACGCAGCGTTCACACGCTACCGAACGGTGATGTCCTGGTTGTGCAGTCGAAAGCACCGCCCGGCAAGCCACTCAACCGGCCCAAAGACATTATTCGCGATTTCATCATGGCGATGGCCGCCGGTAGCGAAGGTGAAAAACAGACAAACCTCATCACCCTTCTGCGCGACACGGATCGTGACGGCACGGTTGATGAGCGCCATGATATATTGACTGAGCTCAACTCCCCGTTTGGGGTCGCGTGGCATGAGGGCACGCTTTACGTCGCCGCAGCCGACGCCATTCTGGCTTATCCATATAGCTTAGGGGAGATCGCAATTTCGGCCGAACCCCGGGTGCTCGCTCCGTTGCCCGGCGGCCCGATTAATCACCATTGGACCAAGGATCTCGCGCTTAGCCCGGACGCGCGCTTTCTTTATGCATCGGTAGGGTCGAATTCCAACGTCGGCGAGCGTGGTCTTGAGGCCGAAAAAGGTCGCGCCGCCATATGGCAAGTTGATCGCGAGACCGGAGCCGCAAAGATATTCGCGTCAGGCCTGCGCAATCCGAATGGATTGAATTTTCATCCGGAAACAGGAGAGCTCTGGACTGTCGTCAACGAGCGTGACGAGCTTGGCCCGAACCTCGTGCCCGACTACCTTACCACGGTACGACAAAACGGTTTTTATGGCTGGCCATGGAGTTATTACGGGCAAAATGTCGATAACCGCGTTCATCCACCCCGCCCGGACCTTGTGGAGGTCGCGATTTCTCCTGACTATGCCCTTTCCAGCCACGTCGCTGCACTGGGGCTCGCGTTCACCAACGATGCCGCCATGCCGGACCAATACCGCAACGGCGCATTTGTCGGCAATCGAGGCAGTTGGAACCGTAAACCGTTCAATGGCTACAAAGTCATCTACATTCCGTTTGAAAACGGCCGTCCATCAGGAATCGCCAGAGATGTCGTGACCGGCTTTCTAGATGGTGATCAGGTCAAAGGCCGTCCAGTCGGTCTGGCCATCGATGGCACCGGCGCCCTACTCATCGCTGACGATGCAGGAAATACTGTTTGGCGCGTCGCGTCCGCAGACGGCGCCATAACCCCCCGACCGGTCGCCACCGACAGAGTGAATGACCAAGCGACCGCTCCCCTATACCCAACACAATAAAAAACCCCGCGTTTTGCGAGGTTATTGGACATCTTCGGATTGCTGTGGTTGATGTAATGGTGCCCAGGAGAGGACTCGAACCTCCACGCCCTTGCGAGCGCTAGCACCTGAAGCTAGTGCGTCTACCAATTCCGCCACCTGGGCACATCATCCTGCCGAACCCATGAGGTGCGGCAATGCCCAGTCGGTAATGGGTGCGCGCGGTAATGTCAAGCGTTCTCAATCGTTAACGCGCATTATCCGGCGCCGCACCCGCGGCGGTGCCTGGCCATTGTCCGCTTCATCCATTATAAGCCTGGAGATCACCGCGTTTTTTTGCTAACCAGACCTCGTTGCAACAGCAGAGGGTGGACAACATGACAGGACAGCTGATTACGATTTTCGGCGGTTCAGGCTTTATCGGACGGACAATCGTGCAAAAACTGGCCAAAGCCGGGCATCGCGTCCGGGTCGCCGTGCGCAAGCCGAATAATGCCTTGTTTTTAAAACCCTTGGGATCTGTCGGACAAATTCAGATCGTGCAAGCCAATGTCCGCCACGAGGGATCTGTGGCCGCCGCCGTCCAAGATGCCGATACCGTCATCAATTTGGTCGGCGTGCTTTATGAAAGTGGCCACCAAAGCTTTTCCGAAATCCACATCGATGGCGCCGCTCATATCGCCAAGGCCGCAAAACTGGCCGGGGTCACGACCTTGATCCATATGTCCGCGCTTGGCGCCGACAGCAGCTCCTCTTCAAAATACGCCCAATCGAAAGCCCTTGGTGAAGCCGCCGTGCGTGATGCCTTTCCCGAGGCGACAATTATACGGCCCAGCATCGCCTTTGGCCCCGGCGACAATTTCTTTAATCGCTTTGCCGGCTTGGCACGCCTAAGCCCCGTCCTGCCCGTGATTGGCGGGGACAGCCGGTTCCAGCCTGTTTATGTCGGTGATATTGCCGACGCTGTCGCCGCAATTGTCGAGGTGGGCAGCGATGCCGAGGGTCAAACCTATGAACTGGGCGGCCCAAATACATACACGATGAAGGATCTTCTGGCCTTCGTTATTGCAGAAACCGGCTTAAAGCGCGCGCTGATCCCGCTTCCTTTCGGGCTGGCCAAATTCAAAGCCGCATTCCTACAAATTCTGCCGTCTCCCTTGCTTACCGTCGACCAAGTACGCCTCTTGGCTCACGATAATGTCGTCACCGGCAACAAGACGCTGGCAACGCTCGGCATTATCCCTACCTCGGTCGAAGCCATCGTGCCGAGCTATTTGGCGCGCTTCCGTCATGGCGGTCAGTTCGCCAAACCGGCACTCTAAAAAAACTCCAAATTTTCTACGCCAATTTTATCGACGGCCGCCCCACCAGGCGGCCGTTTTTATTTCAGCACGACGAAAGACCCCGTGTACGCACAAAAACTGTTCTTGATTCGGCTTTCAAACCCATCAAAACGCATCGAAATTCACATATAGTTCCAAATCGGTACATTTATTTTTCAATAGTAAGACTCAATCGCAATAAAATGATCATATTTTGGGCATACTTCAAAAATAATGGTCAGCTATTATGACATATCAGTGATTTTTTGCTTTTCGCACCCTCTGACGCTCGCTATACTCCGGCCGAATTGAGCAATTTCCTTTCAAGCAGGTCGCCATGTCGCAAAAGATGTTGAAGTTCATCTCGGTCGAACAACGGATGCCGGATAAGCGTAAAGCCGGTGAACGGGTTGCAGACTTTGACGAAATTTATGCCCGGTTCGCGACCGACCGCGCGACCGAGCAAGCCTCGCGTTGCTCGCAATGCGGCATCCCGTTCTGTCAGGTTCATTGTCCGCTCGGCAATAATATTCCCGATTGGCTGAAATTGACCGCCGAAGGGCGGCTCGAAGAAGCCTATGAAGTGTCGAGCGCCACCAACACCTTCCCCGAAGTCTGTGGCCGCGTCTGCCCACAAGATCGGCTGTGCGAAGGCAATTGCGTAATCGAGAAGGATTTCAACGCGGTCACCATCGGATCGGTTGAAAAATACATCACCGACACCGCCTGGGAACGCGGCTGGGTCAAGCCGTTTGCGCCTAAAGCGGAAAACGGCCTTTCGGTCGGCATCATCGGGGCCGGTCCTGGGGGCTTAGCCGCCGCCGAACAATTGCGCCGCAAAGGCTACGAAGTCCATGTTTATGACCGCTATGATCGGGTCGGCGGCTTGATGATCTACGGCATCCCCAATTTCAAGCTCGAAAAAGACGTTATGAGCCGCCGCACCGAGCAATATGAGGCCAGCGGCGTGCAATTTCACCTTAATTTCGAAGTCGGACGGGATGCAACCTTGGCCGAATTGCGCGAGCGCCATGATGCGGTTTTGATCGCCACCGGCGTTTATAAACAGCGCGATGTGTCATTGCCCGGCTCAGCCCTTGGCAATGTCGTTGCCGCCTTGGACTACCTGACGGCCTCCAATCGTAAGGGCCTGGGCGACGCCGTGCCGGAATTCGACAACGGCGCTTTGGACGCCAAGGGCAAGCATGTGGTCGTCATCGGTGGTGGCGACACCGCCATGGATTGCGTCCGCACCGCTGTCCGCCAAGGCGCGGCTTCGGTCAAATGTCTGTATCGCCGTGATAAGGAAAATATGCCCGGATCGATGCGCGAAGTGAGCAATGCCGAGGAAGAAGGCGTCGATTTCGTGTGGCTGTCGGCCCCCCTGGCATTCACCGCAAAAGACGACAAAGAAATCGGTGATGTCGGTGCGGTTATTGTACAAAAAATGCGCCTGGGGGCCCCGGATTCCACCGGTCGCCGCTCACCGGAGCCAATCAAAGACGCTCAAGAAAGCATTCAGGCCGATCTGGTTATTAAAGCGCTGGGCTTTGATCCCGAAGATCTGCCCGTTCTATTCAACACACCGGACCTTGGCGTGACACGCTGGGGAACCGTGAAAGTCGACCATCAAACCGCTATGACAAACCTTGATGGTGTGTTCGCCGTAGGTGATATTGTGCGTGGTGCTTCGCTGGTTGTTTGGGCCATCCGTGATGGTCGGGACGCCGCGCAGTCCATACATAAGTATCTCCAAAACCAAGTTAGCTTCGACAACCCCTCGATGGTTGCCGCAGAGTAACCGGGTGAGAACAACAGGTAACGGCTGAAAGACACACATGAAAAAACTTCTTCTTACGACAGCACTTGTCATCGGCTTGGTGCAACCTCTCCATGCGGTTGCCGCTGAAAAACCGGCGGCAAAGCCAGCCGTCGCGACAAAAATCGGCTCGGAACAGCTGAATACCGCGGAACAGCTGGTCCGCACCATGAATCTCGGCAATCTTTATGAAGACAGCATGCGCGCCGCCATGATGGCCCTGGCGACTGACCTGCGTCTAAAACTGATGGCGGAACATCCCGATATCCGCGCCCTTGAG
>JBBCIP010000356.1:0-7729 GCA_037189785.1 Alphaproteobacteria bacterium
TTTGGCTTGAGTTTTGCTTATACATTCAAACAGGATGCAATCTCCGTAGATTGCTAGGGCTAAGACGCTGAGCAACGATCCGATCGTTGCCAGTCACAGTAAAGATCGAGGGTCGACCCATGGATCGTAAAACCAACGAGACCGAGATGGACCAAAAGCGTTTACAACGCCGGAACCTTCTAAAAGCAGGCGCCATTGCTGCGCCGGTTGTTATGACTTTTCGCGCCAGCTCTGCTTGGGCGGTATCAGCCGGTTGCCTGGTGCAAGAAGGCGGGCGTCCGCTAGACACGAATGTCTTGCCGACACCACGGTCGTTGTCGCAGCCGTTGATTCAGGCAACGTCAGCCGATGGACGGGTATTCACCCCGGTTGAGCGTACGGATATCCCACCGGATGTGGATAAAAACACGCTTCCACCAGAACAACGCTATCAGATGATCATCGTGACGCAGACTCCAGGTACGGCCGTAACCTCCAGCAGCAATTCGCAAGAATTGGCCGCGTTGGTTTACAACGGCAATATCGGCACCAGCTGTTACGCGTCGATCTACAACCTTCTGCCGTAATTTTATCTTATGCGGTTGGATATTCAAAATGCCCGGTGGTGCATACCAGCGGGTAATTTTGCTGTTTGGCGTGAGCTGAACGACATTTCGGTGCTGTTCGACCGCCGCTCTGGACAAACCCATTTGTTGGACGCCTTTGCCCGGGAACTTTACGATTTAATCACCGAACAAGCCGACACAGCCCCTGAATTGACATCACGTATGGCCGCAATTCTCGAAGGTGCGGTCGATCCTGCCCTACGCCAGAAGATCGATGACACTATCGCCGAATTCGACCAGCTCGGCTTGATCTTCCCGGAGCTGACCGAACCGACATTATAATTTCGCTTGCATAATTTCACTTGCACTCAAGCCCCAAACCCGTTTACGCACAAAGGCATGGTGGGGAACAGCAGACTGATAAAAGATTTACCCAACGCACGCCAATTACTGGCAGGCGAGGGACTGATTTTTCGTGTCGGCCCATTCACAATTAGGGCCACATGCCCGTTTCCGACGCTTCGGGACGAGATTTTGGCCATCTATGGCGGTTATCCGGTCGGCCGACCCAGTGATTTCGTCGATTATCATGTCAATGTCGGCCCTGGCACGACCATACGGCGCTGGTTTCGCCCCAATGTCATTGCCGAAGCCGGGATGGTCAATGCGCCGTTTGTGCCGTTACCGCTCGATATCGGGGTGTTGGCCTTGGAAATGGCGCTCAACTGGTTGGTGGCGACCACCGCCGATCGCTATTTGATTTTTCATTCCGGCGTCGTTGCTCGAAACGGTAAGGCCGTGCTGATGCCCGGTGCGTCTGGTATAGGCAAAAGCACGCTGACCTCCGGCTTGGCGTTTGCAGGATGGCGGTTGTTTTCTGATGAATTCGGATTGTTCGATCCGGATAAGACGCTGTTTTATCCGTACCCACGCCCGATATCGCTCAAGAATGCCTCGACCACCGTGATGGCAGACCGGTTGCCCACTGCGGTGTTCAGTCGCCCGTTTTATAACACCCCCAAGGGAACGATCCGTTACCTGTGCCCGGAACCCGAAGCGATTGCCCAGATGGCCGAGCCCGCGGCCCCGACCATCATCTTGTTCCCCGAATATAACCCGACAGCCGAAGCCCAAGCCATCGAGCTCCGCAAGCCTGAAATGTTCGCCATGATTAGGAGTTCGAGCGTCAACTGCGACCGCATGGCCGAAGTCGGCTTCAAGGCCATGACTGATATGACCGAAACCTATCGCGGCTTCCGCATCATTTATCGGTCGCTCGATCAAGGCATTCACATGGTCAATGATCTGGTGGAGCAGTGGGGCGTATGAGTATCAGCGCCACAATCCTGTTGGGCGCTTTGCGCGACCCCCATAGCATCGCGGCGTTGACGCCTGCCGATTGGTCGAAACTCGTATTCCTCGGGCGGGCCACGGCTTTGCTCGGGCGGATTGCGGCCGACAGCCGCAAAACCGGCCTCTTTGACCGGCTCCCGGAAGCGGTCCAAGGTCATCTGATGGCGGCGGAGCGGGGGGCGGCGCTGAGCCAAACCCTGATCACCTGGGAAGTTGATCGCATTAAGCGTGCATTCTGGGGCCAAAAACAACGGATCATTTTGTTAAAGGGCGCAGCCTATATTCAGGCCAAACTGCCCTGCGCCGCGGGCCGCCCGAGCTCCGATATCGATATCCTCGTGGGCCGGGCCGAGTTGTCCTTGGTTGAGGCAACCTTGCTGCAAAACGGCTGGGAAGCCGCCAAAACGACAACCTACGACGATCATTATTATCGGGAGTGGATGCACGAGCTGCCGCCGCTGCGGCACCCCAGTCGGCAAACCATGATCGATCTGCATCACACCATTCTGCCGCTGACCAGCCGCCTGAAACCTGATGCCGCCAAACTTTTGAGTGCGGCCCAACCCATCGATGATCACATGGCGGTCCTGAGTGATACGGATTTGATCCTGCACAGCGCCGTTCACCTGTTCCAGGATGGGGACATTCGCAATGCCCTCCGTGATCTGGTCGATCAACGCGATTTGATGCGGCATTTTGCAGGTCAAAACCCTGAGTTCTGGCAGCGGCTGTTGACACGCGGCGGCGAACTTGGCCTGGGCCGCCCGCTATATTACAGCATGCGCTATGCCCACCGGCTGTTGGCGCTTGAGATACCGCATGCTGTCTTAGCCGCAAGCAACCGTTTTGCACCACCGGCACCGGTCAGGCTGATGATGGATCACTTGGTCGAAGCCGCGATTTTGCCAACGTTTCTATTCGAAACCCGGCGTTTCGCTGACTTTGCCGGGCTCATGCTTTATGTCCGGTCGCACTGGCTGCGGATGCCGCCACTGCTTCTCGCACGGCACCTTACGACGAAGATGATGCGGCGCTTCGGTTTTGGTGAAGCTCGCGCACGGCCGTAACCAAATCTGAAAACTTCGTAATGACACGGTCAGCGCCCAAAGTTTCAATCGGTTCTTCCGAATACCCGAAGGTCACGCCGACCACCGGCATGTCTGCCCCCTTGGCGGCGGCGATGTCATGAATGCTGTCGCCGACCATGATGGCATCCGCAGCGGCCACACCGATCCGCTCTAGCGTGCCGAGAATATGGCCCGGATCGGGTTTCCGCACCGGCAAGCTGTCGCCACCGATGACAACACTGAAATAATGATCCAGCTTTAAGGCTTCGAGCAGCCGCACCGCCATCAGTTCCGGCTTGTTGGTGCAAACGGCCAAGGTAACCCCGGCGTTCCGAAAAATACCCAAGGTTTGCTCAACACCATCAAAAGTGACCGTTTCATCGGCAATATGGTCACCGTAATACGCCAGGAATCGGGGCATCATCCGATCCAGGTCGGCGTCGGTTGCCGCGGCCCCCGTTGCGTCCATGCCGCGGGTCAGGAGTACACGAGCACCACGCCCGACCATATGCCTTACCGCGTCCAGGGTCACGGGATCACGGCCTTCACCAGCCAAAACCCAGTTCAGGGTAGCGGTCAAGTCGAGCGCAGAATCAACCAACGTGCCATCAAGATCGAAGACAATTGCCTGAGGATACGTGGTTGTCGGATAAGATGCTGTTGAATTGGAGAGTGTCATGAAAAGGCCATAAGTCCTGAATACCCATAACGTCCTGATGAAGGGGACAAGTTTTTAGCCTGTCATAACCGCGTTATGGAATTGTTAGAAAGTTTATGGCAGGTTTTGACACAGATTTCCGCGTATAATCAATAACTCTTGACTGATTTCTCATGACCCAATCCGCTATCGCTGCAATTATCCTGGCCGCCGGCAAAGGCACACGCATGAAGTCCCAACTTCATAAAGTGCTGCATCCCATTGCCGGCCGGTCGATGTTGGACCATGTTCTGGCCTCGTTATCGGCATTGACACCGGCGCCGACGCGCCAAGTCGTCGTTGTCGGCTCGGGCCGGGAGCAAGTTGAAAAAGCCTTGGGCGGCCGCGCCGAGATTGCCATTCAGGAACCGCAACACGGGACCGGCCACGCCGTCCAGCAGGCCGAGGCCGCGTTGAACGAGTTTGATGGCGATGTGCTGATTTTGTATGGCGACGTGCCGTTGATCGCGACCGAGACCTTGCGGCGCATGATTGACGCCCGTCGCACACCGGGGGCCAACGGGCAAACCCCGGCACTTGTGGTGTTGGGCTTTCGCCCCGCCGACACCGGCGCTTATGGTCGCCTGAAACTGGCCGCGGACGGTAGCCTCGACGCCATTGTCGAACACAAGGATGCTTCACCTGAAGAACGGGCAATAACCCTTTGTAATTCAGGAATTATGGCCGTTGATGGCAAAAATCTATTCAAATTCCTGCGGGATGTCAAAAACGACAACGCCAATAAGGAATACTATTTGACCGATATCGTCGCCATTGCCCGGGCCTCCGGCCACAGCGCGGCGGTGATCGAAACCGACGAAGCCGAGGTCACCGGCGTCAATTCCCGCATAGAACTGGCCACAGTAGAAGCCACATTCCAAGCAAAAGCACGGGCGCATGCGATGACCGAAGGCGCGACCTTGATCGCGCCAGAAACCGTATTCTTTGCACATGACACCGTGATCGGCCGCGACGTGGTGATCGAACCCAATGTGGTGTTCGGTCCAGGCGTCACCATCGGCGATAATGTAACCATTCATGCGTTTTCCCATCTTGAAGGCGCGACGGTTGCTGAATGGGCGACCATTGGTCCGTTTGCACGCCTTCGCCCCGGCGCCGATCTGCGTGCCAAAGCAAAAGTCGGCAACTTCGTCGAAGTCAAAAAATCAGTGCTCGAAGAAGGCGCCAAGATCAATCATCTGACCTATATAGGCGATGCCCGTGTTGGGCCCAAAGCCAATGTTGGGGCAGGGACCATCACCTGCAATTACGATGGCTTCAACAAAGCCAAAACCGATATCGGTGCCGGTGCCTTCATCGGATCGAATACATCCTTGGTCGCGCCGGTCAAAATCGGTGATGGCGCCATTGTCGGCGCTGGCAGTGTTGTGACAAAAGATGTCGAAGCCGATGCCCTGGCCGTCGTCCGGGCAGATCATCGCGAAGTTAAAGGTTGGGCGGCAAAATTCCGCGCCCGCAATAAGAAGTAAAGGAACGACCGACTATGTGCGGCATTATTGGCATCATCGGCAAAGAAGACGTCGCGGATCGCATTTTGGATGGCCTGAAGCGGCTTGAATATCGTGGCTATGATTCCGCGGGGATCGCCACGTTGGTCAATGGTCACATCGACCGTCGCCGTGCCGAAGGCAAGTTGCAAAACCTGTCGAAGCGTCTGCAGGAAAGCCCGCTGCCCGGCACATTGGGCATTGGTCATACGCGTTGGGCGACCCATGGCGCGCCGACAGAAAACAATGCGCATCCACACGCCACCGATAAAGTCGCAGTCGTTCACAACGGCATTATCGAAAACTTCCGTGAATTACGTGAAGAACTGTTGGCCAAGGGTCACAAGATTCTGTCGGAAACCGATACCGAAGTCGTTGCCCATTTAATCACCGATTACATCCACTCAGGCTTGGCACCACGGGATGCCGCGTTGAAAGCCTTGAAGCGTTTGCATGGCGCGTTTGCTTTGGCGATCATCTTTACCGGCGAACACAATCTTATGGTCGGCGCCCGTCGTGGTAGCCCGCTGGTGCTCGGCTATGGTGACGGTGAAATGTATCTTGGCTCCGACGCTTTGGCGCTGGCCCATCTGACCAATCGCATCAGCTATCTGGATGAAGGCGACGCGGTGGTGATGACCAGCACCTCCGCCGAAATTCTCGACGAGCATGATGTTGTTGTCGATCGTCCGATCACCACGACCACGGTGAGCGGCGCCTTGATCGACAAAGGCAACTACCGCCATTTCATGCAAAAAGAAATTTTTGAACAACCGACCGTGGTTGCACAAACGCTCAGCACCTATGTGGATCCGCTGCGGGGAACCGTGCAATTGCCGCATCTGCCGTTTGACTTCAACACCATCGATAAAGTCACCATCGTTGCCTGCGGCACGTCGTTTTATGCCGGGATGGTCGCCGAATATTGGTTCGAGCAAATTGCCAAGATCGACGCCCAAGTGGATGTGGCATCGGAGTTTCGCTACCGCGATGCGGTTTTGAAACCGGGTGGACTCGCGGTCTTCATCTCGCAATCCGGCGAAACAGCGGATACCTTGGCCGCGCTGCGTTATGCCAAGCAACATGGCCAACATGTGGTGACCATCGTCAACGTGCCGCAAAGTTCGATGGCACGGGAATCCGATCTGGTATTGCCCATTCATGCCGGACCGGAAATCGGTGTGGCATCGACCAAAGCCTTTACCTGTCAGCTCTCGGTTTTAGCCTGCTTGGCCATTGCCGCCGGTGTGATCCGCGGCGAGGTCAGCGCCGAACAATCCGCGGTGTTGGTACGACAATTGACCGACTTGCCGTCGCGTCTTGCGTCCGTTCTTAGCCACGATAGCGCCATTGAAAAGCTGGCTTATGAAATTGCCAAAGCCCGCGATGTCATCTATCTGGGTCGTGGTGCCGATTACCCGATCGCGCTTGAAGGCGCGCTGAAGCTCAAAGAAATTTCCTATATCCATGCCGAAGGCTATGCCGCCGGTGAAATGAAGCATGGCCCCATCGCCTTGATCGACGAAGATGTGCCGATCATTGTGTTGGCGCCATCGGGACCGCTGTTCGACAAAACAACGTCGAATATGCAAGAAGTCATCGCCCGGAAAGGCAAGGTGGTTTTGATTTCCGACGCCGAAGGAATCGCAGCCCAAGGATCCGACGCGTTTGCAACGATTGAGCTACCGAAAGCTCATAGTCTGGTCAGCCCGTTGATCTATTCGATCCCCGTACAATTGTTGGCGTATCATACCGCCGTTCACAAAGGCACTGATGTCGACCAGCCGCGCAATTTGGCAAAGTCGGTCACAGTCGAATAAAAGAATTCTGACTTTTAAATCTTGAAACGGCGCTTATTCGGCGCCGTTTTTTTATTATCTATATCTGTCGGCATAAAAGATCACCCAACAATCGAAAATAATCATAAATTTTTAAGGGATTAGGCTGTATTCGACACAATATACCTAATCACCCTTAATAGAGTTTCTCCATGAAAAACACAGCCGTTCGGACCGCACTTCTGGGCAGTGTCGTTGCCCTATCTGTCTCGCCGCTTTTGTCTTCTGTCGCTTATGCCTCGCCATTAACCAGTGTTATTTTATCAGGTGATTACATTCGTCTGAGTGTAAATAACATGGGAACCTTAGGGCAAGGAGGTGCTGATCCTGGATTATTGTTCGATGCGAACGGAACGGGCACGTTTGATCCTATGGATGATTACTTAACACCAGGGTCACCGTTTGAAGGCTTTTCGCTCAAATATTCCGACGGCACGATTACAAACAATAATTCTAGTTTTGGATGGGGAAGCCCACAAATTGCAGGGGTGCTGACCGATGAAAGCGGTAACGGTGCCGATCATCGCGCCGTCTGGACCGGCACATATGAAACAGGCGGAGAATCTATTTTCACTCTGACCAATGATGTTTCTTTCGACACGGATGGGAAAACTCTTAAAATCACCACAACCGTCAAAGCCGAAAAAGATATCACAGGCGTTTCGTTTTCTCGTCAGATGGATCCAGACGTCAATGACAGTTATACTGAAAACACTCGTGG
>JBBCIP010000357.1:0-40199 GCA_037189785.1 Alphaproteobacteria bacterium
ATTTCAAATGCTGGGGCCAATTGCCGCAAGTGAACTCGCCTGAGTTCAACGACTATATGAAAGAAGCGCGGAAATTCGGTAAAGCGATTTGGGACATCACCGGCAAAGGCAACGACGTCGATTTCGTGTTTGAACATCCGGGCGAACAAACATTCCCCGTATCGTGCTTTGTCGTCAAACGCGGCGGCATGGTGGTATTCTGCGCTGGAACATCGGGGTTCAACATCACGTTCGATGCGCGCTTTGTGTGGATGCGTCAAAAACGTATTCAAGGCAGCCACTTTGCAAACCTTTTGCAAGCCAGCCAAGCCAACCAACTGGTGATCGAACGTCGTCTTGATCCCTGTATGTCGGAAGTGTTTTCCTGGGCCGACATTCCGCGCGCACATACCAAAATGTGGAAGAACGAACACAAGCCCGGCAACATGGCGGTGCTTGTCACGGCCCAAGAACCCGGCATGCGTACGTTTGCCGATGTGGTCGAAACCAGCCGTAAAAAATAACGGCCGCTCGTCCACTATGGCCGCAACAAACGAAGCAATTCATATTTATGAATTGCTTCGTTGTTACCATCACGATGACCGATGATGAACAGGCCACACTCAATAGCGATAAAAAGATTACGGAGACCACGGTGATGTCCACCACATTCGACGACGACGATCTTGATGATGCCGAAATCGCAAGCTTGACCGAAACCTGCGCGGAAGCGTTGGCGGCGACGGAAGAATTTGTCGCGCACGCCACAGCGGCCGTTGCAGAATATGTTGTGGTCGACGGCAGTCTTGATCGCCAATCCGCCGAAGACAATCAATTTGCCGTGCATGGGTTGTCGTGGCTCGCCACCTATCTTGAAACCTTGCGTCAAACATTGGGCTGGGCCCAGCGTTTGGAAGCCGAAGGCCAATTCGGCGAATTGGAAGAATTGATCCTGCAAGCGGGTTTCGGTGAATATCTGGCGCAAATCGTCGGCGGTATTCCGATGAGCCAAGGCGAAGTTGTACGCCCCAGCGATTTGTGGGTCGCAGCCGATGCCGTCGCCGTATTCCGTGATAATCCCGCCGTCGAATCTTTGATCGATGCCGGCAACGCGCCCGATGTCCGCAGCCGCATTGCGGAGCTGATTGAACACAGTGTGTCGACCGGGTCATTCGGCGCGCTCGGTTTGGAAGACACTTATGAGATGGTGCGCGAAACATTCCGCGCCTTTGCCAATGACGAAGTTATTCCCTATGCCCACGACTGGCATTTGAAAGACGAATTCATCCCACTTGAAATCATCGACAAGATGAGCGAGATGGGCGTGTTCGGCTTGACCATTCCCGAAGAGCTTGGCGGATCGGGCATGGGCAAAACAGCCATGTGCGTCGTGTCCGAAGAATTGAGCCGCGGCTATATCGGTGTCGGCTCGCTCGGCACACGATCTGAAATCGCCGCCGAATTGATTTTGAACGGCGGCACCGAGCAACAACAGCAAACATGGTTACCGAAAATCGCCAGCGGCGAAATTCTACCGACTGCGGTGTTCACCGAACCGAACACCGGATCGGATTTGGGATCGCTCAAAACACGCGGCGTTCTTGATACCAATGACAAAGGCGAGAAAGTTTACAAAGTCACCGGCAACAAAACATGGATCACCCATGCCGCCCGCGCCGATGTCATGACTTTGTTGGTGCGCACCAAAGCCGACGCGCCGGGCTACAAAGGTCTCAGCATGTTGTTGGCTGAAAAGCAACGCGGTGACGATGACAATCCGTTCCCGACACCCGGCATGAGCGGCGGCGAAATCGAAGTGCTCGGCTATCGCGGCATGAAGGAATACGAAATCGGTTTCGACAATTTCGAAGTCAAAGCCGAAAATGTTTTGGGTGGTGTCGAAGGCAACGGCTTCAAACAATTGATGACGACGTTCGAATCGGCCCGCATCCAAACCGCCGCCCGCGCTTTGGGTGTTGCGCAATGTGCGTTGGAATTGGGGCTCCGGTATGCGACCGAACGCGTGCAATTCGGCAAGCCGATTTACGCCTTCCCGCGCGTACACGGCAAATTGGCTTGGGCCGCCGTTGAAATCATGATGGCGCGGCAGTTGACCTATTTCGCCGCCCGCCAAAAAGACAACGGCAAACGCTGTGATCTGGAAGCCGGGATGGCCAAATTATTGGCAGCGCGGATCGCCTGGGCCACCGCCGATAATGCGCTTCAGGTCCATGGCGGCAACGGTTACGCGCTCGAATACACCATCAGCCGCGTGTTGTGCGATGCCCGCATCCTCAACGTGTTCGAAGGCGCCGCCGAAATCCAAGCCGACGTCATCGCCCGCCGTCTGTTGGAGGCCACCAATTAATTGGAACAGCCGATCTTAGAGTGTGCATTCGCATAAGTATTTGTACCCGACACCGGCTGCGCATAAACAGCCGTCTTTCATCATTACCGTGTTCGACCCGGCAATCCCTCTTTGACGCCGATATGTGGCACCGCCATGGACCACCGGGTCGAACCCGGTGGTGACGGGGTCAAGGTGTAAGCAGCAGCCGTCTTTCGTCATTGCCGGGCTCGATCTGGCAATCCCTTTTTGGCCCCGATATGCGGCGCCGTCATGGACCACCGGGTCGAGCCCGGTGGTGACGGGTTGAGATGTAAATGCCCGGCCTCAGCCCCCGCACCGGTTTGTGGGGGTTTTTGCTATGGCTGGGTCCGCATGGAACGTCGGAGCGGTGACACCGTTGTTTGGTCATGCATGACAAAGCCGAATGTGCCCGTTATACCTATGGTCGTAATCGCCTTTCCGCATCTTTGGAAACACGCCAATGGACATCCTGAAATTTCTTATCCCACTGATGATTCTGGTCGTCTTCGGTATCCTGGTGTCAGGCATCGTAGTGATGGCCCGGGGCGGCGATATCAGCAAAAAATACAGCAACAAGTTGATGCAGGCCCGGGTTTTGGCCCAATTTGCCGTCGTAATCCTGGTCGCGCTTTTGCTGTTTCTTAGCAACAAATCATAGGAATTCCGAACATGGTCACTCTGACCAAGATCTATACCCGTGGCGGCGACGCTGGAAAAACATCCTTGCTGGGCGGCGCACGGGTCGACAAACACAGCGCCCGGATTGCCGCTTATGGTACCGTGGACGAAGCCAATTCGGTGATTGGCCTGGTGCGCCTTCATACGGACGGCGACATTGATGCCATGCTGGGCCGGATTCAGAACGAATTGTTCGATTTGGGCGCGGATTTGGCCAATCCGGACGACAATTTCGCCGATTCTCAGGCTTTACGCATCCTCCCAAGCCAGACCAAGCGCCTGGAAGACGAGATCGATGCCGTCAACGCCGACCTTGCACCGTTGAAATCCTTTGTGCTTCCGGGTGGAACCGCCGCTGCGGCCTATCTCCATTTGGCCCGCACCATCGTCCGCCGGGCCGAGCGGCTGATCACCGAAACCGCCGAACAAGAACCGGTCAATCCCGAAGCCGTCAAGTATTGCAATCGCTTATCCGATTTGTTGTTTGTGCTGTCGCGCAAAACCAATGATAACGGCGGCCGCGATGTGCTGTGGCAGCCGGGGGCGACGCGCTAAGCCCCACGCCGTATCGTTGGCCGCGTTCTTTCAGGGACTAAAATCTGTCCGATTTGAGGCTTTATAGCGCCAAGCCTGCGTTGACAGCGTGGTTTGCCTGGGGTAACTCTGCAAGGCTCTGTTTTTTGCGTTGCAGCACTGCGCTAACATACCGCACAGCTACAACGCACAGGCACATGGTTGGGTGGGCCGTGTCCTCATGAAGGTTTGTAACGACCTCGGACCGGCAATTGGATGATGACATAATAGGGTGATAAACCAAGGAGTGAGCCCCCGATGAAAGTACTGGTCCCGGTGAAACGGGTCGTCGACTACAATGTGAAGATTCGCGTCAAATCAGACGAATCCGGTGTCGAACTGGCCAATGTTAAGATGTCCATGAACCCGTTCGACGAGATCGCGGTTGAAGAAGCGATCCGCTTGAAAGAAGCCGGGAAAGTGACCGAAATCGTCGCCGTCTCGATCGGCGTTCAACAAGCCCAAGAAACAATCCGCACAGCGCTTGCCATGGGCGCCGACCGTGGCCTCCTCGTGAAAGCCGACGGCGATGTAGAACCATTAGCGGTGGCAAAAATTTTGAAGGCCGTGGTTGCCGAAGAAAAGCCGGACCTCGTGATCCTGGGCAAGCAAGCCATTGACGGCGACAACAATCAAACCGGCCAAATGCTGGCTCAACTTTTGGGCTGGGCCCAAGGCACCTTCGCCTCCAAAGTTGTGATCGGCGACGGCAGCGTAGCCGTGACTCGTGAAGTCGACGGCGGTCTTGAAACGGTTGAGCTCACGCTCCCGGCCATCATCACCACCGACTTGCGCTTGAACGAGCCGCGCTATGCCTCCTTGCCGAACATCATGAAGGCAAAGAAGAAAGAACTGGTCGAAAAAACCGCCGCCGATTACGGCGTCGACACCACCCCGCGCTTGAAAACACTGAAGGTCACCGAACCGGCCAAACGGAAAGCCGGCGTGAAAGTCGCCTCGGTTCAAGAACTCGTCGAAAAGCTGAAAAACGAAGTGGGAGTGATCTGATATGGCTGCTCTGGTCATTGCCGAACATGATAGCGCGTCGATCAAGGACGCGACGCTCAACACCGTAACCGCTGCCAAAGCTTTGGGTGGCGATGTCGATATCCTGGTCGCCGGTAAAGGCGTTGATGGCGCCGCACAAGCGGCTGCAAAAATCGCCGGGGTGCGCAAGGTTCTGGTTGCCGATAGCGATGCTTATGCGCATCCCTTGGCTGAAAGCCTGGCCAACCTGGTGATCGCGCTCGCGGCCAATTATGATGCGATCGTTTCACCTGCAACCACCACCGGCAAGAATTTCTTACCGCGCGTGGCGGCGGCTTTGGATGTGTCGCAAATCTCGGATGTCACCGCTGTGATTTCCGCCGACACCTTCGAGCGGCCGATCTATGCCGGTAACGCCATTGCCACTGTGCAATCGTCCGACAGCAAAAAGATCATCACCATACGTGGTACGGCCTTCGCTAAAGCCGACACGGATGGTGGCTCGGCTGCCGTTGAAGCTGTTTCAGGTGCAGAAGCCAGCAGCGTATCGAAATTCGTCGGTCAAGAGCTGTCGAAGTCCGAACGTCCAGAATTGACCAGCGCCAAGATCATCGTTTCCGGTGGTCGCGGCATGGGTTCAGGCGAAAACTTCAAGTTGATCGAAGCCGTCGCCGATAAGCTGAGCGCCGCCGTCGGTGCCTCGCGCGCTGCGGTTGATGCCGGGTTCGTTCCGAACGACTACCAAGTCGGTCAAACCGGTAAAATCGTCGCCCCTGAGCTGTATGTGGCCGTCGGCATTTCCGGCGCGATCCAGCATTTGGCCGGGATGAAGGACTCCAAAGTCATCGTCGCCATCAATAAGGACGAGGAAGCTCCGATCTTCCAGGTCGCCGATTACGGTCTGGTGGCTGATTTATTCCAAGCTCTTCCCGAGCTGGAAAAAGCATTGTAATCTCTATGGGTCGTGCCGCGGAGCGCTCACGCTCCCGCGGCACACTTATTCTACGGACTAATGGTAAGAACGGGCTGAAGCTAAACTGGTAGTATTTGGGGACAGCGCTGGTCAGAGGCGCTGGCGGTAACGGATAGAAACGATGGTCCAGAAAATAGGTGTGATCGGCGCAGGTCAAATGGGTAACGGTATCGCCCATGTCAGTGCATTGGCGGGATATCCAGTTCTTCTCAAAGACCGCGATCTAGAGCGTGCGAAAGCCGGGTTTGATGCCATCAAGCACAACCTGGAACGCCAAGTACACCGTGGCAAAATTACGGAAGCGAAAAGCAACGACGCGCTTGGGCTTATTCAGCTGACGGCCAATTACGACAGTTTCAAAGACATCGATTTGGTTATCGAAGCGGCTACAGAAAATGAAGCCGTCAAAAAAGAAATATTCAAAGAAGTTTGCCCGTATTTATCCCCGACGGCGCTGATTTCCTCCAATACATCGTCGATCTCGATCACGCGCTTGGCCGCCTCCACCGACCGGCCTGAGCAGTTCATCGGCCTTCATTTCATGAATCCGGTCCCGGTGATGCAATTGGTCGAGTTGATCCGCGGCATCGCCACCAGCGAGGAAACCTTCCAAACTGTTCGGAAATTCACGGATTCTTTAGGCAAAACAACGGCGAATGCTGAAGATTTTCCGGCCTTTATCGTCAATCGTATCCTATTGCCGATGATTAACGAGGCGATCTATACCCTTTATGAGGGTGTTGGCTCTGTGGAAGCCATTGATACCGCCATGCGGCTTGGCGCCAATCATCCGATGGGACCGCTGCAATTGGCGGACTTCATCGGCCTTGATACCTGCTTGTCGATCATGCAGGTACTGTATGAAGGTTTGGCTGACTCCAAATATCGCCCATGCCCACTGTTGGTGAAATACGTGGAAGCTGGGTGGCTTGGTCAGAAAAGCCAACGTGGCTTTTATGATTATCGCGGTGAAAAGCCCTTACCGACCCGCTGATTTGAGCCCAAAATCAAGCAAGATGCTGATTATTAGTGTTGGCTGCTGACGTTACGGCCATCAAGGTTTTGGATTTCTTCATAAAGCCCCTGCCATTGATTGTTCTGGCAACAATCCAAGGCGGCCCGGCTTCCCATGCATCTAACAAGGCGTAAAGCAGCCTGTCTTAACTGGCCATTTTGTCGGTCGCCGACGTCCAGATCACCCTTCATCACATATACTCCGTTGTTTTTTCACTCTCCCATAGTCCGAGCTTGGCCCTGAAACAGGGCTTTGCCATGACCAAAATAGGGCAAATCAAAGGTCTTTTGACGACCAGTTGGCTTGAGATCACCGGGATTGATCGATAGGCTGCGGTATGATCCCATTTTAAAGAAACCGGACGTTCAGGAACACAAGATATGACGAAAGCTGCCGAAGCCGTTTTAAAAACCTGGTTTGACGATCTTCAGGAAAAAGATTGGTTTATGCCGTCCGAAGCCGTCGACAGCCTGATCAAGACCCGGCATTTGGCTGATTATCAGGCCCTAAGCCAAAATCCGGCCACGGCAGCGGCATGGCTTCTAACACCGGATACAAGCCTGGCCGCCGTGCTCGTTTTAGATCAGTTTCCGCGTAATATCTTCCGCGGCAATAAACAATCCTTCGCCGCCGATTGGCTGGCCTTGGACACAGCGCAAAAGGCAATCGCCCTCGGCCATGATCTTGATACGCCTGTTGCGCGTCGTGTATTTTATTATTTACCGTATGAGCACAGCGAAACTCTGGCCGATCAAGAAGACGCCGTACGACTGATCGCCGACCGCGCCAATATCGCGACCTATCTGAAATATGCCGAAAGCCACCGCGATATCATTCGTCGCTTTGGCCGTTTCCCACATCGGAATGCAATCTTGGGCCGCAGCTCAACGCCTGAGGAAATTGACTATTTAAGCAATGGCGGTGAAACATTCGGCACCGCGAAAGCGTTGTAACTTGCCATAATCGTTATAGCTGCACCATTACGCAAGGTCGCCGTGATCTGTGCCTATGAGGACAAGCATGTGACAGCCATTTTCTGGGAACCACGCCTGTCAGAACTCTATATTTATTGGGATTCCATCAAAAAAGATCCGGTCACAGGACGCACGGCACAAACCGATTTTGATTTGAGCGCCATTGGACATTTATTACCTATTATCAACATCATCGATGTCAGTTGGAAGCCGCTGCAATTCCGTCACCGCTCGGTCGGCAACGACATCATCATCCAGATGGGACGTGATGTTAGCGGCAAAGTCATCGAAGGCGATCTTTATGGCTTTGCTACACAGGATGTTTTTAACAGTCTAACGCTTGTCGCGCGTGAAGCGCGACCATATCGTCGCCTCGCTCAACTAGATTGGAACGGAACCGAGGGAGTGGTTTTGGAAGCTTTAGAACTGCCGCTGGTGGACGATCATCAAAATGTCGCCGTGATCATCCGCGCGTCCCAAATAACGAAGCAGGGGTCACCTTTATCGCAGCGCTTGCAGTACGATCCCCTGCCGTAATTAGCTTTTGTCGGTTTTCCGCGTCAACGCATCCAGTTGTGCCTGCATGGCTTTCAATTGATCTTTGAGATCACCCAGGGAAGCGTCTTCCTCGGATTTCGGGGCGGCGCCCGGCGTCGCGTCCTCCGACTCCTCATTGCGCCCGAACGGCGAGAACATCCGAGTGGCCCGTTCAAATGCCGCCATGTTCTGACGCGCCATTTCTTCAAAGGAGCTTGCAAACGCTTTGCCTGGGCCAAATGCCGGTGACGCGAAATGCTTTTCGAAATAGTCGCGATATTGTTCTTGATTGCGGGTGAACATTTCCATACTGGCTTCGAGATAACCCGGCACCAAGCTTTGCAAGCCATTGCCATAAAACGAGATCAATTGACGCAAGAAGTTGATCGGCAACATGGTTTGCCCTTTGCCTTCTTCTTCAAAGATGATTTGCGTCAAAACTGCGTGGGTGATGTCATCGCCGGTTTTTGCATCCCGCACCACAAAATCACGACCTTCTTTCACCATTTGCGCAAGATGTTCGAGCGTCACATAGCTGGACGTTTCGGTATTATAAAGCCGGCGGTTAGCGTATTTTTTAATAACCACAGGTTCTTTTTCGCTGTTCTTTTCTGCCAAGGTCGGCTCCCATCAATGCGACTTAGGTCTTGCCCCCGCACAGACCTTTGTCCCATCATCACGCGGAATTGTTGCTGCGCGCAAGAGATTTGTTGCGATACAGCACAAACCACCGCAGACTTTATGCTGCAGTTTTGTTGCAGGGCTTGGATATGACGAAACCGTCACAGAGAAAAAGCCGGAAACCGCGCGCTCCAAAAGCTGCGGCAAGCAATGAGATATCGCAACAACCGACAACACCGGAGAGTGGTGATCATAGGAACGATCTGGGGAACGATCTGGGGAACAATCTGGGGAACGATCTGGCTCAACAATTCCTCGATTTCTGGCAGCGTAATTTAGTGGCGTGGTCGCAGGATACGCGCTTAGGAGCAAATCCATCGGCGGTTGTCGATCTGGCCAAGTCGTGGGTCAGCCATGATTTTCACAAGGACCCCACGGCCGCATCAGAACCACCCAAACGAGATGAGGGTGGATGAAGCAAGACAAAACATCGCCGCCCCCTATATACGACCGGCAGTTGGCGCCCCGCCCTTTGGGGTATCATTTGGCGTTGTCCTCGGCCACCTGGTTGGGGGGAGCGGCGGCGCTGCCATCGTTTCTGATGGGCCTTGCGCCTATTCACGACAGTGTGCGGGACGATGCGGAGGCTTTGCGCAAAAAACTCCTGACGGCACCGCCCGCCGATCTCGGCTTGGCGGTTTTAACGGAAGCGCAAAACCGAATCAGCGCGCTGATGGCCGGGATCACAGCCTATCAACAGCACCCACTTAAACGCACCATGCCGCCGGTGCCTGGGCATAGTCTGGGTGGCACCACGCAGCTCTTACACTATGGGGCGACACCCGACACAAAGACCAGCCCGGCCGGGGTGCTCGTCATCCCGTCCTTGGTCAATCCGGCCTATATTCTCGATTTGTCCCCCGACCATAGCGGCATGCGGTTTTTGGCAACCGCCGGTTTTGATCCGTGGTTGGTGGACTGGGCCCACCCCGGACCCGAAGAATGTGTGTTTGATCTAAGCGATTACGTCACAAAGCGCCTGGACCAAGCCCTGGATCACGTTTTTACGCAAACTGGCGGTCCAGTTCATCTGATCGGCTATTGCATGGGTGGGAACCTGGCCCTGGCGCTGGCCTTGCGCCATCCCCATAAAATACGGTCGCTGTCGTTGTTGGCGACACCCTGGGACTTTCATGCCGAGAGCGTCACGCTGATCCGGGCGCTGAGTGCAATCATGGTCGGCGCCATGACCGGATTGCCCGAGCGAGCGGCGGTACCCCTGGATTTACTGCAGATTTTTTTCGCGAGTCTCGATCCGAGTTTGAGCGATCGCAAATTTCGCCGCTTCGCGACGCTCGATCCGCGCTCAAAGTCCGCCGAGAATTTTGTCGCCATCGAAGATTGGGCCAATGACGGCATGCCTTTGGCGCGAAAAGCGGCGGAAGACTGTTTGTCGGGCTGGTATGGAGAAAACCGCACCATGCGCGGGCAGTGGCTGGTCGACGGTGCTGCCGTAGAACCGCAATGGATCATGGCCCCCATGCTTTTGGTGGCCCCCGCGGCTGACAGAATCGTGCCCCCGGCGTCCGCGCTGGCCTTACACGACCGTGTTCCAAAAGCAGATGTCATGCGGGCGTCATCGGGACATGTTGCGATGGTCGCCGGGCGTGATGCTGAGTCGTCGTTGTGGCAACCCTTAGCCGACTGGCTACACAACCGATAATGTTTTCATAAACTGGCGATAATGTTTTTATAAACCGGATCAACCTTTTTCACGAACCGAACAGGGAAAAAATTTGTCCGGACAAATAATCAATCTGGTTTCTTTTTGAGAACACCCTCTGTAGACTGATCTTGGCGCATGGAAAGCCGTTAGACAAACTCTAACCGCTGTTTCTTTGGCTGGAAAGAACGGTCTAAGATGACCATGAAACAATCTGCCAAAATCGCTTTGGCACCGTTGTCTCAGGATCACGAGTATAAATACGCCCGAATCGGGCTAAGAAAGGTTTTTCATCGATGACCGATGTTGTCATAGTCAGTGCCGCTCGTACGCCGATCGGTTCCTTCAACGGTTCTTTCGCCACTGTCCCCGCCCATGATCTCGGCAAAGTTGCCATCACCGAAGCTTTGAAACGGGCCGCGATTGATAGCGCGGAAGTCTCGGAAGTTATTCTCGGCCAAGTCCTAACCGCAGGCCAAGGACAGAACCCAGCCCGGCAAGCAGCGATTGCCGCCGGCCTTACCGTCGAAACACCGGCTTGGATCGTCAATCAAGTGTGCGGCTCGGGCCTTCGCGCCGTCGCTCTGGGCGCTCAGGCCATCGGCCAAGGCGATAGCAGCATCGTTGTCTCCGGCGGTCAAGAAAATATGAGCTTATCGCCCCATGTCGCCTATCTCAGGTCCGGCATTCGCATGGGCGACGGCAAGATGACCGACAGCATGATCAAAGACGGTCTGTGGGACGCCTTTAACAATTACCACATGGGCATCACCGCCGAGAACGTCGCCAAGCAATGGCAGATCAGCCGCGAAGACCAAGATGCTTTCGCCGTTGCCTCGCAAAACAAAGCCGAAGCCGCGCAGAAGGCTGGAAAGTTCAAGGATGAAATCGTCGCCGTGACGATCAAAGGCCGCAAAGGCGATACCGTCGTCAGTGACGACGAATACATTCGTCATGGCGCGACATTGGACAGCATGCGCGCCTTGAAACCGGCCTTCGACAAAGACGGCACCGTGACTGCCGCCAATGCCAGCGGCATCAATGATGGCGCTGCGGCGTTGGTGTTGATGTCATTGAAGGACGCCCAAGCCCGTGGCCTCAAACCATTGGCCCGCATCGCCTCCTGGGCTCAAGCCGGCGTTGATCCGGCGATCATGGGGTCAGCGCCAATTCCCGCCAGCCGCAAGGCTTTGGAACGGGCCGGATGGAAGCCGAGCGATCTTGATTTGGTCGAAGCCAATGAAGCTTTTGCCGCACAAGCCTGCGCCGTATCGAAAGACATGGGTTGGGATCCGACCAAGGTCAATGTCAACGGCGGCGCCATTGCCTTGGGTCATCCGATCGGCGCATCCGGGGCACGGGTCTTGATCACCTTGCTCCATGAATTGCAACGGCGCGACGCAAAACGCGGCCTGGCCACACTGTGTATCGGTGGCGGCATGGGGATCGCCTTATGTGTTGAGCGCGACTAACACGTTTCTCATGCACGCCGGGTGATCGATCCGGCGTGCATGAGAAAAACCCACCCGGGGGTCCGTATCACGGGACAAAAATGGAAAAAATGAAACGTCACAACGAAAGGACAAAATACGATGGCACGCATCGCACTGGTCACGGGTGGCACCCGTGGCATCGGCAAAGCTATTTCTATGACCCTGCAAGCGGCCGGTTATACCGTCGCAGCCAACTACGCCGGGAATGACGAAGCAGCAAAAGCCTTTTCAGACGAGACCGGTATCAAGGTTTATAAATGGGACGTATCCAATCACGACGCCTGCCAACAAGGCGTTGCTAAAATCGTCGCAGAGCTTGGCCCGATCGATATCTTGATCAACAATGCCGGGATCACCCGCGACACCACGATTCTGAAAATGAATTATGAGCAGTGGCGGGCCGTGATCGACACCAATCTTGGGTCATGCTTCAGCTTGGCCAAGGCAGTGTTCCCGAGCATGGTCGACCGCAAGTTTGGTCGTATCGTCAATATCGGCTCGATCAACGGCCAGGCCGGTCAATACGGCCAGGTGAATTATGCCGCCGCCAAATCCGGTATTCATGGCTTCACCAAAGCCCTGGCCCAAGAAGGTGCGCGCTTCGGTATTACCGTCAATGCCATTGCTCCAGGCTATACCAAGACCGATATGGTCGCTGCCGTGCCGCAACCGGTGCTTGATAAAATCATCGCCAAAATCCCGGTCGGCCGCTTGGGCGACGCCGAAGAAATCGCCCGGGGCGTTTTGTTTCTGGCCTCGGATGAAGCCGGGTTCATGACCGGCGCCACACTGTCTATTAACGGCGGTCAACATATGTACTAAAACTGATCTCCATAAGGGAGATCTTGATGCACCTCGACGTCGTCCGGCTTCGTGATTTTTATAGCTCCGCTCTCGGAGCCGCGACGGCGCGCCTCTTGTCGGCCCGTATCCGTGAATTCTGGCCCACCACCACCGGCTTGGCTGTAGCCGGTCTTGGCTATGCCGCGCCGGTGTTACGTGTATTTGATGATACGGCCCGCACCATTGCGGTGATGCCCGGCAGTCAAGGCGTGCACGCCTGGCCGATTGACAAAAACCGCACCACCATCGCCTATGAAACGGCGTTGCCGTTTGCCGATGAATCAATTGATCGCTTGATCCTGGTGCATTTCATCGAAACCACCGAAGACGTGCGTCCGGCGTTACGCGAAATTTGGCGGGTCCTGGTGCCCGGTGGGCGGCTTTTGACCATTGTCCCCAATCGCGGCGGCACCTGGGCCTTGACCGACCGCACCCCATTCGGTCATGGACGCCCGTTCAGCCGCAGCCAGCTTGAGCTTTTGTTAACCGACCACATGTTGACGCCGCTGCTGCGCGGCTCGTCACTCTTCATGCCGCCGTTTAAAAGCCGTGCAGGCGTACAGGCACTGTTGGCCGCAGAACGGTTGGGGCAACGGTGGTGGAGCAATCTCGGTGGCTTGTTGATTATGGAAGCGGAAAAGCGGATCTATGCTGAAGGCACACCGGCACCGGCCAAAGCACAGACCCTACGGCGCGCCGTTCCGGTCGCCAATTCATCCCGCAGTCATGTGAAATCGAAAGACCGCCCTTAAGCCTTGCCTGAATCTTTGCCTGAATCCTTGATCCTGTTTAACGATCGGAGCGCAACAAGAACAATCCCTGATCGGCCATCCAATTGGCCAGCCACAACGGTTTTGCCCACGGCAACGGATGACCACTGCGGCCGATGGCCAGACTGTCTTCAATGGTGATACCGATATCTTCGCACAACACGCGGAAATCGCGGATCGTGCACAGGTGAATATTCGGCGTTGCATACCACGGATTATCAAGCGTCCCGGTGTTGGGCATACGGCCGGAGATCAGCAAACCGCAGCGCACGCGCCAATAGCCAAAATTGGGAAACGACACGATCGCCCGCTTGCCGATGCGCAACAATTCCTGCACTACATCACGCGGACGGTGGGTGGCTTGCAAGGTTTGACTGAGAATAACGTAGTCGAACGCCTTGCTCGGATAATCCTTGAGGTCGCTATCGGCGTCACCCTGCACCACCGACAACCCGCGCGCCACACAAGCATTGACACCGGCTTGGCTAAGCTCGATCCCGCGCGCGTCGGCACCGCGTTCGCGGGTCAAATATTCAAGCAACGCGCCGTCACCGCAGCCGACATCCAACACCCGACTGCCGCGCGCGACCATTTGCCCGATTTGCAACAAATCAATGCGGATGTCTTGGGGGCGATGCCGCAGCGTGCCGTTGTCTTTTTCATAATCCGCCATGGTTATACCGATCCCACGGCGGGCAAGCCGCGCTGTCGTGCCGCAGAATCCAGAAAGCCGTGTAAAATCGCAAACATTTCCGGCACGTCCAGCAAGAACGAGTCATGGCCTTTGTCGGTATCGATTTCAACAAAACTGACCGGTGCCGCCACAGCATTCAGGGCATGCACAATGGCCCGGCTTTCCGATGTCGGGTAAAGCCAATCACTGGTGAACGACATCACACAATAGCGGGCGCGTGATTGCTGGAACGCCCGCGCCAACACGCCATCCCAGTCCGCCGCCAGATCGAAGTAATCCATCGCCCGCGTGATATAAAGATAGCTGTTGGCATCAAACCGATTGACGAAACTGACCCCTTGGTGCCGCAAATAACTTTCGATTTGGAAATCGGCTTCAAAGCCATAGGTCAGCACGTCGCGATCTTGAAGATTCCGACCGAACCGCCGCGTCAATCCGCTTTCCGACATATAGGTGATATGCGCAGCCATGCGCGCCACCGCAAGCCCCGCTTGCGGCACGACGCTGTTTTCCACATATTTGCCGCCATGCCAATTGGGGTCGGCCATCACCGCTTGGCGACCGACTTCGTGGAAGGCAATGTTTTGCGCCGAATGCCGCGAGGTCGTCGCGATCGGCACCACGGCAAACACACGTTCGGGATAACTGACCGCCCATTCCAGCACCTGCATGCCGCCCATGGAGCCGCCGATCACACAAAACAAGGTGTCGATGCCGAGATGATCCAGAAGCATGGCCTGGGCCCGCACCATGTCACGGATGGTGATGACCGGAAAACTCGGCCCCCACACTTGGCCGGTGGCCGGATTGATCTCGGACGGCCCGGCCGACCCATAACAACTGCCGAGTACATTGGAACAGATAATGAAATAGCGATCGGTATCGAGCGGCTTACCCGGCCCGATCATAATGTCCCACCATCCGGCCTTGCCGTTCATCGGATTGATCCCGGCGCAGAACTGATCGCCGGTCAGGGCATGGCAGACCAACACCGCATTGCTGCGATCGGGGTTCAATGTGCCATAGGTTTGATAGGCGATTTCAAACGGGCCGAGCTCGATGCCGCCGTCGAGCTTTAAGGGCGTGTCTTGGCCCAAAAGCGCGCGCAAGCCCGGACGGTCACCGTTTTTTAAACGCGTGCGGTTCTGGCCGTCTGTAGACGATAGGTTGGTCATACTACCTCATTGTTTACCCGATGATAGCTAACAGTCCCCGCCGTAATGTCAATATGAAGACCAACCGCATACGGCCCAAGGCCGATCCCGAAGCGGAGTTTTCTTTGCTTTTCAAGCTTTGGCCGTTTAGTGTTCGAAAACTCAATAAGCGTATAAATGGAAGCGCTTGGGGCAAAACAGTTACATATAAAACCATTCCCTATAACCCGATATCCGACAGCGATGACCACACAATCACCACAACCGAGCCTTGATGATCTGCGTCGTGAGATCGACGCCATCGATACCGAAATCCATGGCCTGATCCGCCGTCGCGCCGATATCGTCGGACGCTTGGGTGCCATCAAAAAGGCCGCCGATCCGGCTGCGGCCCAAAGCACCGCGTTAAGACCCGGTCGTGAAATCAGCATTTTGCGCCGCCTTGTCGCCGATCACAGCGGTCCTTTCCCAGTCGCAAGCCTGCTCGGGCTTTGGCGTGGCATGATGACGGCTTTCTTGTCGATCCAGACGCCGATCGCGATCAGGGTCTTCTCGGGCGAGAAGGCCCTTTATTTTTGGGATTTGGCCCGTATTCATTTCGGTGCCGCCACCCCACTTGCGGCCGAGGCTGATACGGCAGCGATTCTCGATGCCGTCCGCCATGACCCGTTCACCTTGGGGCTATTGCCACCGCCGCAGGATAACGATTGGTGGGTAACACTGCCCAATGAAGATCAGCGCCGTATCCATGTTGTTGCCGCCCTACCGGTGTTCTCAAACAACACGATCCGAGGCGCTATCACCCCGGCCTATGTGGTGGCCCAAGTAGCGCCCGAGCTAAGTGGCCAGGATACCGTCTGGATCGTCGCCCAGGGCAGCGAGCGGGCGGCCCAACCGATCTTGGATGCCGCCACAGCCGCAGGGCTTGGCGACGCCGTGATCTGCGCGTATAAAGCGGACGCCGACGGGCGGGCGTCACATCTGATTGCGACGGACCGTTCTGTGGACGATTGCACAGCCGCACTGCCAACCTTGGCGGCAGCGGTCGGCGGGAACGCCGCAATCGTTGGAGTTTTTGCGAAGCCGATCGCCCTATAAGACGGCCAGCAACAGTAGGAATACAGAGCATGGCGGGTCCGGTACCCCACAGTTGGTTGGATTTTCTCGACGTTTACGAAGGCGGCCGGTCCAAAGCCGCGCCCGGCGTCCAGACCGTGGTGAAATTGTCGTCGAACGAGACCCCGTTCGGCCCAAGCCCCAAGGCGCTTGAGGCCTATGCCGCCTCTGCCGCCACGATCCATCGCTACCCGGACGCCACCGCTGCTGATCTGAAAGCCGCCATCGCCGACCTGACCGGTTTGGACCCGCAACGTATGGTCTGCGGCTTGGGGTCGGACGAAGTGCTGAAGCTGGTGTGCCGGGCCTATGCCGGGCCGGGCGACGAGGTGATCTACAGCCGCTATGGCTTCATGATGTATCCGATTGCCGCACGCTCGGTCGGTGCGACCCCGGTCGAGGCCCCGGACAATAATTTTGTCGCCGATGTCGATCAAATCCTGGCCGCGGTCACGGCAAACACAAAAGTCGTGTTCCTCGCCAATCCGAACAACCCAACCGGCACCTATCTGCCGCGGGCCGAGGTTATTCGGTTGGTGTCGGGTTTGCCGTCATCGGTGGTTTTGGTATTGGATGCGGCCTATGCCGAATATGCCGACGCCGGTGATTACACCGCCGGGGAAGATCTGGTCGACCAATATCCGAATATCGTGGTTACCCGCACGTTCTCGAAAATCTATGGTCTGGCCGCGTTGCGGTTGGGCTGGGGCTATGGCAGCGCCGACGTGATTTCCATGCTTGATCGTTTGCGCGATCCGTTCAATTTGCCGACGCCGACCCAAAAGGCCGGGATCGCGGCGGTTTTGGACCAAGCTTGGGTCGACGACGCCCGCAGCCACAACACGAAGGAAAGGGCGCGGGTGACCGCAAGCCTCACAGCTTTGGGGCTAAACGTGGTGCCAAGCCAAGCCAATTTCATTTTGATCCGCTTTACCCGTGACGGCAACCGCATGGCCGAAGCCGCCAACGACTATCTGTTGAAGCACGGCTACATTCTGCGCTGGCTGCCGAAACAGGGGCTCGGCGATTGCCTGCGCCTGACCATCGGCTTGACCGAAGAAAACGACGCCGTGATTGCTTTGCTGCGCGACTTTCTGGCCGGGGATGCAATATGACGACGATCGCCCCCGTAGCGTCCGAGCCGTTGTTTGATACCGTCACACTGATCGGTGTCGGTCTGATCGGATCGTCGATCGTGCACGCCATTCGGCGTGGCAATCTGGCGCGCCGGATCATTGCCGGTGTTCGCCCCGGTCAAGCCGCCGAAACCTTGAAGCGCATCAAGATCACCGATGCGGTGATCGAAGATGTGGCTGCGGCCGTGAAGGATGCTGATCTCGTCATTCTCTGCACACCCGTCGGCACCTATGGTCAAATCGCCAGCGTCATCGGCCCACATTTAAAACCCGGCGCGATCGTCAGCGATGTCGGATCGGTCAAAGATATCGTGGTGCGCGATGTCACACCCCATATACCGGACGGTGTCCATTTCATCGCCGCCCATCCCGTGGCCGGGACCGAACAATCCGGGCCGGAAGCCGGTTTCGCTGAATTGTTCGACGGCCGCTGGTGCATCCTGACGCCAACCGAAACCGTCGACCAAGCGGCCTTCGATAAGCTCCGCCTGTTTTGGGAAAAGCTCGGCAGCAAAGTCGAGGTCATGGAACCCAAACATCATGATTTGGTGTTGGCCATCACCAGTCACGTCCCGCATTTGATCGCGTTCAACATCGTCGGCACCGCATCCGATCTTGAAACCGTGACCAATTCCGAAGTGATCAAATACAGCGCCGGCGGTTTCCGCGACTTCACCCGGATTGCCGCATCCGACCCAACCATGTGGCGCGACGTTTTCTTGTACAACAAAGACGCCGTGCTCGAAATGCTCGGACGCTTCAACGAAGATCTGACGGCGTTACAGCGCGCCATTCGTTGGGGCGACGGCGAGACATTGTTCAATCTGTTTTCCCACACCCGCGCTATTCGTCGTCAGATCATCGATGCCGGTCAGGAAACGGCCAAGCCGGACTTCGGTCGTCACGACGACACGCATCACACCGAATAAGATCTGATCAGCAAGCAACAAATACTCTTACAGAATGTCGATCACGCCGCCGTCTAGGGCGCGATCATCGGTTGCAATTCAGCCAAGGGCAACGGCCCCAAAAACAGCCGCCCCGACTGCATCGTCAACGGCACATTGAGACGGCCGTCGTTATCATTATCGGCTGCAATAATCGCATCCAGTGTGGCTTTGGCGGTATCTGCTTCCTCGGGCGCGACGACACCCAATTTGATGAAATGATCGATCAACGGTTCATAGCCTTTGACCGATGCGGTGAACGCGCCGAGTGGGCGGAACTGTTGATCCAGTGTAACGCTTCCGGACATGGTGGTATCAAGCGCGCCCCATTGCAGGGTGAAGTTTGTGACTTCCAACGTACCACCGTTGTCACGCCAATTGGCAATCTCGGATGTGGTGGCGCCGGGCCCAAGCCCTGAGCCACGCATGTCGATCATTAAATTGAAATGTTGAATATCGGCGCCATAAGGACTGCTGGCAAAGTCGGGATAAGACAACTCATCGGCTTTGAACGACGCTTGCCAAACCAGCGGTTCTTGAATGGCGTTTTCTTCGTCGTCGGTTGGTGTTTTCACATCCGCTTCGGACGCCGCGCGCCAATGGGCCTGGGCATTTTTCATGATGACCACGCTTGCGGGGACGCCATCGATCTCATCGCGAAACACGTTCGACGTTAACGCCACGCGCAACGGCGTCGTATCGTCATCAACGACAATACTGCCGCGGAAATTTTCCGCCGTGAAAATACGCCCAGGAAGATCCACGTCGTCAAGCCGGATAGAAATAGTTTCTGCAAACAAGATCCGGTGTTTGAGATTCCACGGCATGGCGACAACCGCCGCCTTGGGCGACGTCAGCAACCAGGAACCACTGCCATCCGTATCTTTAACTTGCAAATCCTCGACACTCACTTCGATGCGATAGGGGAAACCGCCGATATCCAACGACCCATAGGTGATGTCGTGCCCGGCTTCTTTCTGCGCACGGATATAGGCTTCAACCTCGACCCGGGCGTCATGGACGGAGACGAACCAAAATACCGTGTAGACGATGATCAATAAGACCAAGCCCCCAATCAGCATCCGAAATCGCATTTGCCTAATCCTTTTATCGCTTCTTGATCGTCTATAACTTCAATAGCTTTGGCCGAGCATTGCCACCAACCGCAGAAACTGTCTAAAGTCTGTTGGTTATAGCCCCTACGTCCCATGAACAAAAGACCGCTTTCGCCCATCATGACCAGCCCCATTCTAGACCCGGAAGATATCTGGTTTTTCGCCTATGGCTCGCTGATGTGGGACCCGGCCTTTCCCTATGTTCATCGTGAAGCGGCAACGGTTCATGGCTATCATCGCGGATTCTGTGTCTATTCCTGGGTTTATCGCGGCACCGAACAGCATCCTGGACTGGTATTGGGGCTGGATCGTGGCGGATCGTGCCAGGGTATCGCCTTTCGCATTGCCAGTGCCGATCGGGAGACGGTCATCGCTACCCTGGACGCCCGCGAAATGGTGACGGCGGTCTATCATCCGATCGAGATAACGGCTCGGCTCGCAAGCGGGGCCACCGTTCGCGCCCGCTCCTATGCCGCCGACCGCACCCATGTGCAATATGCCGGGCGGCTCAGCATCCCGGAAGAAGCCGCCATCATCCGCGCCGCCCATGGCAAAAGCGGCGCTAATATGGATTATGTGCGGAACACCTTGAGCCACTTGCAAGAAACCGGCATTCACGACCATCGGCTTTATGCCCTTGGCCGAACACTCGGGTTCTAATCACCCCGTCCAGCGTGGATTACCCACATTTTGAATGCCCACAACTGAGACAGGTGTCGCAGCCTTCCTGGCGCACCAAGGACGGCGCCCCGCATTTCGGGCAGCCGCGTAAGCCCGCTCCATGAAGACCGTCTTTATTGTTTTCGTTGACGGCAACCTTCTGCCGCGCTGCATCGACAAAGCCGGTATCGGGCGCGGCAATAAATCCGATCGCAATCAAATGCTGTTCGATCACTTCGCCGATGGCGGCCAGAAGCGATGGAATATAACGACCGCCGACCCAATGACCGCCGCGCGGGTCAAAAACCGCTTTCAATTCGTCAACGACGAACGACACATCGCCGCCACGCCGGAACACCGCTGAAATCATCCGCGTCAAGGCCAAGGTCCAGGCGTAATGTTCCATATTCTTGGAATTGATGAACACTTCGAACGGGCGACGGCGACCATCTTGAATGACATCGTTGATGGTGATGTAGATAGCATGATCGGATTCCGGCCAGCGGACCTTATAGGTTTGCCCCGGCAGCACTTCGGGCCGATCCAAGGGTTGCGTCATATAGACGACACCACCCGCTTCATAGATATCTTTCGGCCGTGGTTCAGGATCTTCAAGCGGCAGCGACGCTTGCGCCGCATCGGCCTTTTCGTCTTTCTTCACATCGAGAACCGAGCCGGTCACATCATTGGGGCGATAGGTCGTACAGCCTTTGCATCCCAATTCGTAGGCGTCGAGATAAACCGATTTGAAATCGTCGAACGAAATATCTTCCGGACAGTTGATGGTTTTTGAAATGGAGCTATCGATAAATTCCTGCACCACCGCCTGCATACGGACGTGATCGGTCGGCGTCAACGACATGGCCGAGACAAAACTATCCGGAAGCGGCGTGAGCTCGCCATACAACCGACGAAACAGACGATACGCATAATCCGACACTTCTTCTTCGACACGGCTGCCGTCCGGCATCAACACTTTGCGGGTGTAGGAGAAGCTAAACACCGGCTCCAACCCCGACGACACGTTGTCGGCAAACAACGAAATCGTGCCGGTCGGCGCGACCGACGTCAGCAAAGCATTGCGGATGCCCTTTTCGGCGATGGCTTGGCGCACATCGGCGTCGAGCACAGCAACACTTTCCCCGGCCAAATATTTTTCGGCGTCGAATAACGGAAAGGCTCCTTTTTCGGCCGCAAGATCGGCTGATCCGAGATAGGCCGCCCGCTGCATCACCCGCAACCAGTCGCGGGTTTGGGCGATGGCCGCGGCACTGCCATAGCGTTTGCCACACATGATCAACGCATCGGCAAGGCCGGTGATACCAAGGCCGATGCGACGTTTGTTGATCGCTTCTTGACGTTGCGCCGCAAGCGGAAACCGCGAGGCGTCAACCACATTATCCATCATGCGGACAGCGGTGCGGGTCAAATCGCCCAGAGCCAAGGTATCGATATGCGCGTTGTCTTGAAACGGATTGCGCACCAAGCGCGCCAGATTGAGCGAGCCCAAAAGGCACGCACCATAAGGCGGCAACGGTTGTTCGCCGCACGGATTGGTGGCGTGAATTTGTTCCACATACCAAAGATTGTTGCGGCGATTGATGCGGTCGATAAAGATCACCCCAGGCTCCGCATAAGCAAAGGTCGCCCGCATGATCTTGTCCCACAGCGTGCGCGCTTTGAGCGTTTTATAAACCCGCCCTTCAAACACCAAGTCCCACGGATCATCGGCTTTGACCGCGGCCATGAACGGGTCGGTCACCAGCACCGACAGATTGAACATCCGCAACCGGCCTTTGTCTTGTTTGGCGTCGATAAACGCTTCGATGTCGGGGTGATCGCAGCGCATGGTCGCCATCATCGCGCCGCGGCGATAACCGGCACTCATGATGGTGCGGCACATGGCATCCCACACATCCATGAACGACAGCGGGCCCGAGGCATCAGCGCCGACGCCCTTGACCAACGCCCCTTTGGGACGAATGGTCGAAAAGTCATAACCGATCCCGCCGCCCTGCTGCATGGTGATGGCCGCTTCTTTCAGATGTTCGAAAATACCATCCAGGCTATCGGGGATTTCACCCATGACGAAGCAGTTGAACAGCGTCACGTCACGCCCAGTCCCCGCCCCAGCCAGAATGCGACCGGCTGGCAAGAACTTGAAGTCATCAAGCGCTTCATAAAAGCGCTGCTCCCACACATCCCGATCTTGAGGCTTTTCCACCGCCGCCATGGCCCGCGCCACGCGCCGCCAACTATCTTCAATGGTCTTATCCTCGGACAAGCCATGCCCGGCACTGCCCGGGGCAGGTTTGAAGCGGTATTTCATGTCCCAGATTTGCTGGGAGATAGCGGAAATGGAGGTCATGGGGCACCTTCGGCGATTCTCTACCCCCAAAGTGTGACCCGCTCGGACAGCTGGGTCAACAAAATGTTCACGTTATGTTTCCAACAGACTGTACACAGGCCCATCCACAGCGAAATTCGATGTAGTTTATTGTAATATATAGAAAAATTTAGTTATCCCCAGACTCCCCAAGGTGTAGGCGGCCTTCCGCCACCAAACGGTCACTGGCTGGATCGATCTGCGCCGCCAGTTGTTCCATGAACACGTCCTTATCCAGACCAGGATAAATCGGGTCGAGGAATTCCAAGATGATCTTACCCGCCCGTCCGGTGACCCCGTCTTTCGGCCACACCAAACCGGAGTTCAACGCCACCGGCACCACCGGCACCTTGCTGTGTTTATAAAGCCCCGCGACCCCGGGCTGGTAGGGGGCATCCTCATCCGGCGAAAGCCGTGTTCCTTGCGGAAAAATAATCAACGAGCGATTTTCCTGAAGCCTTTGTGCCGACAATCGCAACAAATCTTTCACCGCTTTGGCGCCGCCGTCACGGTCGGTCGGCACCATTCCGGTTTTCAAACAAAACCAGCCGTAAATCGGCACCTTCAGCAATTCTTTCTTGAACACAAAAGCCGGCGCTTTGAATTCAAGCAAGAAGATGATGGTGTCCCACATCGATTGATGTTTGGAGGCAACAATCACCGCTCCTGTCGGGAGACGCTCGCGGCCGCGAATTTCGTGGTGCACGCCACAAATCACCCGCAGCAAGGCCAAGGTGCCGCTCCCCCACCAATATTGAATGCGGATCGCACCTTTTCGCGTAAAGGCAAACGGCGCGCCGAGACCGCCGATAATGAACGTCCATAGACCGACACTGATAAAAAATAAGGTGGCGCGAATACGATGCATGATGTCCTCAGATTTCGACATGTCTTCATATTTCAACCGGGACCACACGGGCCCGGATCAAAGCCACCCAATACTTGGTGTATTCCGCGGCCAATTTTCCAACCGCCGGCCATTGCATGTCCTGGCCGACGGTGTCCGGCGACACCGGATGCGGGATCAAAGTAATATGCGGCATGCGCCGCCGAAACTCCGTCAAGCTGCGCGGCATATGATCGAATGTGGTGACGACACGGATCGATGTAAAGCCATGACCGCGAACCCAAGCTGCCGCTTCTTTGGCGTTCTGCTCGGTGTTGCCTGCTGTCCGCCCCAAATCGATACAACACGCGAAAATATCTTTCGGGATGGCGTTGGCACGGCGCAGTGTTTCATCTTCAAGATCGCTATAGATACCCGAGATCAACAACCGATCCGCCAAACCATCCGACAACAAACTGACGGCAAGACTGATACGATAAGGACCACCGGTGAGCGCAACAATACCATCGGTTTTTTGATCGGGTCGGTCCGGCTGCAACGGCAGATTGGCGATATACCATGCAAACCCACCCAACCATAAAAACATCACCAACGAGACCAGCACAAACAGCGCCTTGACCGCCGTATAAACAACGTCCCGTTTACGCATCGGCGACCTCAAACCATGCGCCGCAAGGCGCGCATGACGGTGACGCGCGCGGTAATCATGGAAATGAGCGCCGCCGCCACAGGCAAAGCCGCCAACACCAAAAGATCGCTTTGGTTGATCGTGACCGGGGCCACAATACCGGTGGTCAAATCGGTCAAAATGCTGCGCACTGCAAAGATAGAAACCGCCGCCAACACCAAACCGACAACACCGCCTTTCAATCCCAAACGCAAAAACCGGCGTTGGAATTCGCCCGCGATCAACTTGTCTTCGGCGCCGATCACATGCAGGGTTTCGATAGTGTCGCGATGGGTCGCAAGTCCGGCATGGGTGCCGAAAATGACGATGGCGATGGTCGCTAAGGTCACCATCACAACGATGGTCAACGCCGTCGCTTGGACCATCCACGCCAAATCATACAATTGCCCAAGCCATTGCTGATGATCGTCGATGACCGCATTCGGTGCGACTGTCTCGATGCGTTTTTTCAAGTCCGCTACGGACGCCGGACTTTCTTGATCGAGGACCACATCGACCAACACCGGCAACGGCAAATCGGCAGCCACATCGCCGCCACCGATCCACGGTTCCAGCAACGCCGCGATTTCGGCATTATCCAAACGACGCACGCTGTCGACACCCGGCGCCGCCGTCAGGGCTTTGACCACAGCGGCCGCTTGACGATCGCGCCCGGCATCATCACTGACAGTAATTTCAACGGTCAAGCGCCGCGACATATCACCGGCCCACGACGCCACCGAACCATGAACCGCCAAGGCCCCAGCGAGGGCCAAGCCGGACAAATAAACCATCACCGCAATGACCCACGGCAACAAATCGCTGCTCGATTGATCGGCCCGGGATGATAAAATGGAAAGCTTCTTAGCGGCCATGGGGATCGCTCCCGAAGCCGGTGAAACTCGGGGCCGAGCTGAGCTTGCCGCCGACCACCGCGAGTTCCCCTTTTTCAAGCCGCATCTGCGGCGCGTTCAAGCGTTCGACCCAATGCATATCATGGGTGGCGATCACCGTCGTGGTGCCGAGCCGATTGAGTTCCAAAAACAAATGCATCAACCGATCAGCCATATCGGGATCGACGTTCCCGGTCGGCTCGTCCGCCAGCAACAAATCCGGCTGACCGATCACGGCCCGGGCAATAGCCAAGCGTTGCTTTTCACCGCCGGACAAGGTTGACGGACGTGCATTCATGCGATCGGCCAGACCGACCCAGGTCAACAATTCTTCGGCATGGCCGCGAATACTGTCATCGCCCCCGGCAATCCTGAGCGGCAGCATGACATTTTCAACGGCGGTCAAATGATCCAGCAGACGGAAATCTTGAAACACCACACCGATGCGGCGGCGCAAGGCCGGCAATTCATGACGCGGCAAAGCGCCCACATCGCGGCCGAACATGGTGATGATGCCGCGCGACGGACGATGCGCCAGATAGAACAGCTTTAACAGCGATGATTTGCCCGCACCGCTTGCCCCGGTCAGGAAATGCAAAGACCCTGGTTTCAACTCAAAGGAGACGTTGCGCAGCACTTCCGAGCCAAGCCCATAGCGCATGCCCACATTCTCGAACCGTATCACTCTTTTCTGCCCTTTGGAGCCGTGGCTTTAACAGCCTGTCATGGAAGGACGGTATCCAGATTTGATACCAAATTTCATGTGAAATTTCAGTCGGTCGCAACCTTTATATCATGCCCCCACCCCGTCACCGTCTGAACGCCACACCATGGCATAAGGCCAAGGGCGACGTCCAGGGTCTTTGTCCATGATTGCGTTAACCGTTCGCAAAGCTCTGGTCCGGCATATTGCCAAGCTCGGCCCAAACGCCTATAACTGGCGAAAATAGGCGATTTTGCAGAGCCTTACATGATCCTGTCCTGCCCAAATTGTAATACACGATTTTTACTGGACGCGAGCCGTCTCGGTCGTCAGGGGCGGACTGTCCGTTGTGCACGCTGCAACCACACATGGTTCGCCGCCGCCCCGGCTGAGGATGACACCGATTTAGACCCCACGCGACCTGTCGCAGCGCGTCCATCTGACCCAGAAGATACTGAAATATCAAAGACTTCGCCCTCGTCGAATGGATATGACGATGAGCGTGATTTTAAAACCGACCCGATATCTTCTGAACCGAATGGCGACGGCCCAGCCGCCTATCGGCGCCGCTTTCAAAGCGAACAGACACCCGACCGCAGCAATCTTCCCGCCCTCCAAAGCGATCAACGCTTGGGTAAAATGCTGGGCTGGGGGGGGCTCGCGCTGTTCCTGACTATTGTTGTCGGCGGCATTCTTTTATTCCCGCGCCAGATCACGGCGGCATGGCCCCCGGCTCATACTCTTTACGCCACACTCGGCGTCTCTCTCGATCCGAGCGCTCCCGCGGCACAAAAATCAAGCGCGCCGCTGCCGCTCGATAAGCGGTTAAGTTTTTCCGGCCTGACGCCGTCGCAACGCTTCATCGATGGTGTGTTGACCCTGGTCATCACCGGCGAAATCCGCAATATCGGCGACACCGCCCAAGATGTGCCGTTGATTGAAGTGGTTTTGTTGGATGGCAAAAAGCTTGATCTCAAAACCTGGGTGTTCGCCACCGAGCAAAAAGTGATCGACCCCGGAAAAGCCATTCCGTTTGAAACGAAACTCGAAAACCCACCGGCCGAAGCGCAAGATATCCGCGTCACCTTCGTGGCCGGGGCCAATTGAGGATGGGAGCCCGCACATGGCACGCATCCTAGTCGCCGAAGATGAAGAAACCGTCCGCGCTTTTGTGATCCGCGCGCTCGAACATTTCGGGCATGAGGTAAAGGCTGTGGCTGATGGCGGCGCCGCTTTGCAAGAACTTGGTACCGAGTCTTACGACCTGTTGCTGACCGACATCGTGATGCCGGTGATGGACGGTATCGCGCTCGCGCTCAAAGCCACGCAAAGCTATCCGGATATGCCGGTGATTTTGATGACCGGGTTCGCCGCCGAAAAACAGCGCGCCCACAATCTTGAAGAATTGATTCACGAAGTCGTCTCGAAGCCGTTCACCCTCAATGAAATCGGGACCATCATCGCCCGCGCTTTGGCCGCACGGCAAACAGACGATTAAGTCGCCACGCCCAAGCACATCAGCCGTCAGCCGATCACCGCAACACCATGCTTATCCAGAATCTGTTCAAGCACCGAACAGGCTTCGATCAATTCGTCTTCATTGGCCTGCGTAAAGCCCAGCAGCAACCCATCACGGCGCGTGGCCGATGAATAGTAATGGGATAGATGACCACAACCCAAAGCCGCCGCATGGAGCGACTCTGCCAGTTGATGATCCGGCCCGTCGGTCAAAACCGGAATATGCAAGCCACCCGGATTAAGACGTGGACGCTGGCCGCTTAGGCGTTGCAGTTGTTCTTCCAGGCATTGGCGGCGGCTGCCGTAGACATGGCGCATGCGCTTAATGTGGCTGGCAAAATATCCGCGACTGATCAGCTCAGCCAGGGCCGCCTGCGTGGCGACACTGCTTTCGTTCCCCAGCATCGGATAAATACGGCGGACCGGATCGACCAAAGCCTCAGGCACCACCACATAACTGCAGCGCAAGGTTGGCGACAGAACCTTGCTGAAGGTGCCGAGATAAATCGTGCGCCGATTGTTTTGTAATCCCGCCAAGGCTGGTATGGGGCTGCCGTGATAGCGGAACTCGCCGTCATAGTCATCCTCAAGGATCCAAGCGTCGTTACGGTCTGCGACCGCGAGCAGCTCCAACCGGCGGGTCATGGATAAGGTATGCCCCAACGGATATTGGTACGAGCTCGTCACATAAATCAGTCGCGGTGGTAAGTAATCAGTACCATGTGCAGCACCTCTGGACGGCACCAATCCTTGGTGATCGACCGGGATCGGCTGCAATTTCAAATCCGCCATGGCCAAGGAAGATCGCGCTACATCATAACACGGGTCTTCGATCCACGCCGTTTCGCCGGGGTCGGTCAGAACCCGCGTGATGAGGTGAAGCGACTGCGACAACCCGACGGTGATGAAGATTTGATCAGCCTCCACCGTCAAGCCCCGTGACAGCTTTAGATACTGGGCCAGCCCCTGGCGCAGCGGCAAATGCCCCGCCCCCAAATCGAGCCCACGGATCGCATGATCAATGTGGCGGTTATGACGGTTATAAAGGCGGCTCCAGATTTTATAGGGGAACTCCCGCATGTCGGGCAACCCTGGCAAGAACCGGGCTCCGGTGACAATACCGGACTGGTCGGTCAAATGTTGCGCCCGTCGGGCGATCCGGACCACTGAACTGTCGGCTTTCGGTTTCATCACGCTGTCTGCAGGAGGCGGCAATACAGCAACCGTGGTGCCTGATCCTTGGCGACTGGTGACCAAGCCTTCGGCCTGCAACTGGTCATAGGCCGTCAAGACGGTGTTGCGCGACACGGCCAAGTGACGGGCCAGATGACGGGATGGCGGCAACGGATCCCCGGTTTGCAGCTTGCCATTGAGAATAGCCGCCCTGATCCGCTGATAAATCAGGCGATGACGCGGGATCACTGCGTGATCTTCATTCTCAAGGTCAAGATTGTCAAAACCGAGCAAATCTTCAAGCAGTGTATGGGCGACCTTCATTTAATTGGCCCTATTTATATTGCTAAAGCGGATCTTTTCTACTGGACCACTTACTTTAAACTGAATGCGCGTCCGGTCGCAATCGGCCACCTGTTACAGACATTTAAAAAGGATGAGATGCTATCATGACTGTCACCATACGCCCGCTCACCACGGATGATTACGCTCAATGGGCCCCGCTATTCGAGGGTTATTGTGGTTTTTATCATCAGGACTGTGACGATCAGAAAAAGGCTTTGATGTGGGGCTGGTTGCAAGATCCCGCTCACATGCTGACCGGGGTTGTGGCTGTGGACGAGCACGGGACATTATTGGGCCTGGCCCATTATCACCAGTGGCCGATCAGCATTTTCGGCTGCAATAGCTGTTATCTGAGCGACCTTTACGTCAACCCCGCCGCCCGCGGCCAAGGGATCGGTAAAGTTCTTTATGAATGGCTGATCGAGGAATGCCGTCAGCGCGGCTGGCCAGTCATGACCTTGTTGACCCAGGACGGCAATACAGTGGCGCGCGGCCTGTATGATCAATATGGCGAGCGCAGCGATTTCGGGTTCTATATCACGCCGACCGCCGCCGCGTCCTAAATCCTAACATCTGTCAAAGGGGAAGGTCGTCGGCGCTTACAGCACCTGATACATGACGTAAGCGTCGACCCGCCCCACCGCAGGATGCAGGAAAGCACCAGGTAGCACGCCGACGATCTCGAAGCCGAGCTTCTGCCATAACGCCACGGCGGCGCTGTTGTTCGCCACCACAAAATTGAACTGCATGGCGTAAAAACCCAGCGCCCGCGCCGTATCCAAGGCATGCCGCCCCATGGTCGCAGCGACGCCGCGTCCGCGCGCCTGTGGCGACACCATGAAACCGGCATTGGCGACATGAGCGCCGCCGCCGGCTTGATTAGGGCGCAGGTAATACGTCCCCACTGTTTGGCCGTCGATATCCGCTTTGAACACATGATTGTCAGGCCGGAACCAATAGTCTTGAGCCGCCGCATAATCCATATCATGCGGCAGGGTATAGGTTTCGGCTTGGCGCAAGATCGGCTCGATAATCGGCCATAACACTGGGAAGTCGGGGCGATTTGCAGGTGTGATATGCATATAAAATCTCTAATGGAGTCGCGGGTTTTTGTTAGCGGCTTGGCCGCGGCGCTGTTTTGGCTGGGTCCAGAACCGGCGCTGTATCGCGACTTGCCGGCGGCAATGGCCGCCCTAATGGGTCGCGATAACTCCCGTCCTCATTAATGGTGACCGGCACCGGAATATCGGCCAAGGACCGGCTGGCTTGATCAAGCGCGGTCAAAGCTTGGAGCTGCACCGCCGCGGTTTCGCTCGACGCGCCATGGGACAACGCGGCAATGGCATCATCCATTGCCTTGCGCGCTTTCATGAACGGATCGAGATCCGGCAAACCGGCCCGGTTTAATTGTGTAATCAAGCTTGAAACCGCATCGCGCAGTGCGGTTTGATCGACCGTCAAACGCTGCCGCTGCACGGCCAAAGCGTCGGTGGTCGGATTGGCGAAAATCGGATTGGCGGTTAGGGAAATCAGGTTTTTTTGTTCCCGCACCACTTCATCCAACAACCGACGGGCGTAGCTCGCCACCACGAACCGCCGGTAGGCCAAGGTCGACAGCAACAAATCCGGGCGTTCTTCGAGACCGGCTTGAAGATCCATCAATTGCCGCGTGACAGCCTCAAACTCGCCCTGGTTGATCTGATCGTCCAGGCGCGCAAACATCCGCTGCACCGCCGCCCAGTCCATACCGTCCCGCTGCGGACCCTTGGCCGTCGCAGCCGCTCGTTTGGCTTGAGCCCGGCCATAAGTTTCAAAGTTATGGGCAAATTGGCTGAGCACGATGCGGACCTGATCCGGCGAGCCACCCCGACGCAACACCATCAAAGCGGTGCCGAGAGATTCGTTCAGCTCAGACTCAGCAATACTCAGCGTCCCGTCTTCGGCCCTAAGTGCCAAATCCCACAGCAAATTGGCGATTTCGGTCAAATCTTCTTCGGTCCGGGCGGCGCGGAGCCTGAGATAGGCCGTCCGCACCCCGAGATGCACGGTAGCATCCGCCGGAAAAGCTGCGGATTCCGACAACCCGTTCAACCGCCGCACCGCTTGTTCGATGTCATTGCGGCTGCCGCTTAACAAAGCGCTTCTGGTCGACGCCAAAGACAACGCCAAGGGATTGGCAAACTTTCGTTTCGGCAAGGTAATGGTGACAGCCGGCGTTTCCGCTTCTTGCGAAAAGCCGTCGACGGCAATCACCGACAACGTCACTTCTTCCCCGGCCAAGGGATGGCCGGTCAAATCCGGATAAAGCACGTCATCTTGCAGCGCTACGCCATAGGCCGGAAGATCGACCACATGATCGACCCCAGCGCCATCAGCCCGTTTCAACTTGAGCGCCAGATATTCGATACCATAATCGTCGCTGGCTGTGATCGGCAGCCGCAAGCTGTGCCGCACCGTTCCGGCCGGAGCGTCGGAAAAGACGATTTGTGGTATTTGATCGGGTAAAATCTGAATAGTCCAAGCCGCCAAAGTCTTCCCGGCAAAGGTCACCCGCACATCGCCATCGGCTTTGATTTCAGCCTCGATGCCGTAATCGCGCTTGCTGTCACCGGCCATCGGCCTGAACGGCACGGATTCGCGGCCCCAGCCCAGCAACGGCGGCCAACGGGTATCGCGCGCCGTCACCCGCAGCGACGATCCAATCGGGGCGACCACCGGATCACTGCCCGGTTTCGGCGATATCGGCAAGGTTATGAGCGGCTTACCGGTATAGGCCGGGGGCTCGATAATGGCCACCAGCGCCATATCCGGAGCCCCAAAGAGAAGCCCGGGCTTGAAGGCGACCACAAGGCGCCGATCCCAATCGGAACCCGCAGCAAAGAAGCCGACGGTCAAGAGCGGCAGCAACAGGGTGTAACGGCCCCAGCGGATATCAATTTCACCGTAGCCCCGGCGAATGGCGGTAAAGGCCCGAACCAAACTGGCCGCCACGATCACGACGAGCGAGATGAACGCCAAACCATGCACCAAGGACGGCATCAGACGCCACGGATCGAACAGCGACAATCCCAAATAGGCCAAGCCAAAGCCGATGGCCGGGACAAGCTCGGCCACAGCAACAAGCCAACCGGATCTGCTTTCCAGGATACGAGACGGCGGATGGGAATACTGATCGCTCAGGGCATATACTCCAAAGGTCGCCCGAACATTACCAGCTATAAGTTTCTAAACCTTTATAGCCAACTGGGTAGAGCTTCGAGCGCCAACAAGTCTTCAACCGTCATCCGCCGCCGCACCACCGCGAATTGATCGCCATTGACCAAGACTTCCGGGATCAGCGGACGGGTATTATAGGTTGACGCCATGACGGCACCATACGCCCCTGCAGATAAGATAGCGACGAGATCCCCCGAGGCCAAGGGTGGTAACGACCGAGATTTCGCAAAAACATCACCGGTCTCGCAAACCGGGCCGACAATATCGGCCACTTCTAGGGCTTCGGCCGGGTTGCCTTGACGGATCGGGATAATGTCATGATGAGCGTCATAAAGGCTCGGCCGGATCAAATCATTCATGGCCGCATCCAAAATCACGAACCGGCGGGCTTCGCCCTCTTTGACGTAAATCACCTTGGACACCAAAATCCCGGCATTGCCGACCAACAGACGGCCGGGCTCCAGAATGATGTCGCAGTCAAGGTTGCCGACGACCTCGCGGATCACCGCCCCGTAAAGATCGGGATGCGGTGGCAACGGCGCGTCGTGCTCATAAGGAATCCCGAGCCCGCCGCCGAGATCAAGACGGCGGATATCATGGCCATCGGCCCGTAATGTTCGCACCAAATCGGCAACACGCGTGAACGCCGCCTTGAACGGTTCCAAATCGGTCAATTGTGAACCGATATGGACGTCGGCGCCGACCACTTTAATCCCAGGCAAGGACGCCGCACGGGCATAGATATCGCGGGCCCGAGCCCACGGAATCCCGAACTTATTTTCGCTTTTCCCAGTCGAAATTTTGGCGTGCGTCTTTGCATCCACATCAGGATTGATACGGATGGCGATCGGCGCGACCATGCCTTTGGAGACCGCAACCTCGCTCAAAAGCCCCAACTCAGGTTCGGATTCGATATTGAACTGGTGAATCCCAGCGTCCAAAGCCATGGCCATTTCAGCCCGTTCTTTGCCAATACCGGAAAACACGATGCGCTTGGCTGGAATCCCGGCCGCGATCGCGCGCTGCATCTCCCCGACCGAGACCACATCGGCCCCCGCCCCCAAGTTGCCCAAGGTGCGGACCACGGCGATATTACTGTTGGCTTTGACAGCAAAACAGACCAGCGCGTTCAAGCCAGTCAACGCACCGCTGAAGACTTGGAAATGACGGGTCAAGGTGGCGGTTGAATAACAATAGAACGGTGTGCCGACAGCGGCAGCAATGGCGGGAATTGCCACGTCTTCGGCATAAAGAACGCCGGTCTTGTAATCAAAATGATGCATCGTCGTCTGGCCTCGGCACTGGGTATTTTTTACGGCTGGGTCGTTTGTTTTTCGTAGCCCGATTTCTCATAAGTAGGTGGGGGCAAGACATCGCCCTTTTTACCGCACGCTGCCGGTATGGCGAGGACGATCAGGGTCAAAACTATCTTTACTCTCATTGCAGGTCCTTTCGCGCTGTGGCGATCGCGGCCCGCACACGGTCCGGAGCGGTGCCGCCAAAGCTTGTGCGACTGCGCACCGAATTATCGACGCCCAACCGTTCAAACACGGCTTTGGTGATGCGCGGCTCCACTTTGCGCATGGCGGCGAGGCTAAGATCTTCGAGCCCCACACCTTTCTTCTCGGCCATTTTCACCAAGGTGCCGGTGACATGATGGGCATCGCGGAACGGCATGTTGAGCGCCTGCACCAACCAATCGGCCAGATCGGTCGCGGTCGTGAAGCCGACACCGGCAGCAGCGGCCATGCGATCTTTATTGGCTTTGAGATCGCGGATCATGCCGGTCATGGCGGCAATCACCAAGGCCAACGCATTGGCGGCATCAAACGTTGCTTCCTTGTCTTCCTGCATGTCTTTGGAATAGGCCAGCGGCAAACCTTTCATCACGATCAACAAACTGTTCAACGCGCCGATCACCCGGCCACTTTTGGCCCGGCTCAGTTCCGCTGCATCGGGATTGCGTTTTTGCGGCATGATCGATGAACCCGTCGTGAACGCATCGGTCAAAGTGACGAATTGAAACTGCGCGCTGGACCACACAACAATTTCTTCGGCAAGCCGCGAAAAATGCACGGCTGCAATCGACGCCGCCGACAAAAATTCCAACGCGAAATCGCGGTCGGACACACTGTCGAGCGAGTTCGCCGTCGGCCGATCAAACCCGAGCGCTGCGGCCGTGGCATGACGATCGATCGGATAGGATGTTCCGGCCAAAGCCGCGGCCCCCAACGGTGATTCATTCAAGCGTTTGCGGCAATCCTGAAAACGGCTGCGGTCGCGCGCCGCCATCTCATAATAAGCCATCAAATGATGCCCGAACGTCACCGGCTGCGCGGCCTGCAAATGGGTGAACCCGGGCATCACTGTGCCCGCGTATTCTTCGGCGCGGTCCAGCAACGCCGTTTGAAAACCCAACAAAGCGGCATCGACCGCATCGATCGTATCGCGCACCCACAGTTTGAAATCGGTCGCCACTTGGTCGTTGCGTGAGCGCGCCGTGTGAAGCCGCCCGGCAGCGTCACCGATCAAGCTCTTCAGCCGCGTTTCCACATGCATATGGATATCTTCGAGCTTGGGATCGTGCGTCATCTTACCGGCGATGATTTCGCGTTCGACCTTCTCGAGGCCCTTGGCGATGGCTTTGCCATCTTCGGCCGACAGAATGCCTTGCTTCACCAACATGGCGGAATGAGCCCGCGATCCGGCGATATCCTGGGCATAAAGCTTATGGTCGAAACTGATGGAGGCGTTGATTTTCTCCATGATTTCAGCCGGGCCCACTGCGAACCGTCCGCCCCACATGCTGTTGGCCGTTTTCGCATCCGCCGCCTTTGTCGTCTTCGCGCGGGTGTTTTTGGTCTTGCCTTTAGGGGTCGTCATGTCCACATTCCGTCAAACGAGGAGGACACCATGCGTAAAGGCATCATCCGAGGGTTCAGTATCGTCGTCATTATCGCGGCCTTTGTTACGGCCGTTGTGCTGTGGCAAACCGGCAAGAACACGGCCGAGGCTCCACAGGCGCAGACGCCCCCTGGAAATACGCCAAACGCCGCCACGCTGCAAGCGTTGGCCGTAGGCGAACTGGCCAAAATCGTCGTCCATGCCGAACCGCGCCTATGGCCCGACGGCAGCTTCACCGACGGCGACGGCGCCCCTGTCAGCTTCAAGGATTTCACCGGCAAGATCACGCTTGTTAATTTCTGGGCGACCTGGTGCGCCCCTTGTGTCCATGAAATGCCGTCGCTTGATACCTTATCAGCCGATCTGGGCGGGGCTGACTTTGTTGTTGTGGCGATCTCGCTCGATCGCCAGGGCCGCGACAAAGCCCAGGGCTTCTATGACGCCCAGGGCATCAAAGCGTTGCCGCTTTACCTCGACCCGACCGGTGGTTTTTCGCGCAGTCTTGAAGTTTCGGGCCTTCCGGTCACCCTCATTCTGGACCGCACGGGGCGTGAAATCGCCCGCCTGAGCGGCCCGGCCGATTGGGCCCATGACGACGCCAAGGCGTTCATCCGCGCCGCCATCCGCGGCTCATAATCACCCGCTTATCGTGCCGACTGCAACGCCCGGCGCAGCCACAGCCCGAGCGGGATCGTCACCACACCGACCGCCGCCAGCAACAGCGCCACATCGACGCCGAGCGCCAAAACAACGGCGGCAATCACCGCCGATCCGACCATGAACGCCGAGTTCTGGATATTGAGCGCCGCGATGGCGCGGGCGCGGTGGTCGGCGACCATACGCGCCTGGATCAAGGCATAAAGCGGTACCGAAAAAAATCCACCCGCCGTTGCAATCAACAGAAGGCATAAGATCACGGCCCAACCGCCCGGCTGCACCATGAACCCTGCCGCATCGAGAAGCTTGTCCTGCTGCCAGTCATAGCCCGCAATAGACCCATAAAACACCACCGACAACAGCCCGAGCAGCACCGCTGCAGGCGGTACATAGCGCATCGAAATACGCCCTTTGAGCACAATGTTGCAGAGCAAAGACCCAACCGCGATGCCGATCGCGAACAGCACCAAGAACAACACCACCACCGTTTCATCGGCGTGCAAGGTGTTCTTCGCCAGATTGGGGAATTGCGCCAAATAGGTCGCGCCCAAAAACCAAAACCAGGAAATGCCGATCATCGCCGCCCGCACCACCGGATCTTGCCGCGCTTCGACCATCAACCGCTTGGTCGCGGTCACGATGTTCCACGGGACCACGATCTCGGTCGCCGTCGGCGTGGTGGCGGGAATACCGGTGCTGGTCACATAGCCGAGCACCGCCAGCAAAATACAAAACGCGGCCACGGTGATGATACCGCCATCTTGCAATACGATGATCCCGCCCAATACGGTGCCCAACAGAATAGCGACAAAGGTTGCCGCTTCGATCAAGCCGTTGCCGCCGATCAATTCATCATCCTTTAAATGATCCGGCAAAATCGCGTATTTGAGTGGCCCGAAAAACGCTGAGTGCGTCCCCATCAAAAATAATACCGCCAACAGAAACCACACATCAGCCAACCAAAACGCCGCGAGGCCCAACCCCATGATGGCAATTTCCACGAGCTTGATCAGACGGATCAGCCGCGCTTTTTCATATTTATCGGCCAGAGCCCCGGCGGTCGCCGAAAACAGGAAGAACGGCAGAATGAAGATCCCGGCGGCCAAGGTGACCAGCAATTCCGGCTTAGCTGTAACCGTCGCCCCGATCCGATAGGTGATCAAGATGACAACCGCGTTTTTATAGACGTTATCGTTGAATGCGCCCAAAAACTGCGTCAGGAACAACGGCAAAAAGCGGCGGGTCCGCAGCAGAGAAAATGTTTCGCGCGACACCTTAACTCCAATAAATGTAGGGGAAACCCAATAAATTTTAGGGTGTTCCAAGGTAATACGGAGATTATCGGGGGCATTGTGGCGGGCTACAGGATAATGTGCAAGTCGCGTCCTTTTCGGGTAGTCTTCCTGTCATGAACAGCGAACCCATCTATGACGTCGCCGTAATCGGAGGAGGGCCGGCCGGCAGCGTTACCGCCACATTGTTGGCCCGGCGCGGCTATGCGGTTACCCTTTTGTCCAGCGGCAAGACCAAGGCCTATTTGGAAGGCCTGTCGCCGCGGGCGATCGAACGTCTGCGCGCCGCAGGTCTTGCCGTCCCCGAAGACAGCTTAGCCCCACCGGCGCCGCGTATTTCCTACTGGGGCGGGCGGGCGGCGGCGGCCAATCAAGAATTTCTCGTGGAACGGGCAAGCTTCGACGCGACCCTGCGGCAACAAGCAGCCACAGCCGGGGTCAGCGTGGTGACGCGCCGGGTCAGCGGGCCCCTGGACCCGGCCCAGTTTTCAGCCCGGTTTGTCGTCGACGCCCGCGGTCGCCAAGCCCCGCGCAGCACCGCGGCCAAACGCGGCCCGAAAACCGTGGCCCTATGGCGCGGGTATTATGGCGCGCAAAGTGACGCCGGGACCTTGATCGCCGCCCATGCCGGAGGCTGGGTCTGGGCCGCCTTTCACCCCGACGGCCGGGCCGTGGTTCAAGCCACCTGCGATCCCGGAGCGACGCGGCTGACCCGGGCCGTGATGGAGCGCATTTTCGACCAAGCCCTCGACGCTTGCCCGGAAATCGGCCTGGGCCTGCGCTATTTCGAGCCGACGACCCCGGTCATGGCGCGCGATGCCGGGGCCGTCCTGGCCGACAGTTGGGATCTGAACCACGGTGACAATAGGCCGCCAAGTTTGCGCTTGGGCGACGCCGCCTGTGCCATCGACCCGTTATCGGGCCACGGCCTTTATGAAGCCATCGCCAGCGCCCGCACCGCGGAAACCGTGGTCGCCACCATTCTTGATCGTCCCGAAGACAGCGCCATCGCCCACCGTTTTTACACAGAGCGCGCCGCCGACATCTTTTTCCGCCATGCTCGGATCGGGCGTGATTTTTATGCCCTGGAAAAGCGCTTTGCCGAAGCCCCGTTTTGGGCCGCGCGGAGATCCTGGCCCGACGCGCAACCGGCTCATGCCAGCCCCGACCTTGCGCCACCCCGCATTGCTTTGGCCCCGGTCATCAGCAACGGTTATGTGATGGAGCGCGAAGTGATCGTCACGGCCGATCATCCTCGCGGGGTCCTAGCATTGGATGATGTGCCGCTGGCGCCCTTGGTCAGGCTGCAAGAAGCTATCCCCGGGCACACCACGGCGACACTCGCAGAACACTTTCAAGTGACGCCCAAAGCCGTGCTGCGGGCATTGACCTGGTTATCAAGTCGCGGGCTTATCGCCGTTCACGCCCCTGAATAACACACTGCGATTGAAATATTGCCAGCAAGTCGGTCGGCGTTCCCGTTACTTGCGCAAGCGCTGCCAAGGCGCCACTGACCCGGGCGGCAGCAAAACTTGATCCACCCAAGTGATCCGGGCCTTGCAGCGGGCGCGGGCTCGCCCCCACATCGGCACGGTCATCGCCGATCCACGAATAATCACCGTCGCCACAGCGGGCATCGCCGGTGACACGGATCACACCGGGATAGGCCGCCGGATAAACCGGACCACCCCGGGCCGGTACCGGCGCAACAACCAACACCGTCTGCGCAACCGCGGTCGCAATCGCTGTTTTCAAGACATCACGGTCGTCAACCAATCCGAAACTGAGATTCAAAATTTGTGCGCCTTCGGCCACCGCCCAATCCACTGCCGCCGCAACAACCGCCGCCGACGTTATAAGTTTTTCACCGAACACACGGGCATCGATCAAAGCAGCCGTCGGCGCGATGTGCCGAATAAGATCGGCCATGCCGTGTCCATGATCCAGATCATTTTGTGCCGTGGTGAAATTACGGGAAACGATTGCAATATGCTGCGATCCGATACCGCTATCGACAATCGCGACCCGCAGTGTCATGGCACCAATCGCCCGGCATTGATGCGTAAAATCTTATCGACACCGACGAAGCTGCGCTCATGATGGCTGATAATAATGCGGGTACGATCGGCAAAGGCGCGATCGATCGCCGTCATCAGCCGCATATCGGTTTCATGATCGACGCCCGCTGTCGCTTCATCCAAAATCAACACCAACGGATCTTGCAACACTGCTCGCGCCAAGGCGAGCCGTTGGCGTTCCCCACCCGATAACGCCGTGCCGCGTTCGCCGATATCCGTGTCCATACCATGCGGCAGCCGTGCGACCACATCGTCCAACGCCGCCATGCGGATGGCGTGCTGTACCATATCATCTGTTGCCTCGGGCGCGGCCAAGCGCAGGTTATCGGCAACACTGCCCCGGAATACGATGGTGTCTTGCCCGACCACGACAACCCGGCGCCGCAAGGTTTGAAGATCAAGATCACGCACATCAACGCCATCCAACAAAACACGCCCATGATCCGGGTCATAGTGACGTTGCAAAAGATCGACCACGGTCGACTTACCCGCGCCCGACGCCCCGACCAAGGCGATTTTGCAACCAGCGTCAATCGTCATGCTGAGATTATCGAGGATCGGCTGTTCGCGGTTCGGATGCGTGAACGTCACATGATCAAGCACCAACTTCCCCACGGCAGGCGTCGGCCATGGTTTCGGGTGGGCGGGCGTCCGCACAGCGGGCGCGCTATCCATCAAACTCATCACACGGCGGAGACTGACCTCGGCCCGGGCGGCGGCGGCATAAAGACCGAACACAGTTTGCACCGGCCCGACAGCGCGCCCCATATAGGCCGAAAACGCAATCAACGTCCCAAGCATCACCCCACCGTCAATCACCATCGCCCCGCCGATTACGAACACCGCCGCCGTCGATACCGTCATCAACAATCCCGGACCGGCCCCGACCACATAAGACGTGGTTTGCAATTTCAACAGATCGTCACGATAGCGATCTTGGTAGCGGCGTAAGTTGGCCTGTTCTTCATCCTGGCGCGCCAAAGTTTGCACCAAACGCACACCGCCCAAGCGTTCGACAATATAGGCAGCAAGCTCACCCGCCCGGTCCCGCAAGGCTTCCGTGCGTTGGCTAAGATAGGGGCGAGCCTTTTTGAGAAATAAAATTTGTAGCGGGACGAGGGCAAAAGCGATCAGCGTCAACCATGGGCTTAACACCACCAT
>JBBCIP010000358.1:0-9045 GCA_037189785.1 Alphaproteobacteria bacterium
ACACTGTTTCTGGATGAAATCGGCGACATGCCGATTGAAGCGCAAACGCGGTTGCTGCGCGTATTGCAACAAGGTGAATACATGACGGTCGGTGGTCGCCGCCCGATCAAAACTGATGTGCGCATCATTGCAGCGACCAACCAAGATTTGAAAAAGCTGATCAAGCAAGGTCTGTTCCGGGAAGATTTATTTTATCGCTTGAACGTTGTGCCGATCCGCATTCCGCCGCTGCGCGAACGGACCGATGACATTCCCGATCTGGTGCGTCATTTCTTGGTACGCGCCGTGAATGAAGGATTGCCGCCGAAGCTGATTGATAAACCGGCTTTGGATTGGATGAAAACTTATCGTTGGCCGGGCAATGTGCGCGAGCTTGAAAACGTTGTACGTCGCTTGGGCGCGCTTTATGTCGAAGACGTGATCGGCGTCGATATCATCCAAATGGAGTTGTCGGAAACGACAGAGCTTCGGATCGAGCAACCGGTCATCCAGGATGAAAATCTTGTGGAAGCCGTCGAACGGCATCTTGAAACCTATTTCGCCGCTCATCCCCACAGTCTGCCGCCAAGCGGACTTTACGATCGGATTATCCGTGAAGTCGAACGCCCGTTGATCATCCGCAGTCTTGAAGCAACCCGCGGCAATCAAATCCGCGCCGCTGATCTGTTGGGGTTAAACCGGAATACCCTACGCAAAAAGATCCGCGATCTTTCTATCCCGGTCATCCGCGGCGTGCGTGATTAGCGTCTCTGGGATTGCCGGGTCGAGCCCGGCAATGACGATATACACACTCATCCGTCACCACCGGGCTTGACCCGGTGGTCCATGACGCTGCCCGTCGTCCATTGACGATACACACACGCATCCGTCACCACCGGGCTTGACCCGGTGGTCTATGACGCCACGCGCACAACGGCGACACAGATGGATTGCCGGGTCAAGCCCGGCAATGACGCATAGTTTATAATTCCAATGACGCATGGTTTATCAGTCATCGTCACCACCGGGCTTGACCCGGTGGTCCAGGGCGCTGCCCATCGTTGATTGTTATTTTTTATAAAGCGCGTCCGGATCAATAAGGACCGGGGCGTTGATTGCCAGCCCATCGGCGCGCACTTCGTTGAAAAAGCAATTGCGCCGCCCGGTATGGCAGGCGACGCCGTCTTGATCCACTTTCAGCAAGATGGTGTCGCCGTCGCAATCGACCAGAAAAGATACCAGGCGCTGTTGTTGGCCCGAGCTTTCACCTTTGCGCCATAGCTTGCCCCGGGACCGGGACCAGTAGCAGACGCGGCCGGTTTCCAGGGTTTCCCGCACCGAATCGGCGTTCATCCAGGCCATCATCAGGATTTCACCGCTGTCATGCTGTTGGGCAATCGCCGGCACCAAGCCATCTGCCGTAAAAGTCAGGGCTTTCAAGGTTTCATCGATAACGGCGGCAGTATAGGTCATAACGCGTCCAGTCGTGGTATCCAGGGTGATCTGTGGCACTTTAGGATGGTGGTATATGCCGATCAAGTGATATAATGTAACACCGAAAGGCCACAGACAGGACCATCATGACCGACGCGATCAGCCATAACCACAACCACCACCAATGCGTATCCGATGCCATTGTGTCGGCCGAGAAGATTTGCGATCGGTCGGGGGCACGGTTGACGGATTTGCGGCGGCGGGTGTTTGAACTGGTCTGGAGCGGGCATAAACCGATCACGGCTTATGAGATTTTGGATCTTCTGAAGGCGGAACGGCGCAATGCCGCGCCGCCCACGGTCTATCGGGCGCTTGATTTCCTGCTGGAACAGCATTTGATCCATCGTATCGAAAGCTTGAATGCGTTCATCGGCTGCGCCAAACCCGATGAGGATCATCGTGGCGGCTTTTTGATCTGCAAGGAATGCAAGGGGGTTGAGGAATTGCGCGACAGTCGCCCCATTCGCGATGCCATCAAACGCGAAGCGGCCGAAAGCAATTTCCTGGTCACCACCAGCATGATTGAAGTGTTGGGCGTCTGTGCCAATTGTCGCACCATGGCAGCCTAACGCCCATGGATCAGATACTTCTGAAGTTGTCGCATATCCGAAAACGGTTTGGCGACCGCACCGTTTTGGATGGCGCTGATTTGAGCGTTGCGGCGGGCCAGGTGGTGACGGTGATCGGCCCCAATGGCGGCGGCAAAAGTACCTTGGTTCGGATTGCTCTGGGGCTCATCGAGCCGGACGCGGGCGAGGTGTTCCGGGCGTCGAATTTGCGCATCGGTTACGTACCGCAAAAAGTAGCTATCGATCCGCTGATGCCGATCACAGTCGAGCGGTTTTTACGTCTGCGCCCTGGGGTCAAACGGTCAGACTGCCGCGATGTTTTGCGTTTGGTCGGGATTGAAGATTTGTGGAATGCGCCGGTGCAAACCCTGTCGGGCGGTGAGTTTCAAAGAACCTTATTGGCGCGTGCCCTGCTTGGGAAACCGCAGTTGCTGGTTTTGGATGAACCGGTGCAGGGCGTCGATCTGGCCGGGCAGGTAGCGCTTTATCGTTTGATCGGCAGTCTTAAAAACCAAACCGGTTGCGGGGTGTTGATGGTATCCCATGACCTTCATCTGGTGATGTCGGCGACCGATCAAGTGATTTGTCTGAACGGTCACGTGTGCTGTTCCGGTGCGCCGCAAACGGTGCGGCAGGATCCGGCCTATCGCAAGTTATTCGGGGTCGAAGCCGACGCCATCGCGCTATATACCCATGACCACACGCATGACCACACGCATGATCACGGCCACGATCACAGCCACGATCACGGCCACGATCATACGCATCATCCTGCGCAGCAGCAGGAGGACCAATCGAATGTTTGATCCTTTTCTACAGCGTGCAGTGCTTGCGGGTTTGGCCTTGGTGCTGATTTGTGGTCCCCTGGGATCGGTCATGGTGTGGCGGCGGATGGCCTATTTCGGTGACGCTTTGTCGCATTCAGCATTGCTGGGGGTGGCGGTTGGATTCGTGATCGGGGTGGCGCCGCATATTTCGATTGTCGTTCTTTGTGTCGGGGCGGCGGTATTGATCACTATTCTCGAACAGCAGCGGAAGATTGCTGTCGATACGTTATTGGGCATTTTATCGCATTCGGCCTTGGCGTTCGGCTTGGTGGCCGTAAGCTTATTGGCCGGGCCGCGGTTTGATCTGATCGCGTATTTGTTCGGCGATATCTTGTCTGTCACGTGGTCGGATTTGGCGTGGATTTATGGCGGTGTCGCTGTTGCGTTCACCTTGCTGATCGCGATGTGGTCGCGGCTGTTGGCGGTCACCGTGCACGAAGATTTGGCCCGGGTGGAAGGCGCGCCCGTTGTTTGGGTGCGGCTGGCTTACATGGTGTTGATCGCCATCGTGATTGCGGTCGCCATGCGTGTGGTCGGGGTGCTGTTGGTGACGGCGTTGATGATTATTCCGGCGGCAGCCGCGCGGGCCGGTGCGATGTCACCAGAAGCGATGGCGATCCGCGCCAGCATCATCGGCGCGGTGGCGGTCATTGGCGGATTACTGGCGTCTTATACGTGGGATACCCCAGCCGGACCTTCGATCATCACGGCAGCGAGTGTTATGTTCTTTGTGAGTTATGCGTTGCCGCGCCGTGTTTAAATCAAGATGAGCTTACATTAAGATACCGCGTTGTAGCGCGCAAACGCAGCGTCTAGATCGGCAATCAAATCATCCGGATCTTCAAGCCCGATATGAAGCCGCATGACCGTGCCGTCCGTCCACCCAGTTGCTGTGCGCACCCGCGCTAGATTGCGGTACGCCATGGCCAAGCTTTCGTAGCCGCCCCACGAAAAGCCCATTTTAAAATGCTGCATGTCTTCGAGGAAGGCGGTGCTGCGCGCTTCGCTGTCGTCTTTCAACACGAAAGAAAACAACCCGGTGGAGCCGGTAAAGTCACGCGCCCAAATGTCGTGACCGGGGCAGGATGCAAAAGCCGGGTGCAACACGCGGGCAACTTCCGGACGCTTGGCGATCCAGCTTGCGATATCTTTTGCAGCGGCCTCATGTTGTTTGACGCGGACCGATAATGTGCGTAAACCACGCAGCGCCAGGTAAACATCATCCGGGGCAGCCGAAAACCCGATCAGCCCGCTTTCGTATCGTAACCGATCGATGGTTTCTGCGGTTGCTGTGGCGGACCCGAGCAAAGCATCTGCGTGACCCACAACATACTTCGTCAGCGACATCACAGAAACATCGACGCCATGGGCGAACGCATCGAAAAACAACGGCGTCGCCCAGGTATTGTCCATGATGACAATAGCGCCAGCCTTGTGGGCAGCGGCGGCAATAGCCGGGATATCTTGCACCTCCATGGTGATCGAGCCGGGCGCTTCGACAACGACAACTTTTGTTTCCGGCTTGATCAGGGCTGCGATACCGCTGCCGATCATCGGATCGTAATAATCAACACTGACCCCGAACTTCCGCAAGGTATGATCGGCGAAGCTGCACGTCGGTTCATAGGCGCTGTCGGTGATCAGAATATGATCGCCGCTTTTGACGAACGACAGAATGGCGCCGGTGACAGCAGCCAAGCCTGATGGGAATAGAACCGTATCCGCGCCACCTGAAATTTCAGTGATGGCTTCGGCCAAGGCAAAGGTGGTCGGGGTGCCGCGCCGCCCATAGGACATGATTTTATGAGGGGCCGCACCGGCCCGCTTCATATCGGCAACCGTATCGAAAACAACGGTCGACGCATGAAACACCGGCGGATTGACGATGCCCATGGTCAAGTCTTTGCGCCGACCGGCATGAACGAGCGTCGTGTTTTTATTTTTCTTTGTCATCAGGCGGTGGTCACGGGAGTATCGCTTTGCGCCCCCCATTCCGACCACGAGCCGTCATAAAGCGCGGCATCCCGCACGCCGATGATGGTCAGCGCCAATAATAAATTGGCCGCGGTGACACCGGACCCGCAACTGGTGACGATCGGTTTGTTCAGATCCACACCGGCATCCTTGAACAGTTGCTCAAGCTCGGCGGCGGATTTGAATGTGCCGCTGTCTTGGTTGAACAAACTGCCGTTCGGCACATTGAAACTGCCGGGCATATGGCCGCCGCGCACGCCGGGCCGAGGTTCCGGCGCTTTGCCGCTGAACCGATCCGCAGACCGCGCATCGATAATCTGTGCCGTGCTATCGCCGACAATACGCTTCACATCATCGATATTGCGCACCAGGAAACTGTTTTTGCGGGCGGTGAAATGACGTTCGCGCGGCATCGGCGGTAAGTCTTCCGTGGGGCGGTGTTCGGCTTTCCATTTTTGAAAGCCGCCGTCCAACACAACAACATCACGATGACCGTAGGTTTTAAACATCCACCACACCCGGGCGGCACTGCGGACACCGCCACCAGCATCATAGATCACAATGCGATTGCCGTCGCCTAATCCCAGACGGCGCACGCGGCTCGAAAATTTTTCGGGCGGCGGCAGCATATGCGGGTAAGGATTGTTGGTATCGGAGATGTCGTCGATGTCGAAAAACACCGCGCCCGGGATATGCGCCGATTTATATTCAGTCCGGGCATCGCGGCCTTCTTGCGGCAAATGCCACGATCCATCAACCACGCGCACGTCCGGTGCGTCCAAATGTTCTGCCAACCATTCCGTAGATATTAGCGGCGACATAACAGCCTCTCCTTAAAGGGTAACGTTTGGGACGGTGGAGGTTTGCGGGATCGTGTCATCCAACCACGATGGCACCGGCAGCCCTTTTTCCCGCAAGAATTCCGGATTGAACATTTTGCTTTGATAACGGCTGCCGTTGTCGCACAACAACGTCACGATGGTGTGGCCGGGGCCGAGGTCACGCGCCAGCCGGATGGCACCGGCAACATTGACGCCGCTTGAGCCCCCGAGACAAAGACCTTCGTCTTTCAAAAGATCGAACACGATCTGCAACGCTTCGGCATCGTCGATTTGATAGGCCTCGTCGACGACGATGTCTTCCAAGTTTTTGGTGATGCGACCTTGACCGATGCCTTCGGTAATTGAACTGCCTTCGGCTTTGAGTTCGCCGGTTTTATAAAAGCTGTAAAGCGCCGCTCCTAACGGATCAGCGAGCGCGATTTTGATGGCGGGATTTTTTTCTTTGAGATAGAGCGATACGCCGCCCAGTGTGCCGCCACTGCCGACGGCCGACACGAAGCCGTCGATCTTGCCATTCAGTTGCTGCCAGATTTCCGGGCCGGTGGTTTCAATGTGCGCGCGCCGGTTGGCGACATTATCAAACTGATTGGCCCAGATCGCGCCATTGGGTTCGGTTTTGGCCATAGCTTCGGCCAAGCGGCCGGAATAGCGCACATAATTGTTGGGGTCTTTATATGGGGCTGCAGGCACCAAAATCAGTTCGCAGCCGCATAGCCGCAACATATCCTTTTTTTCTTGGGATTGTGTTTCCGGCATGACGATAACGGTGCGGTAGCCCCGGGCGTTGGCCACGAGCCCAAGGCCGATTCCGGTGTTGCCTGCGGTTCCTTCGACAATGACGCCGCCCGGCTTCAAAAGCCCGCGTTCTTCGGCATCCTTGACGATATACCAAGCGGCGCGATCCTTCACGGAGCCGCCGGGGTTGAGGAACTCCGCTTTTCCGTAGATATCGCAGCCGGTCAGCTCCGACGCCTGTTTCAGCCGAATGAGCGGTGTATTGCCGATTGTATCGATAAAGCCTTGCTTGACGTCCATGGGGGGATGGTCAACCCTTCAATTGTTGAAAAACCTTGCGGTTCATAGCCTATTCTCTGTAGTTAACCCGTAGAGGACGTTGGTGCAAGAGCGGAGACCCCAGGCGATGAGCAATGAAATCTATCAAGGACTAACGCAGCTTGGCGCGAGCACGGCGGCACCGACCTCGCCGGCTGAAGCAGTGCTGGAACGGGTCCCGAATCCCCATCCCGGCAGCGTCTATCTGGTGCGCTTTACGTGTCCGGAATTCACCAGCCTGTGCCCGGTCACCGGCCAGCCCGATTTCGCCCATTTGGTCATCGATTACGTGCCGGGTGATTTTCTGGTCGAGAGCAAGTCCTTGAAACTTTACCTGCATTCCTACCGCAATCATGCCGGGTTCCATGAAGCCTGCACGGTCGAGATCGGGAAGCGCTTAGTCGATACTCTGGCCCCGCAATGGCTCAGAATCGGCGGCTACTGGTATCCGCGCGGGGGCATCCCGATCGACGTGTTTTATGCCACCGGCCCCGCGCCGGACGGCCTATGGCTGCCGGACCAAGGTGTGTCGACCTATCGCGGGCGCGGCTAGCGGTGCTGACCCTGGATTGCCGGGTCAAGCCCGGCAATGACATCGCTAAATAGCATGCGGATCGGCGGGTCGAGCCCGGCAATGACATGGTGTGTCACCACCGGGCTTGACCCGGTGGTCCATCTCGTCACCCGCACGTCGGGTTGGCGGTGCTTACGGAATATCCAGGATCTTATGAGTCTGAAGCCCGAGCCGCCATTGTGGGTTTTTGCGGCAATAATCGAGCGCTGTGGCGGTGTTGCGGGCCCGTGTGACCACGGCGCTTGGCCCCAGCCCATCCATCGGTTGCAGGAAGAAATGGCGAAACCCAAGGTCCTTAAAGCGGTCCGGCATGGCGTCAGCCTGGGGATAGACCAGTTTCAGTTCGTCGCCTGTGGTTTGCACGATGGTGGTCGCGCCTTTTGGACTGACGCAAATCCAGTCGATGCCGGGCGGCGCGGGCAGGGTGCCGTTGCTTTCGATGGCTATTTCAAAGCCGACGCTATGGAGTGCGGCGATCAAGGCCTCGTCCAATTGTAACAACGGCTCGCCGCCGGTGCAGACAATATATGGGGTGCCGAGATCGCGGCCATCGGCGTCTTTAGGCCATAACGCCTTGGCGGCTTCGGCCAGGGCGGCGGGGGTTTTGAACTTGCCGCCGCCGGGGCCGTCGGTGCCGACAAAATCGGTGTCGCAAAACGTACACTCTGCCTCAGCCCGGTCACTTTCCCGGCCGGACCACAGATTGCATCCGGCAAAGCGGCAAAATACGGCGGCGCGACCGGCTTGGGCGCCTTCGCCTTGCAGTGTGTAAAACAGTTCTTTGACCGCATAGGTCATGGCGTTACCCGATCGTGGCTTGGCTGTAACGGGTTGGGTCCGGGATTTCGGCGTCGGCAAAGCCTTTGCGGCGCAATTGGCAGCTGTCGCAATGCCCACAGGCGGCGCCGTCTGCATCGGGGTCATAGCAACTGATGGTGACCCCGTAGTCGAACCCGAGCATGCTGCCGGCGGCGATAATCCCGGCCTTGCTGAGGCGGAGCAGCGGGGTATGGATCGTCAGGCCACCCTTTCCCTCAATTCCGGCTTTTGTGGCAAGATTGGCCATTTTGGCAAAAGCGTCGATAAACTCCGGGCGGCAATCGGGATAGCCGCTGTAATCCAAGGCATTGACGCCGATGAAAATATCTTGAGCCCTCCGCACCTCGGCATAGGCCAAGGCAAAAGCCAGGAAAATGGTATTGCGGGCGGGCACATAGGTGACCGGGATGTCGTCTTCGGGCTGGCTTAGATCGCGATCCTTGGGGACGTCGATATCAGCGGTCAGGGCCGAGCCGCCAAAAGCCCTAAGGTCGATATCAATGATCTTGTGTTCGGCAACCCCAAGGATCTCGGCAACTTTCTGCGCCGCATCCAATTCCACAGAATGGCGCTGCCCATAGCGAAAGCTGAGTGCATAGCATGCATAGCCCTGGCTTTTGGCAATGGCCAGGCAGGTTGCGGAATCAAGGCCGCCGCTGAGTAAAATAACCGCGTTTTTCATGGCCCCGGCATACCGTGTTCCCTGATAGGACGCAATCCCCTTGTGCCCGACCGGAACCGCCAATTTATGGACCACCGGGTCGAGCCCGGTGGTGACGAATTCACGAATATTGACGGTGTTCCCTGATAGGGCGCAATCCCCTTGTGCCCCGACCGGCACCGCCACTTTATGGACCACCGGGTCGAGCCCGGTGGTGACGCATTCACGAATATTGCCGGTGTTCCCTGATAGG